>CALCVP010000077.1 GCA_937907705.1 uncultured Prevotella sp. | reverse complement strand
ATTGCTAAGAGAAACATTCAGAACCCAGTTCTGACTCCAAAAGATTTTAAACCAGCCATTAGAGGTATGGAAATAGCTTGCTTGCTCAATCCTGGTGTATTCCGATTAAATGGCCGTATCGCCTTATTGATACGTGTAGCGGAACGTCCATGCCAGCAAGAAGGAAAGATAAGCTTTCCTGTTTATACGGGCAAAGGTTTCAAAGTAATGGAGTTTGATAAAGATGATACTGACTTGGATGCATCGGATCCACGTGTAATAAAGTATAAAGGACAGGATTATCTGACAACATTGTCTTATCTCAGGTTAGTTTTTAGTGATGATGGTACACACTTTTATGAAGATACTGCTTATCCTCCTATATTTGGAAGTCGTCCTTCTGAGGCGTTTGGCATAGAAGATTGCCGTGTTGCAACCATGTCGGATGGATATTATCTTACTTTTACAGAAGTGTCATCTGTGGCCGTGGGCGTAGGTATGATGCATACAACTGATTTTAAAACTTTCACCCATGAGGGTATGATATTTCCTCCTCATAATAAGGATTGCGCTTTGTTTGAGCAATCAATTAATGGAAAATATTATGCACTTCACCGTCCCAGTAGTCCTGAACTGGGTGGAAACTATATGTGGGTAGCTGAAAGTCTTGATCGTATTCATTGGGGTAGACACATTTGCATCGCTACTACACGCCCCGGCTACTTTGACAGTGCGCGTCTTGGGGCAGGTGCTGCACCTATAAAAACAGACGAAGGTTGGCTTGAAATCTATCATGGTGCCACAGCAGAAAACCGCTATTGCTTAGGAGCTATGCTGCTTGATATTGATGATCCAACCAAAGTTATTGCCCGAAGTGAACAACCAATAATGGAACCTATAGCTCCTTATGAACAGACTGGCTTCTTTGGTAATGTAGTGTTTAGCAATGGGCAGATAGTGGAAGGTGATACCATACATATATATTATGGTGCAAGTGATGAAGTAATTTGTCAAGCTGATTTTTCTATTCAAGAGATATTGGCAACCCTAAAGCATTAAAGTATTGTTTATATGAATCGTTTATTAAAGGAAATACAGTTCTTTCGTGGTCAAGAGCACAACATGAAAGTGTTGCTGCTTACCAACATGATTTATGCTTTTGTACTGCCTGTAGTCGAGATATTTGCAGGAGCTTATGTTATGCGTACTACCAACGATCCAGCCATGGTAGCTTACTATCAGTTGGCTATGTATGTAGGTGTAGTGGTAACATCGCTTGTCAATGGCTTTCTATTGAAGCTTCTTGATATAAAGACGCTTTATGCAGCAGGCATATTAGTCAGTGGAATTTCTCTTGGAAGCATGATGCTGATAGAGCATCTTGGTATTATTGAGCTGGGCTTAACAGGTTGTTTGTTAGGCGCTGCATCCGGTTTCTTTTGGACTAACCGTTATTTATTGGCACTTTACAATACATCAGACGGTAACCGTAATTACTATTTTGGCCTTGAATCTTTCTTTTTCTCAGTGGCAAATATTACTGTGCCATTGATAATAGGAGCCTTTATAGGTGGTATGACAGGCCAAGAGGTGTTGGGCATTACTTTTAATGCCAACTTATGTTATCGTGCGGTGATGGCAGTGGTAGTAGCAATTACTTTATTTGCGGTAAGCATATTATGGCGTGGTAAGTTTATAATGCCTACCGATACCAGTTTTATCCATTTCCGTTTTCATCTTTTATGGCGTAAGATGCTTGCTTTATCAGTTCTTAAAGGCATGGTTCAAGGATTTCTGGTTACGGCTCCTGCTATCCTTGTTATGCGTTTTGTCGGTGATGAAGGAGCCCTTGGCGCTATTCAAGGTATTAGTGGAGCGTTGACAGCAGTGCTGGTCTATGTTCTTGGTCGCATAGCCCGTCCTCAGGACCGTCTGTGGATATTCTTGGGCAGTGTGTTGATGTTCTTCATTGGAACCCTCTTTAATGGCTTGTTGTTCTCTGCGACAGGTGTTATCATGTTTGTGTTGTGCAAGGTCATATTCCAACCACTTTATGATTTAGCATACTATCCTGTGATGATGAGAACGATTGATGTTGTAGCCCGTATAGAGAAACGTAACGAATACACCTATATAATGACCCATGAAGTTGGACTGTTTACGGGTCGCTTTCTCGGCCTATCTCTATTTATAGTATTGGCCTATTGTGTATCAGAAAATTTTGCATTAAAGTATGCTCTTGTTATTGTGGCGGCTTTGCAGACTCTCTCTTATCCGCTTGCCAAGAACATAACAAAGCAGACAAACGAATTAGAAACAAGACATTAGATATGATAAATTTTAAATTACATACATTGATTGCAGGCTTACTGCTATTTTCTTTAGGTATCAATGCAAGTTCTTTTAAGTGCTTTGGAACACCAGTCAAGCAGACACATCTTAGTCGTGTGGACCTTATGCCCGACATGCCGTCTTCTTATGAGATGTTGGATTGGAAGACAAAAGCTCGCAAGTTTGATGCTTATGTGTATGATTGGCACAATAAGGGCAAGATGGGACCATTCATCTGGTTGGATAATGCTCGTAGAAATGTTGACCAACCTACTTTTGGCTTGTATACAGCAGTAGGTGATATACGTCAAGGTCCGCAGCATAATGGTGGCGAATTTCATGAATCGCTCAATTCTTTAGCCACATTATTGGGTGCAGGTCTTGTAGGCATAGACAAGACTCGTCAGGATGGTTTTAACTATGTGAAAATGGTTCAGAATTTTTTCAATTCAGCGAATGGTTGGAATATAGTAATGAATAATACTAATCCTCAGGTTGCTAATTTAGGTGGTGGCTATGGACGCGATTGGTGGTACGATATTCTTCCAAATGCTCTTTTTTATGCGGTGAGTGATGTGTTCCCTGATGTTGATGGTGCAGACCGTATTATGCGCAGTGTTGCAGAGAAATTTGTACAGGCTGATTCTGTATTAAATGGAAATTACGATTACTCTTATTTTGATTATGGAAAGCTACGAGGTGGTCGTAGTGCTATCCCTTATCAGCAAGATGCGGCAGGTGGCCATGCTTATGTGTTGCTCTGTGCATATAAGAAATTTGGCGATGCCCGTTACCTTTCATATAGTGAAAGTGCCATTGAAGCACTGCTTGGTCAGAAAGAAAGCCGTTTCTATGAGGCACTCTTGCCATTAGGTTGCTATGCAGCGGCTTACCTTAATGCTACACAGGGCAAGCAGTATGATGTGCATAAATTGCTTGATTGGGTTTTTGATGGTTGCAAGAGCAAAACAGGTCGTACTGGTTGGGGCATCATTGTCGGTAAATGGGGACAGTATGATGTCAGCGGTTTGCAAGGAAGTATTACTGATGGTGGTGGATATGCCTTTCTAATGAATAGTATAAAACCTGCTTGGCCCTTTGTACCTTTAGTTAAATATGAGCCGCAGTTTGCTGCAGCTATAGGTAAATGGATGCTTAATAATGCCAGCGCTTGCAGGTTGTTTTTCCCCCGTAATATTGATGTTCAACATCAGTGGGCTCCAGAATTGCGAGACCTTACGGATAACAACATCGCCTATGAAGGTCTGCGTAAGGCTGATGATTACGGCAAAGCCTCGTTAAAGGGTGTGTCTCCAGTAGCCATTGGCGATGGACCAAAGTGGATAGAAGGCAATCCTACTACCAGTATGATGAGTGTTTACAGTACAGCTCCTATCGGTATTTTAGGCGCTATAGTAGATACTACTAATGTAAAGGGAATACTAAAGCTTGACTGCAATGCTACTGATTTCTATTCCAAGCGTCCGTATCCAGTGTATTTGGTTTACAATCCTTATGAAAAAGAGATGCGGATAATCTATAAGGTGAAAGGAAGTGCAAGTTATGATTTGTTTGATATTGTGTCAAAACAATATGTGGCGCGTGGTGTCAGTGGCTTGTGTTCTTTATCTATACCAGCCAAGCAAGCTGCAGTTATTTATGAATTGCCTGAGGGTGTTCGACTTAGTGTCAAGCATGGAAAGATAAAAGACAATAAAAACATAATAATATCATATAAATAAAATTAAATCTAAACCTATGAACAAAAAAATAATGACCCTTTCATGCGCTATGCTTTTAACTTCTTCAGCGTATGCACAACAAGGAGGTAAGTCCATTAGTGGTACTGTCTATGACAGCAATACTGGTGAACCTCTGATTGGAGCAACAGTTCGTGAGCCAGGTACTTCCAATGTAGTGGTTACGGATATTGATGGACATTATAATCTGAAAATCAATTCAGACAAGATAACAGTGACTTATGTGGGTTATGAAACCACAGAGATAAAGGCACAGAAGAATGGAAAATATGATATTCGTTTGCAGTTAGACAATAGGGTAGACGAGGTTGTAGTGGTGGGTTATGGTACTCAACGCCGTAGCGACCTTACAGGCTCACTGTCGTCTGTGAGTGAGAAAGACTTCAAGAATTATGCCACATCTAATGTGTCCAACCTGTTGGCAGGTAAGGCAGCTGGTGTCTTTGTAAGTACCAGTTCTGGTCAACCGGGTGCAGATGCCATTATCCGTGTACGCGGTTTTGGCACTGTAAATGACAATAACCCGCTGTATGTAGTTGACGGTCAGTTCATGGATAATATCAGCAGCATCAATCCTGCCGATATAGAGCGTATGGAAGTGCTCAAAGATGCATCGGCTTGTGCTATCTATGGCTCCCGCGGCTCTAATGGTGTGATATTGATTACCACTAAGGGTGGCAAGAAAGGGCAGACCATTGTTACGTTAGACGCATCTATCGGTGTGCGCAACAGTTATAAGGCTATGGACATGATGAATAGCGATCAGTATTATGATTTTATCACAACAGCTTATGCCAATGATCCTACTTTTGACAAAGTTCGCTTTACCAATCAATACAAGAAAGGTTATAGTACTGATTGGTGGAAAGAAGTTACACGTAGTGCATTAAACCAAAACTATAATGTCAGTGTGCGTTCGGGTAGCGAGAACGCCCGTACATCGCTTAGCTTGGGCTATGTAGATGAAGAAGGTGCCCTTATAGAAACAGGTTTCAAGCGTCTGACAGGTCGCTTGAGCCATGAGTATGACTTGAATAAGTATATTACTGTGGGTGCTAATGTGAATATTGCCAGTATGACTCAGCGCGACTCTGGCAGTTTGCCTTCATTCAATTTTATACAGAAGGCAGACCCGTTTACTCCTGTTATCAATCCTTTGGTAGACCCCTCTTCCGAGAATTATGAATACAACAAGTGGGCACCTACGGAATGGTCGTTTGACCCAAACCCAGTTTCTATATTGAAACTCAATGACCGCAAGAATGAAATGTTCAATGCGTTTGGTAATGTCTTTGCAAAGATAAACTTCACAAAGGATTTTTCTTATCGTGTGCAAGTGAGCTTTGAACGCAACAATAATACATTCAAGAGTTTCAAGCCTATCTATTCTGCTACTTTCTCTGACGATATGTTAGGCAACCGTGAGAGTAAATACAATACGCAGACTGAGCTGACCAACAATGACAGTAAGGTGATAAACTATCTGGTAGAGCAACGCTTGAACTATGCACACAACTTTGAAAAGCACCATGTAGATGCTATGGCAGCCATGACTTATGAGAAGAACACCAGTGAGGGCATCAATGCTTTCAAGCGCAATGCTCTTGGCAACGATATTATCTATCGCGTGTTGAGCGCACAGACAGAAGGCGACCAGACTTCAGGCGACCAGACTGTAACTTCCATGCTTTCTTATCTGGGACGTGTCAACTATTCTTATGACGACCGCTACTTGGCTACTGTCAGCTTTCGTGCAGACGGCTCATCGCGCTTTGCCAAGAAAAACCGTTGGGGCTATTTCCCGTCTTTTTCTTTAGGATGGCGTATCAGTAATGAGGCTTTCTTCAAAGAAGGTGGCCTTGGCAAGGTATTTGATAACTTGAAGTTGCGTGTCGGTTGGGGACAAAACGGCAACCAGCGTATTGATGCCAACGCTCCACTGACACTTATCGGAACAGACAATGAGAAGAAGTGGTATTTTGGCAATGGATGGAGTCAAGGTTACGTGCCCACTTATCAAGGCAATGCTGATATAAAATGGGAGACCAGCCAGCAGACTAATATAGGTCTTGACATGACACTACTTGGCAATACGCTTGACCTCTCTATGGATTTTTATGTAAAGAAAACAAAAGATATGCTGTTGCAAATGCCTATCCCTTCATTTGGAGCCTTTCCGAACAGTCCTTTCTTTAATGCGGGAGACTTGAAGAACACAGGTTTTGAACTGGTGGCTAACTATCGCAATCATGTGGGTAAGCTTAACTATCTTGTCGGGGCCAATGTATCAACTTACAAGACAAAGGTTACTCATCTTAATTCCGAATACCTTACAGGTGCAGTGAGTCGCACTTATGAAGGTGGACCAATAGGACGTTTCTATGGTTATAAGCAAATAGGCATCTTCCAAAATAAAGCAGAGATAGATGCTTATGTAGACAAAAATGGCAATAAAATACAGCCTAATGCCCATCCCGGTGACTTCAAGTTTGCCAAACTTGGTGAGAGTGGACCTCTCAATGACGATGAAGACCGCACTTTTATAGGGAATCCTAATCCTGATATAGTTTATGGCTTTAATCTTGGTTTTGAATATAAAGGCTTTGATTTTACAGCTTCTTTCCAAGGTACATTGGGCAACGATATATATAACGTATCAAAAGGCACATTGGCAGTGGTAGGCTATCAGAACGCTTTGGCAGACGCCTATACCAAGGCGTGGCGCCAAGAGGGAGACCACGCAGTATATCCACGCATCACTACCAGCAACGACAACAACAATTACCGCACTTCATCATTTATGGTAGAAGACGGCTCTTATCTGCGCCTTCAGAACTTGCAGATTGGCTATACCTTGCCTTCCAGCTTGATGGCTAAATTGCAGCGTATCAAGTCGGCACGCTTTTATGTCAGTGCGCAGAACCTCTTTACCGTTACAGGTTATAGTGGCTTGGATCCGGATTTAGGTGCTAACAGTCCGCTTGATATGGGCTATGACGATACCCGTTACCCTTCTTCTCGCACTGTTATGTTTGGTGTTAATTTGCAGTTCTAATCTTAAAATCGATTGAAAATGAAAAAAATATTTTATAGTATATTGTGGCTTTTAGCGGGATTTGCGCTTTATAGTTGTAGCCTTGATGAGCCAACATATGGTAAAACTACCAGTGAAAACTTCTATAAGACACAGTCGCAGATAGAAGAAGCGCTCACAGGAGCCTATCTACAGCTGCGAACCACATGGAATGAGTATGCCCTCAATTTCTATTTCGTGGGCGACTGCTCTACCGATGATGCTTTAAAAGGCAGCACAGATGGCGACCGTGCTGAGGTAATGGAGCTTCAAAACTTCAATGTTTACACTACCAATGGTGAGGCAGGTCGTCGTTGGGAAATTTTGTATCGTTTGATTAACCGTTGCAATGAGGTTATAGCCAAAGCTCCTACGGCACAAGGCGACAAGGTCATACTTGCCCGTTATGAGAATGAGGCAAAGGCTCTGCGTGCTTTTGGCTATTACAGTTTGGTTACCACCTTTGGCGGTGTACCTCTGCTTACAGAACCAATGACGCCTGCGGAGATACTGAAGACACCTCGTACCACAACAGACCAAGTGTATGACCAGATTATACAAGATTGCAAAGAAGCCTCTGCACTGCCTGCCAAGGGACAGTATAGTGAGGACGAACAATACCATGTTACCCGTGGCTTTGCCAAGACCATGCTGGCTAAGACATACATGTTTCGTGGCGACTATACCAATGCTGAGCAGATACTTCATGAGATAGTGGAGGTGGATAAGGATTATTCGCTGCTGCCTGACTATGGTATGAACTGGCGCAAAGAGTATAATAACAGTTCAGAGTCTGTATTTGAGATACCTAACCAGCTTTTCGACAAGAACATTGCCACAGGTACTAATGTGCCGCACTTCTTTACCAGCCGTGATGTGTCAGGCTACCAAGGCTATGGCTTCCATGTGCCGACTACCGACTTGTTCAATGCTTTTGATAAAGATGACCCACGACAGACGTATGTATTCACACGCACTGGCGACCGCTATATAGGCGATGAACAGGAACAAGACAACCATCAGTCAGCAACAGGCTTTCATGACTATAAGATGACAGTACCTGCCGCAGACAAGGCTGGCTATGATGTGTGGATGATAAGTTACAATATACGCCTTATTCGTTATGCAGATATATTGTTGCTCTATGCTGAGGCCCTCAATGAAAACAACAAATCCACAGAGGCACTCCATTATCTAAACTTGATACGTCAGCGTGCGCGCAACACGAATCCTGTGGACCCACGCAAAGACCGTCAGGCTTATGTGCCACATGTTACCGCACAGACGCTGCCCGATATTACAGAAACCGGCAAGGATGCGTTGCGTCAAATCATTTGGCATGAGCGTCGTGTGGAACTGGCAATGGAAGGATGGCGCCGTGATGACCTTATGCGTCAGCATCGTTTTGGCGAGGTGATGCGTGCCTATGCCGCTAAATACAATGTGCAGAAAGGCCGCAATTTTGACGATAGCCGCGACTATCTGCTTCCTATACCACAGAGCGAAATAGACAAGAGCAACAATGTGTTGACACAGAATCCACAATACTGATAATTCTTGATATGAATATTAAAGGGCTGTAATTCAATATTTTGTTTTATCAAGGTATATCATGGCCTCCGATTGCACCGCAATCGCCCTTGCAATAGCTATGCTTTTGGCTTCCAATAGCATAGCTATTGCTTATCGAAAGCAGTGCAATCGGGGGCTTGTTGCACTGTTCTTGCGTAGGTGTAGCAGAAAGCCTATATTGTAAGAGAGTTGATGCTGGGCGCATGAGGGGGGGGAAAAAAACGGAAGTTGAAAATATGCGGTGTGGGGCGGGATTGATTGTGGTAGGAATGCAATATTTAGGGCATTTTATCGTTTGTTGTATATAGACCGCAGTGTCATGAAGTCATGTGCGGTGATAGAGCATTACCATTAATATATAATGTATAGAATGATGAAAAAAGTAATATTGATGTTGACAGTGTTGCTGTCGGCTGTTGCCACTACAGCTTTTGGACAGTTGCCGGTGGGGCACTTTGCCGTAACACCGCGTGCAGGCCTGAGTATAGCCAATTTGACCAACAACGAGTTGTATACGGCTGCCGGTGCGTTAAACTCCAAAAACAAGTCGGGGTTTGTGGCAGGTGCAGATGTAGAATATCAGTTGCTGAAGCCTCTCTCGCTGTCGTTGGGTGCTTATTTTACCCAGCAAGGTGCATCTTATGATGATTATGAGGTAAAGGCGCAGGACCCTAAGTATGACTATGAGGGGGTGCACGGTCAGTCTGTTGACTTGCAATACATTAATGTGCCCCTGTTGGCTAATTTATATGTGGGCAGAGGCTTGGCACTGAAAGCTGGCGTGCAGGCTGGTTTTGCCCTTTCTGCCAAAGAGAAAAGCGAGACAACGCTGTTTAACCGTGATGAGTTGGGACGCTATGAGTATGCCGAGACCAAGGAAGTAAACCAAGACTTGAGTTGCCGTAATGTGAGCTTTTCTATTCCGGTAGGCATCTCGTATGAGTGGATGGGGATTATGCTGGATGCACGCTACAATATTGGCTTGACCAATATATATAGCAAAAAGGTAGAATATGAGTCAAAGAATAAATGGCTTACCTTTACTTTAGGTTATAAGTTCGAACTTTAAAGGCGCTTTCCCGTTGGGCGTAATCGTTTTTTTCTCTATTGGCCAATTCCGATGAGTTGGTAGAAAATAACTTTTATGCTTCAGCAGGATGGATCGGTTGAGCAAGGGTTGATGGAAAGTAAAACTCCCACATGGCTTAAATGGCCATGTGGGAGTTTTACTGTTATAGAATTGTCCGTGACCGCACTCTTTGCGGTAGAGGTGCAATGAATAGCCTTATTTTACTATATACTTGTGTCCATCCTTGATATACAGTCCCTTAGGCAGTGTCTGGAGCGATTTGCCTACATAGCTTCCGCTAAGGTTGTAGATGCGGCCTTGGGCACTGTTGCCATGATGCTCAATAACGCCTTGTATGTCGGTAGATACGCTTTCGCCTAACTTTACCGTCTCGGTGTTGTCCACCCAAAGGTCATTGTTTGCCGATGTCAATAGGGTAGTGCCGTTTTTGACTGTCGTTTTCATAGGACGGCTGATGACAGCAATGACGTGCATGTTGTCGGCATTCCACTTTTTGTCCAGCGTTACGGTGAAGTTCTGTTCATAATGGCTGTCGTTGGCGTTCAGCTCATTGCCGTAAATGGAGGTTAACACCTGTCTTAACACATGGTCATGCGGGTAGCGGTTCATCATGACACCTTCGTTTTTTTGCTTGCCCCACAGTCCATCTTCGGTCAGGTAAACAGTAAGCACGGCATCATTGCCCAACATCTCTGCTGCATCGGCAGTGGTCTTGCCCGATACCTTCACGTCTAATTGTCGGTTGTCTGCATCATAGCTTGTGGCAAGGTCAATGGTGGCAAAGGTTGGATACTCGTTTTCAGAGAGATTCAAAACCTGGTTGAGCAAGTCTGCACCTTCTTCTGTCTGGTCAGCAGGGTAGGGAATGCTCAAGCCTATGGTGCTGTAATAGCCGTTGTCAATAAAATACCGGTTGAAAGAAGCCGAAGGCAGGTTGCCTTGACAAGAGAAAATGCCGAAGTTGTAGGTGTCGGCAATCGTATATTCGTCTATCTGTGAGCCGCCCATATCGCAGTGAACAGATACCCAAGCTATGTCATTGCGCTTTTCTGTGAGCTTGTTTAATACATTATATCCACGCGGGCAATAGGTGCAATACTGTGATGTGAATTGCTCAACCAATTGCTTCTGGCGTGGAAAACTCTCTTGGTAAACCTTGAAAGTAGACTGCAAAGCATCGTTGTTGAGGTTACCTTCAGGAGCGTTGCCATTTACTTTCTTTACGTAAACAGAGAGCTGATGTTGGCCAGTGGCCATGTTGGCGGGCATGCTGAATGTGTTGTTTACGTATACTTGGTCTTCGCCAATGGCGTCTTCGGTGGTAAAGTCAGACACTTCGGTGCCGTCTACCGCAATACCGAATGTGGCATTGGTGGTAGGAGTGGTGCCCATGTTGTGGCAATAGAAGCCAAGGTTATAGCTTTCGCCTGCTTTGGCAAACTTGATAGGCAGTACCTTGTCCATGGAAAGGTCTGAAGACAGGAAGCCGCCGTCGCGTTCAATGAGCAGCTGAACCATGAGGTTGCCATAGCTTGTGCCGAGATTGTACCATCCTTCGCCTTTGTCGAGGTTGCCGTAAATCATGAAACCGGAGTCAATGCCTGTGCCGCTGACCCCCAGTGGATAAGAGTCAGTTTGTGTAAAGTCATAACCTGCCATCAAGCCACGCAGCGTCATGTTGGCACTGATGGTGTATGGATAGTCAAACAGCACATAGTTCCACCCGGCTACGGTATTTTTTATGTCTTTGGAAAAGAGGGGGTCGCTCACATAGTTGTTGGCTGCTACGGGGCGGACAAAGGCTGTTGATGCTCCGATAGCTTCGCAGAGATAGAAGCGCATACCTATAATCTTGCATCCGTCGAAGTTGGCCAGCATGCTTTTTGACAAGAAACCGGCGGCTTTGAATGGACCGTCATAGTTGGCAATGCCAAACCCTGCTGTACAGACATCGTCCATATCATTGCCTATATATTTCTGGTTGTCTGCCAATTCGGGGGCTTTTACAGGTGCATGGGGTGTGGCCTTGATGGGTGTGGAGACCAGCTGTTGGCAGACAATGCCCTCTGTTGAGGGGTATGCTGACTGTGCATCCATGCTTGCAGCAGCAAGCATCAGCGATAATAAAAGATACGAAAACTTCATTTTTTAATGATAAAATAAACGGGCGGTAAACGAATCTGCCGCCCGAAGATTGTTACATATATGTATTGATTATTTTGCTAAGGCTTGGTTATTTGCCAATAACCATCTTTACGATTTTGCCGTTGGACATCTTGACAAGATTGATACCAGTCTGCGGAGTCTGACGTTTTACACCGTTCAAGTCGTAGTAAGCTACGGGATAAGCCTTGTCTTGACTGTTGACAGCATGGATACCGGTAGCAATGCCTTCTCCAGTGGCCTTGAAATTGAAGCTGTTGCCAGACTGGACTTTCAAGTAATAGTCTCCCGCATCGGCACTGGTAACGGTCTGAGTGCGTTCAAACTGGGCTGTGGTAGAGCCTTGTCCGCCACCAATTTGGTCCATGCGGAAGTAAGAACCCATGTAATCGTTCTTGGCATTTTCCTCACCTTTGTAGAGATAAGCAGAGAAGTAGCCGTCTGCTGTGAACTTAACTTCACCGGGTTGTAAGGTCATCTTGATCCATACAGGCTTGTTGGTAGAAGCCTCTGGCACCTGAAGCGTTTCGCCTGGGATAAGGACAAGAGGATTGCTTACAGTCTCACCAGCTTCAGCATCACGCTCAACGAAGAGTATTTGCTTGCCTTCATAAGCTTGGGTGAGCTTCACCTGTACGAGATAGGTATCGCCAGCGCTTGCGCTAAAGCTGGTCTTGTAGATGCTTTGACCGTCAGTGTAAGTATAAACACTTTGCAAATTCTGCTGATTGCTCTCTGGACAGTAGCTGATATTGTTGCTGTAATCGTAAGGAATGGCAGAAGCGTCAATGGTCAAGATGCCATCTTTCTTTACTGTATATTTGAGCCAGAGGTTGCTTGTTACATCTTTACCTAAAGTGTAGCTGCCATCGCTCACTTCAAGTGGGCAGGAAGCGGCCTCGCCTGGCTTCCATTCGCCATAAGAAACGGTGAATACTCCACCCTTGACTGCGTTGCTGAAAATCATGCGGTAGTCAGTATCGGCTTCTGCACTGATGGCATAAGTGTTGCCGGTTACAGTAGTCTCATAAGAACCTTGGTATGTGTATTCAGATTTTGGGAATGACACTGTTACGCCATCAGGCACGGTAACTTGTAGCTTGCCGGCAGCAGTAGCCTTGTAGAGATAGTATTTTGTACCGTCAGAAGGCAAGGTGTTGTCGCCGAGTTGTGCTTCAATAGGATTGCTGATGTCATCGCCTTGTGCCAAGTTTTCAAGCGAAACTTTGAAGTTGATGTCGCCTGTCTCTTTTGATGTCCAGCGAATCTTGTATGTGCTTCCATAATAACCGCCGTCAACGACAGTGGTAACAGAGGCATTGCCATTGACTGCGCTGTATGAATATTGATAGACAGACACCTGTGTATTGGCATCTTTTACCTCAGAAGTAGCGGCAACGGTAAGGTTCTTTTTCTCGTTGGCGTTGAGGCTGACAGCATAATATTTGGTAGCACCTGCAGGCACGCTGAAGGTTTGGCTGAAGTCTGTAATATAGATAGGCTTGTCTTCTGTGTCGCCATCTTCATAAGCTTTCAAGTTATAGTTGAATGACTGTTCAGCTTCGGTGCCTTTCTTTTCCACTTTAATATAATAGGTAGTATTGGCTTTGGCAGCATAAGTAAGGTTGTAAGAGCCTGCTACTGATTGCGCATCAGGGCGGTTGGCACTAACGTTATAGGTGCTACTGTAGAGTGAGAGCTGTCCATCGGTGAGTGCATCGGTACTTGTGATGTTGAGCATACCGTCTTCTCCCACGGCAACCGTGTACCAGTAAGTGCCTTCTGCCTTAGGAACAGCGTTGGCACCTTCTGCTATTGAGAATGGCATTTCGTAAGAACCCGGCTGTGGATATGTCATCTCGGAAGAGAAGTAGATAGGACCATAGCTGTAAATCTTGATTTTATTCTCGCGGCCACCGGTAACCTTGATAGCGCCAACGTTGACATACTTGTCGCGGTCGTAATCAAATGTGTATTGCACGCCAGCCTCGTCGGTGGCATAATTGACGTTAGCGTAAGATGTTATCTTCAATACCCCGTCCTTGTCAGGAGTATAGGTGGCACAGACAGGCTCAGTGCGCCAGTTGTCTCCATTGTAGAAAAGCTGCATTTTGCCGGGAATAATCTCTGCCCAGTCATTCTCTGATGAACCTTTCATAACGTTGGGCGAGTCTTCAATGTCTGCATTGAAACCCATCACTTGATAACCGTTGGCACAGATATACACGGTCTTGCCCTTTGGAGCAGGAAATACAGTGGCCACGTTTGACTTGCCATCTTCGAAAGTAGTGTATGAACTGCCTTCTATTTGCTTTTGTTGCCCGTTTTCATCCAGCATGTAGCACATGAGGTTACTGCTGTTGATGGCAGTGGCTATGATAGCCTCGTCTTGTGTAGAGGTGTATTTCCAGTAGGCGTTAGAGCGTTCTGTGGCTTGCTCGTTGGTAAACTGGTTGTCACCTTTTTTCATGTCAACAGCTGTTTCTATCGAGCTTTGTGCGAAGCCGACAGCCGCTATCAACATGCTTGCCGATGTGAGTAAGATTCTTTTCATACGCATTGTTGTTTTAGTTAAATGTATATATAGACTTTCAATTATTTCACAATCACTTTCTTGTTGCCGTGTATATAGATGCCTTTAGGCAGATTGTTGCTGTTGTGCATCTTCACACCTTCCAATGTATAATAAGGTGTAGCGGAGCTTGCAGCGTTGCTCTTGGTGATGGCTTCTATTCCTGTGCTTACATTGTTGTAGTCGAATGTAACCACCCCGTCCTGCAAGCGGATGTTGGTGATGCCTTGTCCTTCAGAAGAATCTCCTGTGCGCCAGGTAAGTGCAGGCTTTGTAGTGGCAGTAAATTCGGTATAAAGCCCATCTACGCCAGGAAATACATCGTTGGCTTCAGCCAGTGGATTGGTTTCGTCTTTATCGTCCCAACGGTTGTCGGCAGGAATGAGCTGTATATGCTCAAAACCGGATTTAGGTGTGTTGACACGGTTGGTGTTCCACAATATCTGTGAGTATTTGATATGAGAAATCAGCAGACCATGTCCTGGCAGACCCGCATCCCATTTGTTGGCTTGCCTGTTTTCGAGTGTGTAGTATTCGTTTTTGTCGGTAGGCGAAACGATGAAGTAGGTTTGGTTGGAAGTGGCAAGGTCTTCCAGTTTCAAATCTTTCTGCGTCTTGTCCAGTACTGTTGGTGTGAGCCATCCTACCGTATATTTATCCATGGCAGTGTATCCACAAGGCGTCTTGCCGTCGTTGTTGTATCCGCCACGGTCCATAATGTCGTAATGGTTCATGCCGTAGAAGCCTGCATAGTTTACGTCATACACATCGGGCAAGCCTAAGATATGGCTGAATTCATGGCAGAATGTGCCGATACCGTCCAGCGTTTCGCCTGAGCCTCCACTGAGTTCGCAGCTGCAAGCCGAACGACCCAGAAACATGCCGTCCATCTCTGGTATAGACACATCATCGCTAAGGTCGATGGCCGCGGGCCATACACATTCTTCAGGTCCGCCTTGTGCCTGTCCGTGTCCGGCAAAGATAACATAGAAGAAGTCAACATATCCATCGTTGTTGGCATCGTATTTGGAGAAGTTTACGCCCAACTGGTCATGTGCTAACGTGGCAGCATCCTTCATCATGTCGGTGATGCGCTCGCTTCCTGTGTCTGAACCGCCATAATAAACGCGCTTGTTTGGCAATGTAACGGGACCTACTACGTCAAATTCCGGTGTGAACTGACCGCCGGATTGTGTAATGAAATAGTCGCGCATACTGCCCGGTGCGTTCTCGCCTTGATAGTCATCTGCCATGGCCATCTGCTGAAAGCGCTCAAGTGTGCCTTGCTTTGAGAACTTGATGTCTTGGTACTCTGCCAATACAATCAGTCCACGTACGGTGCCTTTTGTAGGAAATTTCACCTTGATACTGCCAGGTTGGGTAGCTTTTTCCATGGCTTGTTCTGCCTGTGCCACGAGAGCTTGTCTCATGGCTGTTGCCGAGGCATTGGCTTTGTTGGCAGCATTGGTTTCTTTTGCGCTGCGCTTTGCCGCATTGCTTGCGCTGACTTTTCCTGCCACTACCTTTCCGTTGGCATCCAGTTCGGCATACTTCAGTGTACCGTCTGCTGCAGGAAGCAGTACTTTACCGTCTAACGTTTCATAATAGTGAAAGTGCTCATCGCCGTGGATGTAAACTTGAATTTTGGTTCCGTCAGGCTGTGTCATGGTTACAATGCCGGGCTTTGCTGGCATGGCCCATATGGTCATTGACATGAAAAGCCCCAAAAGAGGCAATAATATTCTTTTCATTTTTATGGTTAAATATGTTTCACAAAGATAGTACTATACTCGTTAGTCTTTCTATTTTGTAATATGTTGAGGACAAAGGTAGTAAATTATTATTAATAATAATATGATTTCTTAAGAAAAAAGGAGCAAATATTATTCTCTCATAATTTTGCAACCAATCTGTCTTTGCTGTTGTATATTTCTTGCATAAAATATCTGTTGCAGGTACTTTTACCTGTCATTTTTTCGATAAAAGACTGTTATTGCTTTGACAAGAACATTATTTCAACTACCTTTGTGGCAATAATTTAAAAGATATCACTATGAAAAAGAATCTACTTCTTTCGTTGTCTTTTTGTGGTATGGCATTTGCGCCCCTTGCCGTTCAGGCAGACGAGGCTACCGCAACAGTGCCGCATCACAAAATGTATGGCTTTTTTCAAGCTAATGAAGAGCTGGCCGATTACGGCTTTTGCTCGTTATGGACAGATGCTTACCATGCAGTAGACCAATACACTACTGAAGGTGTAGAGATGCTTTACCCTTACAGTGGCTATGTAGGCCCTACCCAGCGCATTTCAGGCGTAATAGGTATCTATGCTGGTGCAGCGGTTGACGGCATCTATTATGCTCCACAGTATGAGTTTTCGAGCACCAGCAGCATGTTGGCAGCTCCATTGGTGTCTCACAATATGTACACCGGTGAGCGCAAAGAGTTGGGCAACTGGGCTGAAACTACCAATACAAACATGCGTGTGCAGGACATGACCTACGATGTGAAAAACAACAAACTGTATGCGCTGACCTTTGACCGAGGTGTGTCTGCCATCTATGAAGTAGACCGGAAGACAGGCGCTTTTACACATGTAGTGGACTTGGAAGATGGTTTGGGTACTTTGGCTGCCGACATCAAAGGCACACTCTACGGTATAGGTACAGGCAATACCAACCTTTATAAGATAAACAAGGCAACGGGAAAGCTTTCTCTGGTATATAAGACTAACCTTAAATACATGTCGCTGGGTCAAACTATGGAGTTTGACAAGACCAACGGAGACCTTTATTGGGGCTCGGCTACATACGGCTATAAAGGCGTGGAAGGATATCCTGACGACAGCTATGGGCGTACCTATATGATACGCTTCCGCTTCAATGAGGATGGCACTGTGGCATCAATGGACAACTTGGGCGAAGTAGGCTACTACTCTGTGCTCCGCGCTATGTATATTCCTTATGTAGCAGCCGGCGACGATGCACCTGCTGCTCCTGCCAAGGTAAAGTATCAGGTGGCTACAGACGGCTCTCGCAAGGTGGCTATCTCATGGACCAATCCTACCACTACATTTGGCGGTAAGAACTTGGTAGACTTGAAGAGCGTTACCGTTACACGTAACGATGAGGTAATCAAAACCTTTGACAGCGCGGAAATGGGCGCAGAAATGAGCTATACAGACGAGTCTGCAACGGAAGACGGCGAGTACAAATATGCTGTCTATGCAACCAACAGTGTGGGCGATGGCGAGCGTGCCTTGCAGTATCAATATGTAGGTTTGGACGTTCCTTCGGCTCCCGAGAACCTGTTTATCAAGGTAGGCGATGGATCACAGACTGCCACTATATCATGGGATGCTCCTCAGTATGGTGCACATGGCAACAAGTTGGATGCCAGCAGTGTAAAATATGACGTGGTACGACAGCCTGACGGCAGCGTTATAGGTAAAGACCTTACCGAGTGTTCAGTGGAGGACAAGAATATTCGCCGCTTGGGCAAGTACTATTATGTGGTTACCGCCAAGAACTCAGTAGGCGAAAGTTCGGCAGAAACCACTACATGGGTGCTGGGCAAAGCCTATAACGTAACAGAAGATGAACCTTGGGAAGAGACTTTTGAAGACGCCTCTTCATTTAACAACCACTGGGTAGGTGTAGACGGTAACGAAGATGCTTACTCATTTATGATCAATTCTACCGCACCGTCTCAGATTATCGGCGATGGCTATGACTATGGTGCAGTATATATTGTCAACCCGACCTTTACACCAAGTGATGTCGTTGATGCAGACGACTGGCTCTTGGCTCCTCCTGTAAAGATTGACGATGACCAGGATTATGTGGTGCAGGTAAGCGCACGCTGCCTCACACCAGAAGACCTCGCCGTTACTTGCGGTGGCCGTAACCTGGTGAAAGACCAGCAAGTGCTGGCTCAGCTCTCGCTCACTCCAACCACCATTGGCAGCGATGGTATCATGCCATTTGTCAACTATGTGGTAGACCTGCCTAAAGGCGCAGGCTATAAATGTATTGGCTTGCACCTCACCAGCAAGGTAAATGCACAGCGCAACGCTTTCTTGCAGATTAACGACTTTATCGTTCGCAAAAAGACAGCCGAAGACACTGGTGTGTCATCAGTGAAAATGTCTGATGCCACGGCCACAGGTTACTACAATGTAAACGGTATGAAGTTGTCGGCTCCTCAGAAGGGACTGAACATCGTGAAGATGTCTAACGGCAAGACAGTGAAGAGATTTGTAAAATAAGCCATTCCGGTCGTGCTGTTTGAAGCAGCCGCATCCGGCACCTGGGCAGACAGCTCGATAGTGGCGCCCTCAATAAAGGCAATCAAGCAGAAAGCCTTTGTTGGGGGCACTTTTTTATGTCTGTGTGCTTCTGCCGAGTAGCTGCGGTTTTCCGATAGCTATGCTTTCGCTGTATGGTTGCACTGCTATCGGAAGCTGATTGCACTGCAACCGGTCTCCGATAGCTATGCTATTGCAATGCGAAAGCATGGCTATCGGGCCAGCCCTTTGATGCTGGCAAGGATGGAACGCATAGAAGGGTACGGATGAAACAAAAACAAAGAAAATGGCAGCCCATGCCCTTTACTGCAAGAAATAGTTGGAATTTTGTTGAGACGGAACCTCTTTAATTCAATTTTTTTATTTAAATTTGCAAGTAATTCTGTTTCCATTGCTCGCGGAAGCAATGAAAAAGACTATTAACTGAAAATAAATCGTAGAATGGGAAAAATAATATTGACTGGCGACCGCCCTACCGGCAAGCTCCACTTAGGCCACTATGTAGGATCTTTACGCCGTCGTGTAGAGCTTCAGAACGAAGGCGATTTTGACCGCATGTTTGTCTTTATTGCCGATGTCCAAGCGCTGACCGACAATGCAGACAATCCGGAAAAGGTGCGCCAGAATATCATAGAAGTGGCTCTCGACTATCTGTCGGTAGGTCTTGACCCTGAGAAAGTTACCGTCTTTGTACAGTCTATGATACCTGAGCTGGCCGAACTGACAGTCTACTATATGGACCTCGTAACCGTATCGCGTTTGCAACGCAACCCGACGGTGAAGACAGAGATACAGATGCGCAATTTTGAAGCCAGCATACCAGTAGGCTTCTTTACATATCCTATTAGCCAAGCTGCCGACATTACCGCCTTCAACGCTACCACGGTGCCTGCGGGCGAGGATCAGGAACCTATGCTGGAACAGGCGCGCGAGATAGTAAAGCGCTTCAACTATATCTATGGCGACACGTTGGTAGAACCAAAGATTATGTTGCCAACCAATCAGGCATGCCTGCGCTTGCCGGGTACAGATGGCAAAGCCAAGATGAGCAAATCGTTAGGCAACTGCATCTATCTGTCTGATACCGCAAAGGAAATGCAGCAGAAAGTAAAGGGCATGTACACAGACCCGGGACACCTGAGAGTGGAAGACCCGGGAAAGGTAGAGGGCAATACCGTGTTTACCTATCTTGACGCTTTCAGCACAGCAGATGATTTTGCTGAATTCTGGCCCGAATACAAGAGCCTTGATGAACTGAAAGACCACTATCGCAGAGGCGGACTGGGCGACATGAAGTGCAAGAAATTCTTGATAAAAGTGCTTGACAAACGCTTGGAACCAATCCGTCAGCGCAGACACGAGTTTGAACAGGACATTCCAGAGGTGTACAACATTTTGAAGAAAGGCTCTGAGTCGGCACGCGAAGTGGCAGCACAGACACTGCATAAGGTGCGCGAAGCGATGAAGATTAACTATTTTGACGACCTGAAACTGATACAGGAACAGGCTGAGAAATACAGAAACAAGTAAATGATTATTAATACTTTATACTTAAACTTAAATAAAAATGGAAAATAACAACAACAATCAAGGACAATTTCAAGTCGAAATACCTCAGGAAGAAGCAGCAGGAAAGTACTCTAACTTTGCTATCATCACTCACTCAAGTTCAGACTTCGTGTTTGACTTTGCAAGCATCTTGCCGGGTGCTTCTAAAGCACAGGTAAGAAGCCGCGTAATCATGGCTCCAGAGCATGCAAAGCGTTTGCTCATGGCGTTGCAAGAGAATGTAGTAGGTTATGAGAAGGCTTTTGGCACTATCAAGTTGCCACAGGCTCCTCAACCTCAGCAGGAAAAGGGTACTATCGCTCCTTTCGCTATCAATAAAGGTGAGGCTTAATGCCGCAATGACCGCTTAAAGGTGTGGAAGCATACCCCTGTTAGGTATGCACCACACCTTTTTATCTTTTTTATAGCTGTATATAGACACATCTTTGCCTTGCCTCATTGTATCGTAAAAACGTTTGTATTTGCGATTGTGAAACCTTCTGTATAACTCTCTGAGCTTTGCTCATCATCATGTCTAATTTCCATTCTGCTGAAAAACAACATTAATTAACCTGTCCTATCAATGCCAGAATCAGTACTTGTAGCGTTTTTTATAGGCTTTTCCACCGCATATTTCGCTATATTCGCTTACCAGATTAATTTTCTGTGGGAAGGTAGGCACATGCGCCTTAACAGACTGTTAGGGGCTTGCTTTGCCTATTGGACCTTGACCAACGTAAAAGATTTGGTACTTACCGTGCCGGGTTTCTACAGCCGGTTTATGCTCGACAATATCATCATGATAGATGGCTGGTCGTTTATAGCCTACACCTGCATGATGTTTGAAATAACGATGCCGGGGTGGGTTACTAAAAAGAGAATAGCACTGCTGGCCATTCCTTTCGTGCTCTTTATGCTTGTTTATATACTTTGTCCAACCACGTTGGTAGTAGACGTCTATTTGGCATTCCTGACCATCGGTGGACTCTCTATGCTGGCAATAGGCTATACCAAAGCCATCAAGTATATAAAATATATAAGGAACAACTATTCCAATATAGAGGAACTCGACATATCGTGGGTGAAATATGTATGTATCATTGCAGCCATATTGCAGATACTGTGGCTCTGTGCATCGCTGTTGGGCAAAGAAATATCCGATTGTTTCTATTATGCACTGAATATAGTTTTCAGCCAAATTATAGTGGCACATTGCAGAAGGCTGAAACCCATAATGCTGCAAGCAGAAGAGCCCGGTCTTGTGCCGGAAGAGCGCATCTATGCCTTTGAAGGTGTGGTGGAAAAGATGGTTGAAGACGAGCAACTTTATCTTAATCCAAACCTCTCGCTGGCAGACCTTACCCGGAGGTTAGGCACTAACCGCACCTATCTGAGCGACTATTTCACCAATGTAAAAGGTATTAGCTTTTACGATTTTGTCAATAGTATGCGCATCAACAAGAAGAGTGTGCCAATGATAAAGGAACATCCGGAATACACATTTGACTATGTAGCCATGCAGAGTGGCTTTAACTCTTTGTCTACCTTTAGACGCGCTTTTGTTAAATTTACGGGTAAAACGCCAGGGCATTATCGTGAAACGGAAAGTGGTTGCAGATTGTAGACAATGCCTTTGTCTTGAAAAATGTGTGCCTTAACAGTGCATTTCAAAAGTATGAAGAAATCAATAAATATGCCTTAAAAGAGCGATATGGATGTAAAAATAAGTTAATAAAATGTATATCGTGCAAAAAACAGACGGTTTAAGGGTGCTGCAAAACAGGATAATTAGGTATTTTAAAATATAATGTTTACCTTTGCAGCCCAAATCGGTCTATGTACTGGTTATTTAGCAAAATACGATAATAATAAAAATAATATATAACTAAAATTAATAACAATGCCTACAATTCAACAATTGGTTAGAAAAGGCAGAAAGGTGCTTGTTGACAAGAGCAAATCACCAGCTTTGGATTCATGTCCTCAGCGTCGTGGCGTTTGTGTTCGTGTTTACACAACAACCCCTAAGAAGCCTAATTCGGCAATGAGAAAAGTTGCCCGTGTACGTTTGACAAACCAGAAGGAAGTTAACTCTTACATCCCTGGAGAAGGCCACAACCTTCAAGAGCACTCAATCGTACTTGTACGTGGCGGTCGTGTAAAGGACCTTCCTGGTGTACGTTATCACATCGTTCGTGGTACTCTTGATACCGCAGGTGTGGCAAACCGCACACAACGCCGTTCAAAATATGGTGCTAAGCGTCCAAAGGCCAAGAAATAACAAATTGCCAATTTAGACCAAACAAATTTTTATTAAACGTTTTGCTGGAGAGATTGTTAAAAAGGTTGAGTAAGTAGCCCTGGTGAGGGTGCTGAAGAACAGATAGACAGCCCCATGCAGAATTTTTTTCAAAAACAAAATGAGAAAAGCAAAACCAAAGAAGCGTGTGATCCTTCCGGATCCCCTTTACAATGACCAAAAGGTCTCAAAATTCGTTAATCATTTGATGTATGACGGCAAGAAAAATACATCTTATGAGATTTTCTACAAAGCATTAGACACCGTTAAGGAGAAGATGGCAAACGAAGAGAAGTCTGCTCTTGAAATTTGGAAGACTGCTCTTGACAATATCACTCCTCAGGTAGAGGTTAAGAGCCGCCGTATCGGTGGTGCTACATTTCAGGTCCCTACTGAAATTCGTCCTGACCGTAAAGAGAGCATCTCTATGAAAAACTTGATCAACTTCGCTCGCAAGCGTGGTGGCAAGACAATGGCAGACAAGCTCGCTGCTGAGATTATGGACGCATACAATAACCAAGGTGGTGCTTTCAAACGTAAGGAAGATATGCACCGTATGGCCGAGGCTAACCGTGCATTCGCTCACTTCAGATTCTAAATTTTAGATATAACGTAGAAAATCATGGCAAAGCAAGATTTACATTTGACCCGTAATATCGGTATTATGGCGCACATCGATGCCGGTAAGACAACAACTTCTGAGCGTATCCTTTTCTATACAGGTAAAACTCATAAGATTGGTGAGGTACACGATGGTGCTGCAACAATGGACTGGATGGCACAGGAACAAGAGCGTGGTATTACCATTACCTCTGCTGCCACAACATGCTATTGGCACTATAACAACAAGCAATTCAAGATTAACTTGATTGATACTCCGGGACACGTTGACTTTACTGCTGAGGTGGA
>CALCVP010000076.1 GCA_937907705.1 uncultured Prevotella sp. | reverse complement strand
AATTCTCAAAGTCTTCAATATCCTTTCGGGTTATCTTGTCGATGTTCCATGCAAACTTTTCTCTGAGAACCTTATTCTTAAACGCTTCATATCGAGCCAGATCACGCACAAGAACTCGGAAGGCTTTTGTATGGTCGTAGGAGAAACGCTTTTTGTCCAAGTATTCCTCTGCTAAATCATAAATGGATATTTTCTTGACTCCACGCTTCTTCTTCGGATTAACGACATTACCATGCTGATGAAATTTGCGCACGATTTTATCAAGCCAATCCTCTGGAATATTTTCTTTGTCTACCTTGACAAAGGCATCCATTATAATTATCTGTAAATCCGCTAACAATCGGGCTTGTTCTTTGTTATATAGTACATCTGGGGTAATAAGCCTATCGGTAATAACGACCTCACCTCTTGTTGTAACGACATAACCTTTTGCCTTTGCTTCGTCTTTGCTGACTGAAGTAATCTTGTCTGGAATATCTACTCCCTGCTTCTTGCTCGCAGCCCTATTTACAAAATATCTGAAATGACGAGGTTGTATGAATAATCCATGACCCTAAAGTCAATCTTCTGACCTTGATAAAATCTTATCAATATCTCACTGCGATGAGTTATTTTGTCCTCTTTTGAGGATAATTTCAAATCAATATCGCCATAATACCTCTATTTTTATTTGTCTGCAAAGGTAATGGTAATATTTCCTACTCGCAATATTTTTGCCGAGTTTTCTGTAATCTAATGATATTATTCGGTATTTAGCGGAATAATACAATTATGTATTTAATTGATAATCAGTTGTTTTAAGATTTCGTAAAATTTCATTAGCTATTATTAAAATGTGCCTATACAGCCCTCTGCAAGAGCACTGTTATTGGCTCGCAACAGCAGTGCTCTTGCGAGCCAATAACAGTGCAACTGGATGCTCATTGCACCGCTATCACAAGCCGATTGCATTGCTCTTGGAAAAGCATGCGTCTGCAAGCATGCAACCGCCTATATACACGAGGCTGGGCACACCCCTTTATAGAAGGTAGTGTGCCCAGCCTTTATTAAACATATAATAAACTAATGGCTACGAAATATTCAAGTATTCTTTTCTTTTAAAATTACGCTTTAATAAATATTTTGAAATCAAACGTAATATGAAACTATTTGCATCGGTCCCATGACCTATTATACTTAAACATCAAACAAGGCTGTAGACAGGTAGCGTTCGCCTGTATCGGGCAGCAAAGCTACTATGTATTTTCCCTTGTTTTCAGGACGCTGCGCCAACTTGATGGCGGAAGCCAAGGCTGCACCTGACGAGATGCCCACAAGCAGCCCCTCCTCGCGTGCCGCTTCTCTGCTGGCAGCAAAGGCCTCATCATCGGTAATTGTAATGACCTCGTCTACCACTGAAGCATCGTAGGTCTGCGGAACAAAATTGGCGCCAATACCCTGTATCTTGTGCTTGCCAGCCTTGCCCGTGGTCAGCAGGGGAGAAGAAGCAGGCTCTACGGCTATGGCTTTCACCTGCGGATTGTATTCTTTCAGTCTGCGACCCGTGCCCGACACGGTGCCACCAGTGCCTACGCCAGCCACAAAAAAATCTATCTTGCCCTCGGTCTGCTCCCATATTTCGCGTCCCGTGGTATTGTAGTGCTTGTTAGGGTTTGCCTTATTTTCAAACTGCTCCAAGATAACGGCACCCGGTATCTGCTTTTTCAGCTCCTCAGCAGCCTTTACCGCACCCGCCATGCCATCGGCACCAGGCGTCAACCTTATTTCGGCACCATAAGCCTTTGCCAACTTTTGCCGCTCAATGCTCATGGTCTCAGGCATAGTCAGTATCAAATGATAGCCTTTTACAGCCGATACCAATGCCAAGCCCACACCAGTATTGCCACTGGTAGGCTCTATGATAGTGGCACCGGGCTGCAATACGCCTTGCTGCTCGGCATCTTCTATCATAGCCAAAGCAATACGGTCTTTTACGCTTCCGCCAGGATTGAAGAACTCTACTTTGGCTGCTATCGGTGCTGCCAATGCGTGCTTGGCAGACAACTTGTGGAGCAACACCAGAGGGGTGTCGCCTATCAGTTCGGTAACTTTATTTACTGTTTTTCCCATAAGATTGCTGTTTTAATGGGTTATACCTCTTGTTTGCTTCCATACTTTACCAAAAAGAACTTCTGCAAGGCTGTGTTTTATGTGCTTATGTTGTCATACTATTGATGATACCTTGCAGAAGCCACTCTCTATATTTATGATATGGAACTAACAACTCTTTATATCTCGTCGAAGGCCTGTGCCAAATCAGCTATCAAATCATCTACATGCTCTATGCCGATAGACAGGCGGATAGTGCCTTGAGAGATGCCTTGCTCTGCCAATTCTGCGTCATTGAGCTGCGAGTGGGTGGTGCTGGCAGGATGAATAACCAGCGACTTTACATCTGCCACATTGGCCAAGAGCGAGAATATCTTCAAGCTGTCAATAAACTTGAATGCTTCTTCCCTGCCACCCTTTATCTCAAAGGTAAAGATAGAGCCGCCCCCATTTGGGAAATACTTCTTATAAAGAGCATGGTCAGGATGGGTAGGCAGCGAAGGATGGTTTACCTTCAGCACCTTTGGGTGATTATTGAGATACTCCACCACCTTGAGTGCATTGGCTACATGACGCTCTACACGCAGCGAAAGCGTTTCAAGGCCCTGCAAAAGGATAAACGCATTGAACGGGCTGATGGTGGCTCCTGTATCGCGAAGCAGTATAGCACGCACACGAGTAACGAAAGCTGCCGATCCTACTGCATCATAGAAGCGTATGCCATGGTAGCTGGGATCAGGCTCGGTAAGCTGAGGAAACTTGCCTGATGCTTTCCAGTCAAACTTGCCCGAATCCACTATTACACCGCCTAATGACGAGCCATGACCGCCGATAAACTTGGTAGCAGAGTGTACTACGATATCTGCACCGTGCTCAATAGGGCGTATCAGGTAAGGGGTGCCAAAAGTATTGTCGATTATCAACGGTATCTTGTGCTTGTGGGCAATGGCTGCCACAGCGTCAATGTCTATAATATTGGAGTTGGGATTGCCCAAAGTCTCTATAAACACAGCCTTGGTATGGTCGTTGATAGCCTTGTCGAAGTTTTCCAATTGCTCCGGGTCTACAAAGGTAGCAGTAATACCATAGGTAGACAAGGTGTGCTCAAACAAATTGTAAGAGCCGCCGTAAATTGTCTTGGCAGACACGATATTGTCGCCAGCCTTGGCTATGTTCAGCACGGCATAGGTAATGGCAGCTGCACCAGAGGCTACCGCCAAGCCTGCCACACCACCCTCAAGGGCTGCCACACGGTCTTCAAACACAGCTTGGGTAGAGTTGGTCAATCGGCCATAAATATTGCCGGCATCACGCAAGCCAAAACGATCAGCTGCATGCTGAGAGTTGTCAAACACATAAGATGTGGTCTGATAGATAGGCACTGCACGTGCACCTGTGGCTACATCGGCCTGCTCTTGTCCTACATGTACCTGTAATGTTTCGAAATGTAACTTGCTTGTTGCCATAATATTTTCCTCCAGTTATTTGTTTATATGCTACTTGATAAGTTGCCAACAGCGCCCACCAAAAGCCTTAAAAGACTTCAGTCAAGAGTGAGAGTAGTGGGTTACTGTTCACGTTTGCAAAGTTACGATATTTGGATTTATCGTCCAAGAAGTTTTGTTTTTTTGGAGAAAACAGCTAATTTTGCAGCATCAAACAGAATAACATTACTGTTTTGGCTTTTTAATTAAAGGTTTTAAAGAATATTTTTCCATGACTACTATTGACAAACTGGATAAGGTAGACCTGCAAATACTGCACACCATGCAGGAAAACGCCCGTCTAACCACCAAAGAGCTGGCAGCAAGAGTGAGCTTGTCTTCTACACCCGTGTTTGAACGCCTCAAGCGGCTGGAGAGCAACGGGTATATCAAGAAGTATATAGCTGTACTGGATGCCGACAAGTTGCACCAAGGTTTTATCGTGTTCTGCAATGTGAAGATGAACAAGATGAACAGCGATATAGCCAACAATTTTACATGCGCCATCAAAGAGGTGCCACAAGTAACCGAGTGCTACAACATATCGGGCAGCTACGACTACCTGCTCAAGGTGCATGCGAAAGACATGAAAGACTACCGGGAGTTTATACTGAATGTGCTCGGAAAGATAGACAATTTAGGTTCAGTAGAAAGTGTGTTTGTAATGGATGAAATAAAACACGACTACGGACTGCACTTCTGACACACAGCCACCACTGCACAAACACGATTTAGTCAATACATATTTTTATATATAAGGTATAGCATCTCTTTACAAGATACTTGCCTTTGCAAAAGCATAGAACAATGAGGATAACAGACAATTACACTTTTCTTACACACGCACCCATCAGCAAAGTGATACACACCATGGCTGTGCCCACCATCATCAGCATGTTGGTTACCAGCCTGTACAATATGGCAGACACTTACTTTGTGGGCAAAATCAATACCCAATGTACTGCAGCCGTAGGCATATCGTTTTCTGTAATGGCCATTATTCAGGCCGTAGGCTTCTTTTGCGGGCATGGTTCCGGCAATTATATATCCCGGCAGTTAGGAGCAAAAGACACACACAATGCGGCACGCATGGCTGCTACCGGCTTTTTTCTCAGTATCAGTTTGGGCTGTCTCATCACCATAATCGGTCTGCTGTTTCTGACAGATCTGTCACGCCTTTTGGGTTCCACCCCTACCATACAGCCCTACACAGAACGCTACTTAGGCATCATTCTACTCGGTGCACCTTTCATGACAGGCTCTTTCACCATGAACAATCAGATGCGTTTTCAAGGCAATGCCACCTTTGCCATGTACGGAATAGTGTCTGGGGCACTGCTCAACCTGATATTGGCACCTCTATTCATCTTTGTATTTAAAATGGGCATAACAGGAGCTGCCACAGCTACTGTGCTGAGCCAAGCCACCAGCTTTGGCATATTGCTGCACATGACACACCACAAGCGCAACATCAGTATACAGCCAAAAGCCTTTACACCAACGGCTGCTTTCTTCAAAGAGATTGTCATGGGCGGTACACCTTCGCTCTCACGACAGGGATTAGGCAGCATAGCCACCATTATGCTGAATGTAGCGGCAGGTGCCTATGGCGATGCAGCCATAGCAGGCATGTCTATCGTCAACCGTATCTCTTACTTCGTATTCTCCGTTATCATCGGCTTGGGACAGGGCTTCCAGCCGCTATGTGGTTTCTGCTATGGTGCAAAACTGTACAGCAGAGTGCGCCAAGGCTATATGTATTGTGTAAAGATAGGCACCATAGCCCTCACCGTTACAGCCATTATGGGCTGCGCTTTTGCAGAACCTATCGTGCAGGAGTTTCGCCACGACCCACATGTAGTAGCCATAGGTGCCGTGGCTTTCCGCTGGCAGTTGCTCACGTTTCCGCTCATGTCTACCATCATCCTCACCAATATGCTCATGCAAACCATACGCAAGCCTGTCAGTGCCAATCTGGTAGCTGCCGCACGCAACGGGCTGTTCTTTATACCGCTCATCATGATATTGCCCCACTTCTTTGGGCTGTCAGGTGTAGAGATGTGTCAAGCCATGTCAGACTTGTGTGCTTTCTCCCTATCAGTTCCTATCGCATGGAATGCCTTTAAGCAAATGCGAAAGCTTGAAAAACGAGCTTGATAAGAGGCAATGTTATTAAACAAGAAGCACATTTCGTCAATAGCGGAAAATAGTTTACAAGCTATAAATAAGTCAAAAAAGCCGTATTTCTCGATATATTTATGCCACTATATTTGGACAGGCGTCTTAATTCACGTATTTTTGCATGATAAACGTATGCCACAAATAGTAGGAAGGTCATCTGCTGCCATTCATGTCGTGGCAACAACAGCTATAAATCAGATACATCATTAACTATTAAAAAAGAAAGAAGACAATGAAAAAATTATTTGCAACACTCCTTACCGCTGGCTTCGTAGCCTGCATGCCGTCATGTGGCACAAGCAAAAAAGCTGAAGCAAGCGACCAAGGCATCAGCGGTAAATGGACTATATCTGCTGTAGAAGGCTACACCATCAACAAAGCAGAAATAGAAAATGAAGCCTTCATGAATTTCAATACGAATGAAAACAAGGTAAACGGATGTGCCGGATGCAACACTTTCTTTGGCGAACTGAAAGTCAACGCCAAGAAACATACCATAGAGTTTGGACATGCAGGCAGCACACGGATGCTCTGTGCCAATATGAAAGTGGAAGACAAGGTGATGAAAGCACTCAACAAAGTAGCTAAATATGAATTGAAAAAAGATGGCTCACTGGTGCTGAAATCAGCTGATGGAAACGATGTTATCACACTCGTAAAATAAGCATTGGCAGCATTCTTTGTCAATCATAGATAAAAAGCGATCAAAAGATGATTACCTTTTATATATAGGTATAGTCTTCTTTTGATTGCTTTTTTGCGCTTGCTGCTTGCAGATAAGCGGCAAACCACACTGCATAGACAACTTACAAAACTGTTCAACAAGCGAATTTTAATGCACAATATATTCGTCAATGTGCACTTTTTGTACCTTTTTCTTGGGTAAAAAAAAGAAAAGACGTACTTTTGCAGAATAGGAATCTTTACATTTAAATTTAATATATGGGATTAAAAATCATCGTACTTGCCAAGCAGGTACCAGACACACGTAATGTAGGAAAGGATGCCATGACAGCCGAAGGCACCGTCAATCGTTCTGCCCTACCCGCCATCTTCAATCCTGAAGACTTGAACGCACTGGAACAAGCGTTGCGTTTGAAAGACCAAAACCCCGGTTCTACCGTAGGTATTCTTACCATGGGTCCTCCCCGTGCAGCAGAAATCATTCGTCAAGGTCTCTACCGCGGAGCCGACACAGGATGGTTGCTCACCGACAGACTCTTCGCAGGTGCCGACACACTGGCCACATCATACGCACTGGCTACTGCCATCAAGAAAATTGGCGGAGCTGATGTAATCATCGGCGGACGCCAAGCCATTGATGGAGATACAGCGCAAGTAGGTCCGCAAGTGGCACAGAAATTAGGACTTTCTCAAGTTACTTATGCAGAAGAAATACTGAAGTGCGAGAACAACATACTTACTATTAGACGCCATATTGACGGTGGTGTGGAAACAGTAGAGGCTCCTATGCCTATCGTTATCACCGTAAACGGCAGTGCAGCACCATGCCGCCCATGCAATGCCAAGCTCGTAATGAAATACAAACGCGCCAATGTACCATTGGAGCGCACGGCAGACATGCCTTATGCTTCACTCTATGAAGAGCGTCCTTACCTTACACTTAACCAATGGTCTGTAGCCGATGTTGACGGAGATCCTAAGCAATGCGGACTCGCAGGCTCACCTACCAAGGTAAAAGCTGTCAGGAACATCGTATTCCAAGCTAAGGAAAGCAAGACCCTTACTGCATCAGATACCGATATAGAAGGGCTTATCACTGAATTGTTAAACGAAAAGATAATCGGATAAGGATGAACAACGTATTTGTATATTGCGAGATAGAGAACACCACTGTTGCTGAGGTTTCTCAAGAATTGCTTACCAAAGGCCGAAAATTGGCTAACCAATTAGGCGTTGAACTGCACGCTATCGTAGCAGGCACAGGCATAAAAGGTAAAGTAGAAAACCAAATATTACCTTACGGAGTAGACAAACTCTTCGTGTTTGATGCTGAGGGGTTATTTCCTTATACATCTGCGCCCCACACCGACATACTGGTTAACCTCTTCAAAGAAGAGCATCCACAAGTATGCCTCATGGGTGCTACCGTAATAGGACGAGACCTCGGTCCACGCGTATCTTCTTCGCTCACAAGCGGATTGACCGCTGACTGTACAGAACTGGAGATTGGTGATTACGACGATAAAAAGCAAGGCAAACACTACGATAACCTGCTGTACCAAATCCGCCCTGCCTTTGGTGGAAACATCGTTGCTACCATCGTTAACCCTGAGCACCGGCCACAGATGGCCACAGTGCGCAGTGGTGTCATGCAGAAAGCGCTCTACACAGGAAAAGCAAAGAACGAAGTGGCCTACCCTGAAGTAGCCAAATATGTACCTGAAGCAGACTATGTAGTAAAGGTTATCGACAGACATGTAGAAGCAGCAAAGCACAACCTTAAAGGCGCTCCTATCGTAGTAGCTGGCGGTTACGGTGTAGGAAGCAAAGAAGGCTTTGACATGCTCTTCCAGCTTGCCAAGGAATTGCATGGCGAAGTGGGTGCAAGCCGTGCCGCGGTAGACGCAGGATGGGCTGACCACGACCGTCAAATAGGACAGACTGGCGTAACAGTTCATCCTAAAGTGTACATCGCCTGTGGTATATCAGGACAGATACAGCACATAGCCGGTATGCAAGACTCTGGCATTATCATCTCCATCAACAGCGATCCTGATGCTCCTATAAACAAGATTGCAGACTACGTAATCAACGGAACCGTTGAAGAAGTGGTGCCAAAACTCATCAAGTATTATAAACAGAACAGCAAGTAACGACCCAATGGCAAATTATTATAGCGATCATCCGGAGTTTGATTTTTACTTGAATCACCCGGAAATGAAACGAATTGTTGAGCTCAAAGAGCGCAACTTCACAGATAAAGACAAGTATGATGACGCTCCTGTAGATTTTGATGATGCCATCGAAAACTATAAACGTGTGCTCGACATCACTGGCGACATAGCAGCCAATATATTAGAACCTAACAGTGAGGACGTAGATTTAGAGGGACCGCACCTCGTTGACGGCCGTATGCACTATGCGAGCAAGACTTATGAAAATTTGGATGCCACTCGCAAGGCAGGCCTTTGGGGTATCTCAATGCCTCGCCGCTATGGTGGTCTTAACCTGCCCATCACTCCTTACTCTATGGCTTCTGAGATTGTGGCCACTGCGGATGCCGGTTTTCAGAATATATGGAGTCTTCAAGACTGTATAGAAACACTCTATGAGTTTGGCAGCGAGGAGCAACGCAAGAAGTATATTCCACGCGTTTGCGCAGGCGAAACAATGAGTATGGACCTTACCGAACCTGATGCTGGCTCTGACCTTCAGCGTGTAATGCTCAAGGCTACTTACGATGAAAAGCAAGGGTGCTGGCTGTTGAACGGCGTAAAACGCTTTATCACCAATGGCGATTCAGATATACATCTGGTCTTGGCGCGCTCTGAAGCAGGCACACACGATGGCCGTGGCTTGTCCATGTTTATCTATGACAAGAACCAAGGCGGTGTAACCGTTCGCCATATAGAGAACAAATTAGGTATACATGGTTCGCCAACATGTGAATTAGTGTACAAAAACGCCAAGGCAGAACTATGTGGTAGCACCCGAATGGGCCTCATCAAGTATGTCATGGCATTGATGAACGGTGCCCGTTTGGGCATTGCAGCACAGTCAGTTGGCGTTAGTCAGGCAGCTTATAATGAGGCTTTGGCCTACGCTAAAGAGCGTAAGCAGTTTGACAAAGCCATTGTCAACTTCCCGGCTGTTTACGATATGCTCTCCCGTATGAAAGCAAAACTTGACGCAGGTCGCAGCATTCTCTATCAAACAGCACGCTATGTAGACATCTACAAAGCACTGGAAGACATCTCACGTGAGCGCAAACTTACCCCGGAAGAGCGTCAAGAGCTGAAGAAATACAGCCGTTTGGCTGATGCATTTACTCCTATTGCCAAGGGTATGAATTCTGAATATGCCAACCAAAACGCTTATGATGCAATCCAGGTTCATGGCGGTTCTGGCTTCATTATGGAATACAAGAGCCAGCGCTTGTATAGAGATGCACGTATATTCTCTATCTATGAGGGCACCACACAACTACAAGTAGTGGCTGCTATACGCTACATTACCAACGGTACCTATCTTACCATCATGAAAGAGATGCTCAACAATGAAGTATCTGAAGACATGGCACAACTCAAAGAGCGTGTACTCAAACTGGTAGAACTCTACGAGCAGGCTTTGGAATATGTAAAACAAGCCGACAATCAAGAGATGCAAGACTTCTTGGCACGCCGCTTGTATGATATGACTGCCGACATACTGATGTCTCTACTCATTATCAGCGATGCGTCAAAAGCTCCTGAACTCTTTGCCAAGAGCGCAAACGTGTATGTACGCCACGCTGAAGAAGAAGTGATTGGACACAGCGTTTACGTAAAGAACTTTATAGCGGAAGAGCTTGTCAACTTCCGCGCTGAATAACAGGTTCTGTCCTGTTGAACCTTATACGCCACAGCTTGCACACGCAGGTTGTGGCGTATTCTTTATGTAAAGAATGTTAAGACAAACACTATTTTTTTACTTTTTATACTATCAGATGCATATAAATAAAGTAATTTTGCACAGGCTTAACAACTGATTTGTTCAACAACAAGCGACAAAACATATCAATACAAATTATAAAACAACAATGAAGAAACAAACAAAAGCCATTGATACACCTTTCAAGCAGAAGGATGCATACGGCTCATTGAGTATGCCTGTGTATCACACAGCAGCCTACGAGTTTGAGACTGCGGCCGACATGGCCAATGCCTTTACAGGAAAAGTAATAGCTCCAGACTATTCAAGAGTGATGAATCCGACTGTCATGTACTTGGAAGACAAGGTTAAGGCACTGACAGATGCCACTGCCGTAGTGGCCATGTCATCAGGAATGGCGGCTATCAGCAATACACTCATGTCCCTTGCTGCCACAGGCAAGAATATTGTTACATCGCGCCACATGTTCGGCAACACCTTCTCACTCATCACAGAGACCTTGAAACGCTTCGGTGTAGAAGCACGTCCTTGCGACTTGACTGACCTAAATGCCGTTAAACAACTGGTTGACAAGAATACATGCTGCATCTTCCTGGAAATCATTACCAACCCACAAATGGAGGTAGCAGACTTGAAGGGACTGTCTGAAATAGCTCATGCAGCAGGTGTTCCCCTTATAGCAGACACCACAGTGATACCTTTCACTGAATTTTCCGCCAAGCAATTAGGCGTTGACATAGAGGTGGTATCGAGCACAAAATACCTTTCTGGCGGTGCCACTACCTTGGGCGGACTCATCATTGACTACGGCACCACACCCGGATTTACCCACCGTATCAAGAACGAAATGCTGTTTAACATGGGTGCTTACATGACTCCCCACGTGGCATACATGCAATCTTTAGGCCTTGAAAATCTCAATGCACGCTACCGCTTGCAGTCTGCCAATACCCTGGAGCTTGCCCAACGTCTTACCACCGTGCCAGAAATCAAGCGCGTCAACTATGTAGGCTTGGCAGACAACCCTTACCATGCCATTGCAGAGCGCCAGTTTGGCAAGACTGCCGGTGCCATGATGACCATTGACATGGAAAGTAAAGAGGCTTGTTTCCGCTTTATAGACCACTTGAGACTGGTGCGCCGAGCTACCAATTTGTTTGACAACCGCACTTTGGCCATCCACCCTGCCAGCACCATTTTTGGCCTTTTCAGCGATGAAGAGCGTGCTGCTATGGACGTACTTGACACTACCGTAAGGCTGTCGGTAGGCTTGGAAGACATGGATGATGTGTTTGAAGACATCTGCCAAGCTGCAAAGGCCTAAACATACAGAAAGAAGTGCGTGGTCAAACCATTGTTTTGACCACGCATAACAACACACAACATCAAACAAACAATCATGAGTTACGATTTCAACAAAGTAATAGACCGCCGACACACGGGGGCACTGAAGCTGGAAGTGCTCCAAGAGCGCTATGGCAGAGCAGACTTATTGCCACTATGGGTGGCCGATATGGACTTTGAGACCCCAGAGTTTATCACCCAGGCACTAAGAAAACGTCTCGACCACTCGCTCTTCGGCTATACCGTAGAGCCTGAAGACTATTGGCCAACTGTCATCAAATGGATTAAGGAACACCATCAATGGGATGTAAAGCGTGAGTGGCTGAGCTATATTCCCGGCATTGTAAAAGGCATAGGCATGGTCATCAACGTGTTTACAAAACCCGATGAAAAGGTAATTATCCAGCCTCCTGTATACCATCCTTTCCGCCTTACGCCTGAAGGTAACCACCGCGAAGTGGTGTATAACCCTTTGAAAGAGAATGAAGATGGCTCTTACTCTATGGATTTTGACAACTTAGCAAAGGTGGCAGACAGCAAATGCAGGGTGCTTATACTGTCTAATCCACACAATCCTGCGGGCATTGTATGGAGCAAGGAGACATTGGCCAAGCTGGCAGATTTCTGCTATGACCACCATATATTGGTCATCTCTGACGAGATACACTGCGATATGGCATTATGGGGCAACAAGCATACGCCCTTTGCCACTGCCTCTGAGAAGGCTGCCCAGTGCAGCATTACCTTTGGAGCACCATCCAAGACCTTCAACATTGCAGGCATTGTAAGTTCTTACTCCATTGTTCCCAACGATGAGATACGCCAACAGTTCTACTCATGGCTAATGGCCAACGAGCTGAATGAGGCGCCATTGTTCTCGCCTATCGCCACTATTGCAGCTTTTCAACAAGGCGAAACGTGGCGTAAGGACATGCTAAAATACATAGAAGAGAATGTTGTCTTTGTAGAAGACTATTGCCGTGAACATCTGCCACAAATAAAGCCATGGCGCCCGCAAGCTTCATTCTTGGTATGGTTAGACTGTCGCGCCTTGGGGCTTGACCACGAAAAATTGGTAGACCTCTTTGTCAACAAGGCACATTTGGCTTTAAACGATGGCGAGATGTTTGGCCATGGCGGCAAGGGTTTCATGCGAATGAACATTGGTGCACCACGCAGTGTGCTCAAGCAAGCCCTCGACCAATTGGCTAAAGCCATTGCCGAATAACAATCAATATCTGCAAGAAAGACGCGATGAACACAGATATACAACTTTAACTAACCGCTATTGCATATCGGTGTTTTACAAATACTGCTGCAACAGCCAACCGTTTTTACCAAACGATTGGCTGTTTTTTTATTGCGTTATCAGCCATTTGATTTGTCTGTTTTTCAGAAAAACACTATCTTTGCATAAGATAGGCTGCACTCGGCAATGATAAAGCAAGCTTTCATTGCACTCATTTGCACTATCTTTGCAACATACAATCTACAAACTATACATTATGAAACAATTTCTATGTGCGCTTTTCTGCGCTTGCGCAAGTAGCCAAATCATGGCTCAAACTACAGGCTTAGGACATATTGATATCGGATATGCCGATGACCCTTCCATCTCTATTCCCAAAGACTTCAGCTTTACCAACCAGCCGCTATTGGTGTTGCAAAACTATAACGAAGAACAAAGCATCAATATCTATGATGAAAACCTGATACTGCTAAAGACCGTCATTCCACTGTACAACGAACGGTTCAGCTATACACGATATTATAAAGACCAAGAGCGAAGCGTGAGCAGTGTGAGCATACAAGCGGAAAGCACAACGCCTTATGAAAAAGATTTCAATGCCTTTGTAGAGAACATGAAGATGACGGAACCTGCATTTGACGAATCGTGCCTTATCATCACCGGCAGGAGAATGGCGACAGCATCGTATCTTTCAACTATGACAGGCTAAACTACCAGACCAACGAACAGATGTATTTTGGCTATGAGCTGTTTCAGTTTAAGTATCCTACCTACTACCTCGTGTTCAGCAAAAACGGCAACACTGTGCACCGCTGTGCCTACACCGCCACTTACACCGACTGGCAGACCGTTGGCACGCATCAAGAGGAAGACACCTGCCCTTTCAATACAATCAAATTAGGCTATGTAAACCTCAACAACAGTATAGAAAACAACAACTTCTACTTTACCGTTTCGCAAACACTGTTCAACCAAGATAAGGAGTTTGAATATCTGATACCCAAGTATGCCATAAGAGAAAGCAATGGTGATGTCAACACGGGTGAAGTGGTTGGTCCAAGCGAAGTCAACCAATTGGAAGACCTCAAGCGCACTGTCGAAGATGATGAGCAAGGCAAGCCTGCGATAACAGGATTTCAAGTGGTGGCAGCCAACGGCACTGTGGTAAAAGACCTACTGTTTGACGAGGGTTTTACAGCTGCCATTTACAATCCTTATGCGCTTGTCATTGTCATGGGCAACAATACCTATTTAGCTTTTGACGGATACAAGAATCATGAGCGCTGCACTGTATTTTACAAGATAGACCGCTTCTTCAACAGCATCAAGAAGGTGCAAACCACACCGGGAACCATGCGTATTCAGCCTACTATTGCCAACAAGCATGCCACTATCCATGTAAACTTTGGCGACAACAATGTCCAAAGCTCCTCTCTCACAGTGTCTACCGTTGGCGGAAAGATGCTGCAAAGCGTTCCCGTGGCAGCAGGACAGGTCAGCACACAACTGCAAGCGAGCGGACAGGCTGGCATGTACATTATTACACGCATGCAGGGAAATACCGCCAAAGAAACACGCAAGATTATCGTAAAATAGCTGTTCACGAAAATTTTCATCGGCAATCCAAGCAGACTTTGGCTTCATTTCTTCATGGAACAACAAACAGGTAGCTTTCTTGTCTACACAAGACAATAGAGATACCTGTTGCTAATTTTCATTGTCTCGCTGCCGCCATCGGTTTGCCAAGCGGCCGTATAAACAAAAGAGAGACACCTCACAAGAAGTATCTCTCTTTGTACGCCTGCAGGGGTTCGAACCCTGGACCCTCTGATTAAGA
>CALCVP010000075.1 GCA_937907705.1 uncultured Prevotella sp. | reverse complement strand
TTAACGGGTGATTTCAGCATTTGTTTTTCGGAACATCTAACTGGACACCCTATAATAATGCCATTGACCATAGATAGTGTTGTTCATGGTAGCCATAATGGCAATATCATCTTTATATATAAATATAAAACTATTAGCAGATGAAAAGAAGCAAACTTGTTACATTATTGTTAGCAGTGATAACACTCTGTGGTTTCAGCTTGCCAATGACGGCAGATGACCATTACCTTATATATAGTGGCGATACAGGAAGGGGTGTTACTGGTTGGCGAGGAACAGTAGGCAACCCTTTAAAGCAAGATTATGATGTGGCCATTAAGATAGCAGACCCTCAATTCGTAGGCCTTACCATTGAGGCTATACGAGTGCCGTTAGAGGGCGTAGAGCATCTTTCTGACCTGAAAGTATGGCTCACCAAAGAGTTGAAATTAGAGACTGTCAACGGCAAAAAGACCAATGTACCCGATATAATGAGTGTGGATGCGTCTGCCAATACAGGCATGGTAGAGGTGAAACTCAACCAACCTTACACGATACCTGCCGAAGGCGTCTATGTAGGTTATTCGTTCAAGATGGACGAACTTGATGAAACCAACCGCTATCCCTTGCGTATTACAACTGAATTGCATACGGGTGGCATGTACATTCATTCTTCCAAGAACTACCGTTCGTGGATAGACGTGTCTGACCAGTGCAGTTCTGCCATGCAGGTATTGCTGGGTGGAGCTGCAGAACACGCTGTTTCCGTGTCGCCTGCAGGTGTCTATTTCGGTGCCATTAACAAGCAAATACCTGTAACTTTTATGGTAGAGAACCATGGGTCATCGGGTATCAAGACTTTGGATTATGCTTATGACTATGCCGGCAGCCATTATACAGGAACAGCTACACCGGAAGTAGAGGTTCAGCCCGTTTACAGTGCTTATTCATACATTACTTTCAATCTGCCGGAAGTGGCGCAGAAAGGATATTATCCCATTGATTTGCGTATAACAAAGGTGAATGGTGCTGACAATACAGAGCCTGACGCATCTGTCAACCAGACCATGAGCGTGGTAGATGTAGTGCCTAAACACCGTGCTCTTATGGAGGAATATTCAGGCACATGGTGTGGTTTCTGTCCGCGAGGCTTTGTCGGTTTGGAAGTGATGAACCGTCTTTATCCCGACGATTTCATAGGTTTGTCTTATCATAGCGGCGACGGTAGCAGTCAGGATGACCCGATGGAGGTGATGAATGGCAATACAGATTTTCCCAATAACATCAGCGGTTTCCCAGCAGCTTATATGGAACGCAAGTATGAAATCAATGCTTACAGCGGTTATAATGACGAAGCTACGGAGTTTGGTGTAGACAAAGTGTGGCTGGCTGCATGTGAATTGCCTGCTGAGGCCAGCATAGATGTAAAGGCGGATTTGTCTGCCGACCAGTCAACAGTAAAGGCCACAGCCAGTGTCAATTTTCCCTTGGCTATTCAAGATGCAGGCTATGAGATAGAGTTTGTGCTTGTAGCAGACAGCCTTTGCGGTGAAGGTGAGGAGTGGATTCAGCACAATTATTATGCCCGTAAGGCTTATGGAGAGTTTGACCAGCCTGAGTTCAGCCAGTTTACTGATGCAAAAGGCAATGTAGAAGGCCTCAAGTTTAACGATGTTGTCGTTGCAACATCACGCATTAATGGTCTTGATGCCTATTTGCCTGCGACCATAGAGGCAGACAAGACCTATGAATATTCTTTGGAATTTCCATTGTCCAAGATAACGAATACGAAAGGGCAGCCTGTCATTCAGAATAAAGCAAATCTGCGTGTAGTGGCTATCTTGCTGAACAATAAGTTGAATACAGTGGTCAATGCCGCCAAAACCAAGCATGTGGGTAATACCTCAGGCATAGCAGCAGTTACTGATGCGGGTGATAAAAGTCTGCCTGTGGCCATTTATGATATGGCAGGCCGACGTATACAAACAATGCAACAGGGTGTCAACATCGTCAAAACCGCTGATGGATCTGCCTATAAGGTGGTAAGGAAATAGCACTTTTTGTGGCAGAATACAGACCAAATGGAGCAGTTGTTTGGCTGCTCCATTTATATAATATTATCAATATTCAATCTTTAAAACAACTTAGTATGAGAAGATTTACACTTACTATGGCTGTTGTTTTGTTGGCAGTAGCGGGCTATTCACAGCAACCTTCTGCCACAGGCCAGTCTCTTTCAGAGGTTCAAAAGGCCCAATATGTAAAGCAGTTAGGCTTGAAGCCTACTTCACTGACGCTTCCCAAGCAGGCTGCAACCAATCGTCTTGCCAGCCAGTTGCGCAAAGCGGCTCAAGGCACACCCATTACAGAGCAGCCTGAAGGCACCCTTTATAAAAACCTCTACACCTATGCCAAGGGTTTTACCTCTATGTGGGGAATGATTTATGAAGACCAAGTAGACGGTGCTACCAAAGACCTTGTAGTGGCAGCAGACGGCACTTGCTATATAAAGAACCCGATAAGCTTCATGGCTACCGACTCATGGATAAAGGGAAAGAAGACCGTTGGCGACACCATAGCTGTGGAGCTGCCGCAGGCTATCTATGTAATGGATAATGGCGATGGCAACACGGTGAACTATTTTGCTTATAAAATGAAATATGAGCAGATAGACGGAGAAAACCAATATGTGGTGGATGATGCCAGCCAGACAGTCAAGTTTGTATGGAGGAATGACTCTCTTGTCAAGGCAGACAATACTTCTCTCATTGGTATGGGTAATCCTAATGGTGTGTGGAACGGTTTGGGCGACTTGGAAATGTCGGCTACCGTTTGTCCGTTTACCAACGAAGCACCTTCTGCCAACGCTACTGTCAACAAGTATGTGGTAAGCTATCACCCGTCATCCAGCAGCACTCACCAGCGCATTATGAGCGCAGCCTTTGACGGAGACAATGTGTTTATCAAGGGTTTGGACACCAGCTTGCCTGACGCTTGGATCAAAGGCAAGCGCGACGGCAACCAAATTGTGTTCCCCGGCGCACAGTTTTTGGGCCTTGATACAGTGCGTTCAAACTATAAGTTCTGTATTCCCGGTGTGGAGCGTTGGAACGATGAGGAGTATTATTCAGAGTTAGTGTCGCTGCCCAATGCCACGTTTACTTATGATGAGGCTACCCAGTCGTTTACAACAAAAGACGGTTTTGTGACCAATTACGGCTATCGTGCGTTCCAAGAGAGCTTCTCTGTGATAGGCCAACCTGCGTTTAACCTGTGGAACGAGATTGTGGCGGCACCTCAGAACCCACGAATCATTCAGTATTCGCCAGCTACCACCAGTACCGGTTATCTGATTTTTGCTGCCGATAACTATAATGTGGAAGGTGCATTTATGGATCCGGACAAGACATTCTATAACATCTACTTTGATGATGAACTGGTAACCTTTGCTCCCGACCAGTATGTAGGCTTGACAGAAGAGATGACCGATGTGCCCATTAACTTTGACGAAACCACTCATTACGACATTCAGACTTATGGCAACCAGCACCGTTTGAATATCTATGACATTGGCTTTGAACGCATTGGTGTACAAGTAATTTATAAAGACGGCGACAAGCGCCTGACTTCAGATATTGTTTACTATCCTGAATCGACAGGTATTGACAATGGCATTACAAGCAACAATGCTGCAAAGCATGTGTACTATGTTGATTTGAGCGGAAGGAAGGTTGCCCAACCTGCCCATGGCATGTACATCAAAACAATGAAAATGGATGATGGCAGCGTGAAGTCTGTTAAGGTGATAGTAAAGTAACACGCACCTAATATATTTATCTTATACACCGAAAGCCCTATTCTTGCATTGTGCGAGGTAGGGCTTTTCTCTGTATTTATAGTTGTCTATGCTTAAAAATATAGTCAATGGTCAATAAATTTTCGTTGTAATTGTGTAACTTTGTGTCTACTTTAAGAAAACTTTTCTGCTTGAGCATCAGTGCGTTCGTGCCTCTGATGGCGAGTGGATTACAATTTATGTAAAACGATCATTACCTTAAAACTACATGAAACAATTGTTGCTTACTGTTTTATTTCTTCTTTGTTGCCTTTCGCTTCCTGCCCAACAAGCCCACTTGGACTCTCTCTATGCGGAGCTTGACAGGTCCATTGAACATGCTGATGACTATATGGCGGTGCGCCAACAGCGTATTAACGGGCTGTATCAGCAGCTGAAAAAGAGCAGCAGTGCAGCCCGCCGCTATCAGCTTAGCATGCAGTTGTTTGACGAATACCAGTCTTTTCAAAACGATTCTGCTATCTATTACCTTGCCCAAAGCATACAGTTAGCCCGGCAGATGGGGCACCAAGCTGATGCCAATATGAATTTGGCATTGCAGGCTTATCAATGTTCCAAGACAGGACTTTATGCGGAGTCATACGATATTTTTCGTGAAATTGACGTGTCGGCACTTACCGATCAGGGACATAGGGCCTATCTGATAGCAGGTCAGCACCTGTACAGTGAGTTGGCTTATTACAGCAAGATACCTCGCTTGAAGCGTATGTACAGCAGCAAGGCGCAGTACTTTAGCAACCTGATATTCCGCTTGCTGAAGCCGCAAGACCCTGCTTGTCTGGAACGGTTGCTGATGCATTATTATAACCGTGGCCAGTATAATGAGGCTTTAGGGGTGAGCAACCGCTGGATGCGTCAGGTGCGTCAAGGCACCCATGGGTATGCTATTGCCACATTTTACCGTTTCTTGATTTATTCGGCTATGGGCAACAAGCCGCAGGCTTGCCAATGGCTGGCGCTGTCGGCAGATACCGATATCCGCTTGGCTGTTACCGATCAGGGTTCGTTGTGGGAGCTTGCCAACCGCTTGGCCTCTGATGCTGACCAACTGCCCAGAGCTTATCGCTACATAAGATACGCATGGAGGGCTGCCCAGAAGTTTAATACCAAGGTGCGCAGTTCGCAGATATCACCGGTGCTTTCGCATATTGACGAGTCGTATCAGGCGCATGTAGCCAAGGTAAATATGCGCCTTAAGATTTCCATTGCCTTGTCAGTATCGCTGCTGTTGGCAGTGTTGTTACTGCTCGTGTATGTCAATTCACAGCGCAAGAAGCTGGCAAAGGCGCGTAACGAACTGGACCAATCCAACCGGATATTAACGGAGTTGAACCAGCAGCTGTCTGATTCTAACCGGCAGTTGCAGCAGTTGAACCGGCAGATATCGCTCAATGTAAAGAAGCTGAACGAGAGCAACAAGATGAAAGAAGAGTATATAGGTCGCTTTCTTCGCCTCTGTTCGGTATTTATAGACAAGTCTGAGAGCCTAAAGAAACGCATATCCAAACGCATCAAAAATAAGGAATATGGAGAATTGCAGAAGCTGTTGGAGGTAAAAGAAAGCGATTGGGACGAGCTGTATCAAAACTTTGATTTGGCATTTTTGAATCTTTTCCCTGATTTTGTGGAGTCTCTTAATGCCCTGTTGCGCCCCACCGACCAGCTGTCGGTGCGCGAAAACGGTTGCTTGAGCACTCCTATCCGCATCTTTGCCCTTATCAGATTGGGCTTTGATGACAGTTCAAAGATTGCTGAGTTCCTGCATTATTCTGTGAACACTATCTACAACTATCGCGCCAAGATAAAGAATGGCGCTGTCGGCAACCGCGATGATTTTGAACAGAAGGTAAAGGCTATCGGCATGAAATAAAACGGCTAACAGCAATACTTGCTGAAATATAAAGGCTCGTCTTTCCGCATGTTATGCGGAAAGACGAGCCTTTGTTATAGGGTAGGGCAGTCTTGTGCCGCTTGATGGTTGGCTTTATGCTTGCAAAGCCGCTTCAAATTCGCGGTGGAATGTGCCAAAGAGGTCAAGAATTTCCTTGCGCTCTTCCTCTTCCAGCTGCCATATATTTTCTTCGCCGGCGCGGTGTGCCAGTATATGTTTGGCGCAACGGGCTATTTTTCGCTTGTTGTTGCGTGCTTGTAGCTGGTCGCCCTGTATGGGTTTCTGGCTTACATACGAGAAAGCACAGAGCTGCTTCATGAATGTTTCATATTTGTTGAAGAGCAGTGCCTGCTGCATCATCTTCTCGGGGTTCTCGTCCAAGCCCTCCATATCCATGAGTCCTTCCATATTTTCGTGGCTCCAGTCTTCCTCTTTCATCCAAAACCATTGGAAGGCGAGCTTCTGTTCCAGATGAATCAGCCGGTTTGCCAGTTGTGCCTCGTCAATATTTTCCTCTGCCGTAAACTGTTCAAAAGCAAAGCGAGCCAAAGCCACAGGGTCGCATTGCAGGGCTTCTGCCTCTTCAAAGTCAGCCCCTTTCAGTGTGATACGCCAGCGGTTGCTTTTGTGCTTTATCAGTGCGGTGTGTGCACCCATCAGCAGTTCAGACAGCTTGGTGTTGTTATGAATTTCTTTTACCATAGAGAGACGCTCGCGCAGGTTGCGTACGGCTATTTCACCGTCCTCTCTGAGTATGCACAGATAGTTGAGCTTGCCGTCGTCGAGCGTGATAGAGAAGCGGTCGGTGGTGTCGTCGCCCACAAACGAGAAGGTGTAGTTGTCCACCTCGTCATAGTTGATAGCTACCTCATCAGTTACCCTTTTGCCCGCAGCATCCATCAGCGCAAAGCCCACATAGGGTATTTGCAGTCTGATACTGAACGGTTCGCCGTCGCGCCGGGGGGTCAGCCGACAGTTGATACCCTCATCGCCAAAGGCCTCTTTGCTGATGGTAAAGCCCTCGTCTGTTTGTGTAGCCTTGTCTATTTCAACTTTCCCATAGCGCCATTTTATCTTGAAGGTAATGCTCTTGTCATCTTCTGCCGCTACAGAGATAAAGTCTTCAGGGGCTACACCGAGGTTGAGCACCTTTACAGGTTCCACTTCTTCGTCGCCATCGCCCAATATGGTGAGATATATGTCACCTAACATAGGGTCGTCTTCCCATTCGTCGTCAGTGGCATTAGCCGCCTTGAACACTACGAAAGTGAGGCGTTCTTGCTCGCGAGAGCCATCTTTTCTGCATAAGTAATAGTTGGTTTCTTTAGGCAAGTAGACTGGTGAGGTAATGTAAGGGCTGTAACAAGCCGCTGAAAACTCAACTTCGGTCCATGCCTCAGCGCAATGTTTAGTTGTATTTGTCATAAATTTTATACCTTGTTGTTATCCCGCGCCTGCTCGGCGCCAAGTGAAAGTGGCTGCAAAATTACTACAAATTAGGCGGAATGCCAAAAAACTTTACGCAAAAAATGGCAGCAATTGCCTATGATAACAGCTTTGCTGTCAGTTACAGGAAAGCCTCTTTTTGTGGCGCGTGGATAACATAGGTCGTTACATTAGGCAAAGTAACTGCCCGATTGTTTGGCAGTGTCGCTATTAAGTGGTAAATTTGCCACGCAAAAAAGCCTGATAGGCTTGTTTTTTAAGATATTAATTATAGATTAAGATGGATAAGTTACCCAATGACCCGATGATACTTTTCTCGGCTGTCAACATGCTTTTAAGAGACAATTATGGCTCACTTGATGAGCTGTGTGATGACATGAATGTAGACCGCAAGGCGCTGGAAGAGAAGTTGGCTGCCGCAGGTTTTGAATACAACGAGGCACAAAACAAATTTTGGTAGATCGTTGTGCATGACTTCTTGCTGGCTTGTTGCCTTTCAAAAGCACTGCAATGGGGATGCAAAAGCATTGCAATCGGAATGCAAGAGCATTGCAATCGGGATGCGAAAGCAGTGCAACTGGGATGCGAAAACACTGCAACCGGAATGCAAGAGCAGTGCAATCGGGATGCGAAAGCAGTGCAACCGGAAAGCGTGGCAAACGAACAAGTTGCATAGCATAGGCGAATCTTCTAAATATTTATACGCAAAAAGCACCGCAAGTTATGTAAGCTTGCGGTGCTTTTTATGTGTAAATGTCAGTGAATCAGAAACTTATCTGATAACCACCTTTGATACTTTTCCGTTAGACATCTTAACAAGGTTGATGCCCTTTGCAGGCGCATCAATGCGCATGCCAGAGAGATTGTAGCGAGCTACCTCCTTAACGTTGACATCGTTGGCAGCATCATTGGCAATAGCAGTAGCATTTCCATCGGTATTGAGCAGGAATATTTCGCCTTGCTCTTCATCCCCATTCTCGTTGGTATAGGTGCCTATCACCTTCTTTCCGTCACCACTGACGGTAGCAATGCAGGTAGTGCCATCGGCATAAGCTTGCAGTTCACTCACATTAGGATAAAGTTCAAACAGCGTCTTCATGGTGCCGTCAGCAGGATTGGCTACTACTGGCAGTGTGCTGTTGCCGTAGATGTTGGCATAGACCAAACCATTATTGGTAACAGCTTGAGTAATGGGCATGTCGCCCTGCACTGTTGCTGTGCAATCAAAGATGCTGAAAGTCTTGGCCATTTCTGCTTTTTCGGTATCATAGAGGTAAATAATAGCTCCCGATTCATTGTAAGTATCGGCAAAGGCAATATACTTGCCGTTGTCGCTCAAGCGTGCATTTTCCAAAGGCATGCCATACTCCAGTGCGGGCAGACCCTTGTAAGGTGAGAACACCTCATAGTCGCCGGTAGTGTTCTTTTTCCAGTAGATGGGAGGCTCCACACCCTGGTCGTCTTTCAATACGCCTAAGATAACGTTGCCGTCGCTGCTCATTGCTTTTACCTCAGCGCCATATACATCAGCTTCAAAACCTTCAGCGGCAGGCACAGTAAGGGTTTTTAGCACGCCACGCTTCCAGTAGCAAGGGGTAATATAGCCCTCTTCGTTGGTAACATAGCCTCCTATGGTGTTGCCGTCGGCTGTAATGGCACTGGCCACACTGCTGGTGGCACTGTTGTCGTCCAATGGTGTCGTCTGCGTGTCAGAGGTAAAGATGGTAGCCTTATAATCCACTATACCTACTGCTTTGCCATTGTTGGCGATGGCGAGGGCAGCCATTGATTGGTCATCAGCGGCATTTACAGACTGGTAGAAACCATTTTCTATATCGTATGTAAACCAGCCATTATAGTATCTGCCGGTATAACCGCAAAAGTATTGCCCATTGTTTGATATGGCATTGATGGTCTGTTCATTGGCATTGTCAAGGTGCAGCACCTTGACACTCTGGGCTGTTGCGCCCATAGCGGCACACAGCAGTAAACTTGCAAGAGTAGAAATTTTCTTCATAAATCGATACGTTTAAAGTTCTGCAATGATGTTTTTAATAAGAAATAGCAGTTTAAAAGCTATCTGATTATATGCTTGCAAAAGTACAAAGAATAAATAAATATGCAATAAAATAACATCGAAAATGTGTCTTTTTGTGATATATAGAGTCAACCAGCAAGTGCAAAATTAAGAATAAACTCTGAAGAACTCTTCT
>CALCVP010000074.1 GCA_937907705.1 uncultured Prevotella sp. | reverse complement strand
CCGCGACCCCGACCTTGGCAAGGTCGTGCTCTACCAACTGAGCTATTTCCGCAAGTTGCATCTTGTTTTTGAGAAGCATTTCTCAAATGCGATGCAAAGGTACACTTTTATTTTTAATCACCAAAACTTTTTGCGTGTTTTTTAATAAAAAAGTGCATTTTTAGGTCTAATCCATTCTGTTTTTATAATCTTCGGGGCTAAAAGAACGCAAAATTTTCAGATTTCCGTCTTTGTCAGCCATTGCAATGGTAGGGTGGGTAATGCCGTTGAACATGTTGGTTTTTACCGTAGTATAGTGCAACATGTCTTCAAAAATGATGTTTTCGCCTGTTTTTAGTTCATGGTCAAACTGCCAATAGCCCATAAAGTCGCCAGACAAGCAGCTGTTTCCTCCTATTCGATATATATGGTTGCCTTGAGGTGCAACAGAAGCATCGCCATTGGCAGGCTCTAAAGTCCTGGCTCCACGCACGGCAGGCCAGTAAGGCATTTCAAGGCAATCTGGCATGTGGCAGGTAAAACTTACATTGACAATGGCTGTGCGTATGCCCTTGTCTTCCACCACATCCACCACTTGAGATACCAATGGACCTGTTTGCCAGCCGAACGCACTGCCTGGTTCCATAATGAAATGCAGGTGCGGGTATTGCTTATGCAGGTCATTCAGCGTGTTGATGAGCAGGGGCAGGTCGTAATCTTTACGGGTCATCAGGTGTCCTCCGCCGAAGTTGAGCCATTTTAGCTGGCTAAACCAAGGCGAGAATTTATCGAGTATGTGTTGCAATGTGCGTGCAAACACATCTGCACCACTTTCGCAATGGCAGTGGCAGTGGAAGCCCTCTATATCAGCAGGCAGTGTTTTAGGCAGCTTGTCGGCAGTAATGCCAAAGCGGGTGCCTGGCGCACAGGGGTTGTAAAGGTCGGTGCCCACTTCTGAATACTCCGGGTTTACACGCAACCCTAAACTGATGCTGCTGTCAATGGCCTTCACTCTATTGTGGTATCTGTTGTATTGTGTCAGCGAGTTGAAAGTAATGTGGCTGGAGCAGCGTGCTATTTCGTCTATTTCATAATCGGTGTATGCTGGCGAGAAGGTATGGGCCTTGTGTCCAAACTCATCCAGTGCCAGACGGGCTTCGCCCAGTGAGCTGGCAGTAGTAGACGATATGTATTCTCTGAAAATGGGGAATGTCTTCCACAAGGCATAGGCTTTGAATGCCAGTATGATTTCTACATTGGCCTTTTGTGCAACGTCTTTAATCAGTGCGAGGTTGTGGCGCAGACGCTCTTCCTCTAATATATAATAAGGTGTAGACAGCTCTTCAAATGTATTTAAATTAACTTTCATGTATATGCTTGTTTTGTTATGTGTGTGCAAAGGTAGCATAAAATAACTGTTTACCATTTAAAATGGTTGATATTTAAAGCTGTTTTTTATACATCAAAGGTGTGTGAATGGCAATTGCAGTGTCATTGGCGTTGTAAAAGCACTGCAACTGCATGATGATAACGCTGCAACCGGTTGCCGATAACACTGCTTTTACCGACCGGTTGCTATGCTCTTGGCTGGCTTAGACAGGCAAATCTAAAACAAAAACGGGCAAGCATGTAATACGATGGGGAACTGCCTTAAGTTTGTTTAATAGAAAATGCAATTCAATATCGATTATTATTGCTACTTTTGTGGCGCTTTTTGAAATACGTATTAAGATAAATGAAGAGACATATAAAATATAGACTCATATTTGCCGGTATGCTTTTGTCGGCAGCTGTTTGTGTGGGATTGGTTGTGGCTGGCGTCAAAAGCTGTTTCAGAGGCAATTCCAAGTCGGCAGATACCACCGTGGTGGTAACGCGCAAGCATCTGAACGACTCGCTTACCAATGCCATGTCTGACAGCAAAGACATGGCACCCTTTGACTCTGTCATGGAGAGATACCTGAAGCGTTGGGAGATTATAGGTGCACAACTGGCCATTGTACGCAACGATTCTTTAATCTATGCCAAAGGTTATGGCTGGGCAAACAAGGAGCGGTATGAACCGATGAAGCCTACAAATATCATGCGTTTTGCTTCTGTTTCAAAGTTGCTTACGGCAGTAGGCATCATGAAGTTGGCAGAGGAGCACAAACTCAGTCTTAACCAGCGGGTGTTTGGTGCAACAGGCATCTTGAGAGATACGGCTTATACAAACGCTATCAAGGACCAGCGCTACTTTGACATTACTGTGGAGCAGTTGTTGCGCCATAGTGCCGGCTTTACCAATTATGCCGGCGACCCCATGTTTTCTACGCGCTATATCATGATGCAAAATCATCTGACCACACCGCCAAGCCATGACACGTTGCTGAAAATTCTGCTGAAAAGGCGGCTTGGCTATACACCGGGCACAGCACGGTGCTACTCTAACTTAGGCTATATGCTGCTGTCTATGATAATAGAGCGCACTTCTAAAATGGATTATGAGACGTTCATGAAGCAAAAGATATTTGAGCCTGTCGGTTGTTATGATTTTCATATAGCAGGCATTTACTATGCCGATCGTCGTCCTAATGAGGTGAAGTATTATATGCACAAAGGTTCACAACCGGTATATGAATATAACAATAGTGGGCAGATGGTGGAAAAATGCTATGGAGAGAACGATATACCCCGGTTGGCTGGTGCCGGTGCTTGGTGCGGCTCGGCAGCCGAATTGAGCCGGTTGGTAGCGTCAATAGACGGCTTGCCTGGCGTAACAGACATCTTATGTCCGCAGACGGTGGCTTACATGACGCGCGAGATGCCTGACCATGGCTTCTCTATCGGCTGGAACTTTACGCCAAACGGCAAGCCTTGGTCGCGCACAGGTTCCCTGTCTGGCACCAGTGCTTTGGTGTTGCGCTATCCTGATGGACAAATATGGGTGCTTGTTACCAACACGAGTACGTGGAAAGGTCATGGCTTTTCTCATGATACAATGGAGCTATTTGAAAAACTGAGAAGTAAATATAGGGCTAAAATGCCTAAGAGAAATCTGTTTTAACTGCCTTTTATATGAAAATAGGTGTTCTGAATAAATCTTGTTTTGAACACTTGCTTTAATCAATGCTTTATGAGAAAATATGGACAAAAGCTTTGGAACTTGTATATTTTTTTCATATATTTGCAATATCTTTATAAAAGTAGCCTAATTGCATTTGCTAATCATGCAAGGCTACAGAAAAACTGTGGGCGGTATCATACATTGTCTTTGTGAGGCATTATACCCCTGTTTGATTCGCTGACAGACATCTATCATCATCTAACTTATTTCGGGGGGTAATTCCCGAAGCTACATTATCAAACAACATGAAAAGAAATTTACTCATGTCTGCCATGCTTGCTGTAGGCTTGGCGGCAAGCGCACAGACGCAGGAAGCGCTGAAAGTGAAAGGCGATGGCTTTTATTTTTTGTCAAAGCATCTTACTGTTACCGGCAAGGCAACGCCTTATTCTACCATTGGTACTGAGTATTCTTCCAACCAACTGGCAGAGTTTACAGTTTACAACGAGTCATTCAACAAAGTCAAGAGCTTTAGCTATCCTCTTCGCACATTTGAAGCTAAGTCCATATACATGAAAGCCTTGGCAGACATTACCAAGAAAACAGTTATAGAATATTGGGACCGCTGGCCTATTGAATTGGGCAAAGGTTCTGATTTTGCTACATTTGATGATTTTAAGCTGTTTGTTCTCCAAAACAATGCAGACCTTTCTTCTACGGATTTCTTTATAGATCAAGACGGCAATTTTTCTTATCACAAGTCCGGTAAAGACTGGATATCGTATGAAGGATATAAGATTATGGACGACAAGGATGTTCCTACCGTCAGGCAGCAGTATTACTATTACAACAAGGATGAGAAAGCCATTTATTACTGTACGGCAATTATGGCTGTAGAAATGGACCTTGACCATTTGGCTTGGACGGTGGATGATAGCCAAAGCGGATCTCTCACTTGTACTGAACGCATCATGAATACAGAATTAGAAGATTATGACATTGCTTGCAATGAGGGCAGTAGTGATTATATAACTCAAAATGTATTCAATGATGATGACAAGTATGAATTTCTCGTCAAATCCTACAAACAGGTGGATGCTCCTACAGATGGCAATACAACATTGACAAATGGATTGTTAATAGACGGAATGGAGAATGGCAAACTTGTAATCAGGAAACAAGAGCAGGACAAGTATTACGAGGGCTATACCAAGATTGTAAACGAAGATGGAAAGGATTTGTTGACGTTGCCGGCCGGTGATGAGAATTATGTAGACTTGTACCGTTTGAATGGCAAAACCTATGTAGGGACTGAAGAATACAGCAATGGCGAGACGACTTATGTACTGTATCTTCTTGATACGGTATCAAGTGGCATCACCGAGTTGGCTCGCACCAATGCAGTGAAAGGTATGCCCACCTATAATTTACAGGGAATGAAGGTGCGAAAGGATGCCAAAGGAGTGGTTATCCAGCGGGGCGGAAAGAAATACATCAACAAGTAAAGCTGTCATTGAAAATCGTAGTAGATTGGATGTGGCAATCATATAAACAAAGCCCGGCAGAAAAGAAGCTGAAAGCTCATTCTGTCGGGCTTTGTTTGTAAGTTGACTTTCATGTTTCTTGGGGGCGTAAACTGAAAATTGAGAGAAAAGGGTCGCATAGCAATGCCAATCATTAGAGGCGCCTGCTTACTGGTGAATGAATTGTGTTGTAACGGAAAGTAAATAAGCCTCTATTTTTGATTGTCTTTATGATCAATATACGGAGCAGCGCATAGCTTTCTTGTATATATCTTCACATTCCTAATAGTCAAGCGCATTGCACTTTAATCGGTAAGAACAACACTTTGACATTTGGCAGGACATCCATAGAATGTTCAGATCCTTGACATTCAGCTGTTGCGCATATTACTTCGTACCACGCTTCTCATTTGTGCTGTTTTGCGGTAGCTTTGATGGGACAAAGATACTTATAATCAGCAAGAGCGGGCAGAAAATAACAGACTTGTGATGGCAGAGCCTTGAAACTGTGATATTTTGTAGTAGAATTGAGGTAAAATGCAATAATTTTGAAAACTGTTTCCATAGCCTTTCTTGATTATCCAAGATAATGTTTACCTTTGTAAACAAGATTCGTGATTATGCCAGTATCAACGAACTTATATGTCTCTCGACATGGAGAATCTAAATGCTGTATTTATCAATGATGGTATGCCACAATCAGAACGGCTCGTCAAACTCAATCAGATTGCCATCCAGCAGATGAGAATCCTTGAAGATACTGGCGACAGAAAACTTCTAAAATAACTATCCAGAGAAAGAGGCCGAGATTTTTCTTGATATTTCGGCAAACGAGTAGTACAAATCCAATTCAATTGATCATGACAACAAAAGAGATTGACGAAAAGTCGTTAGGCAACGCACACCGCCTCTATGAGTCGGGCGATATAGATAAAATTCCAGTTGGACCTACATCAGGTCTTCAGCAGATACATCATTATCTGTTTGATGGTCTATACCCGTTTGCTGGTGTCATTTGCGATAAGAATATAGTCAAAGGTGGTTTCCGCTTTGTCAATTCTCTCTATCTTGAAGCAGCCCTCTCTGCCGTAGAAAAGATGCCAGAAGACACTTTCGAGCATATCATTGAAAAGTATGTAGAGATGAACGTGTGCCATCCTTTCATGGAGGGCAATGGCCGTTCCACACGTATTTGGCTCGACATGATGCTCTGGCGCTTCCTCGGCGAGATGGTCAACTGGCAGTATGTGGGCAAAGACCAATACCTCTCGGCCATGGAACGCTCTCCCATTAACGACCTCGAACTGCGTTATCTCTTCTCACAGAATCTGACTTCAGATACGGAGAATTGTGAAGTTATATTCAAGGGGATAGAGCAGAGCTATTATTATGAGGAGTATGAAAAGTAAAAATTGAAAAAATGACAATCATTTCATTATTTAGTGGTGCAGGAGGATTGGACTTGGGATTGATACAAGCGGGCAACAATGTCATTTGGGCAAACGATATTGATGCTGATGCAGTAGCAACCTACAAAGCCAATATAAACGACCATATAATACAAGCAGATATTCAAAATATAGACATTACAAAAGTACCATCGGCAGATGTTGTAGTTGGTGGTTTCCCTTGTCAGGGATTCTCTATGGCAAATATGAAGCGAGATATAGATGATGAGCGAAATGTATTATATAAGTTCTTCTATAATGCTATAAAGGAGAAGCAGCCAAAATTCTTTATTGCTGAAAATGTAAAAGGCATATTAAGTTTGGGCAAAGGTAGTGTTGTAAAACAAATCAAGGCTGATTTTGAAGATGCTGGCTATATTGTTGAAATACATAAAGTAAATATGGCTGATTATGGAGTTCCACAACACCGTGAAAGGGTCCTATTTATTGGGCAAAGAAAGGATTTAGGGACAAACATGATTTTCAATTTTCCAAATCCGACCAATTCAAAAGATGGTAAAAATGGTCTCCCAAAATGGAAGTCAATAAAAGAAGCGATTGATGATTTGCCACCAATAGGAAATACGGATGAAGATCCGAATAATTACGGGTCGGCTTACCGTTTTGTTGCTCGCAATTTTACAGCGCATAGAGTGACAGACCCCAATAAGCCTTCACCTACAATTTTGGCAAGAGGAAACGGTAAGGGCGGTGTTTGCGCTATTCCTCATTATAATGGAGAACGCAGATTATCAATACGAGAAAGTGCAGTTGTGCAGACATTTCCACGAAATTTTGTATTTATGGGTAAGATGGGAGCTTGCTACCGCCAAATAGGGAATGCTGTACCTGTGCATTTTGCAAAATTATTGGGATTGGAATTAAAACGTTTAGAAAGAATTGTATCATAATGAAAGTTGTATCATTGTTCAGTGGTGCTGGAGGTTTGGACTTGGGTTTTATAAAGGCAGGGCATACTATCGTATGGGCAAATGACTTATACGGTGATGCCGTGGCTACTTATAGGAAGAACATTGGCGACCATATTGTTGAAAAAGATATAAAGGAGATACCATCGGAAGAAATTCCTGATTGCGACATCGTTATCGGTGGTTTCCCCTGCCAAGGTTTTTCTGTGGCAAACACAAAAAGACATACGGCTGACGAGCGTAATATATTGTACAAAGAACTTCTAAGAGTCATCAAGGATAAAAATCCTAAGTTCTTTCTTGCAGAAAATGTAAAAGGGATATTGTCCCTAAACAAGGGAGAATCTTTTAAGATGATAATGAACGATTTTAGAAATTTGAATTATGAGGTTCAGTATAAAGTCCTAAATGCGGCTAACTATGGAGTGCCACAGACACGTGAAAGGGTTATTATTGTTGGCGTTAGAAAGGATGTAAACTTTATTTATGAATATCCACAACCGACTAACTCTAAAGATGGAAATGATGGACTGCCGAAGTGGTTGTCTGTCGGTGAAGCTCTCAAAGACATTCCTGACCCAGACAAACCAAACAATGTCTTCAACCATACATATTCAAAATACAAATTGAATATCAACGGCTATATCGGACATCGTTTGTTAGACCCAAACAAACCGGCTCCAACAGTTACTGCCAGAGGGGACAACAAAGGTGGCGTAGTTATCCATCCTCATCCCAATGGGCTAAGAAGAATGACATGCAGGGAACTTGCTACTGTACAAAGTTTTCCTATGGATTACTTCTTTGAGGGTACAAACTCTTCTATATACCGCCAAATAGGAAATGCCGTTCCTGTTCAACTGGCGTATAACATAGCAAAACAATTTAATCTTTACAAAGAAGATGACAATAAAAAGTAAGAAACTTGAAATACCCAAAAAGCCATTTGCCAATTTCAAATGGAAATGGGCAAGTGTGCAATGTACGGAGGGTATAAATGACCCTGTTGTATTGTTGGGCATTCTGTTCCGTATGGCAAAATTGGAGGGAAAGTACAAATATAGTTCAAAGCAATTCGGCAAAGAGCTGATAGAACTTTCACATGATTTACAAGGTACAGGTGTAAATGTCGACTTGGAGGGACGTATAGGCGAACGAAACATTATCAGAAATTCCGGACAATATTGGAAAGCTTTGAACCTTATACCAGCAGAAAAGACAGGTGGCATAATTACCCTTACTGACTTTGGACGCAAAGTTGCCAATCATGAGATTTCTCAAACAGAATTCTCGGCACAGT
>CALCVP010000073.1 GCA_937907705.1 uncultured Prevotella sp. | reverse complement strand
GGCTGGCAGCGGAAAGCCGCTTAGCATTTATCTCAAATTTTAACGAACTATTGTTTAATAATTATCACCAATTAATTACACAATCTATTATCTCGTATTCACTATCATAAGTAAATACATGGAATGGGCGATAAAGATAAAAACCATGCGTACTTGAAAAAATTAAGCCTTAAAAAGGCTATAATTATACTCAATTAAACATTCTTACATAAATATTAAAACTTTTATTTCCACGTACACACTTCAGCTATCGATTTCATAAATATTTTAGTATTAATCTTTACGCCACCAAATTCTCATAATCTTTCTATAGATAGCAAATTGATTAAATACAGAAACCAAAACAAATAATAATATTCCTAACAAAATAGCAGGCAGCAATGAGCCATTTTCTATTTGAGGAAATAGAGTTTCTATTACACTCATATAATAGTTTCTAGCAAAGAATATTATTGTCAGTGCAATAAGCAGAACTGTAGCATTTAAACTTAATGTTAATATTCCATAAGGTAAAGTTACTTTAAATGGACTATACCCTATTAACAATAAATTTTCTAATTTACTTGAATTCTTCTGCACTAAAAGATAAATGCTTAGCATCAATATATAAAAGCTCAAACCACTGATAATGATTCCAATAATCATGACAACAGAAACTATCATCTTTAAAAAATAAGTAGTTTTTTCACTTTGTAGCTTATCATCATCAACTTCATAGCCCTTTTTATCAATGTATGTTGTAATTGTTTCATCTGCTGGATTTGCTACTTCTACAATTAAACGCGTTGGGTTCGACTTACTCATTGGTGCATAATATTTATTACTCCAATCCATAAAAGATTGTGGAACTAATATGGTATTTAATCTGCTGGAAAATCCAATTACTCGTCCTTTATAACTGTCTTGATGGCCATTTCCATGAATATATATATTAAAATCTATCATACCAACAAGTCCATCACTTATTTTAGGTAATGAATGAGACTGAGCAAAACCAAAATTATACATATTGATATATGTTCTAGGCAATATAATAGGAACTTCATGACTATCAGGAACATATTTCCAATCATCAAGAGATACATCAACAAATTTGTCAGGCACACTTTCAAAAAACAATTCAGAGCTTAATACAGATTGACCGTTAACTCCCATATTAGCATCGACTTTATATTCTGTAGATGTAAATTTTCCTATTTTTTTTGTAAATTTTTGGGCAGCAAAATCATCGTATTCTGCTGCATTAAAAGCATTACTATTTCCAGACAATACACTTGCAGTACCGATTTTTTTACTTACTATCAGATAATCTGCCTTCATAAAACTATCTTGTGCGGTAAAAACAGGCAAAACATCGCTATAAAATTGATAGCCAAGAAGCACTATCAACATTCCAAAAAGATTAGCAAATGCAAAACCTATAAATTGAGGTACACTAATATGTTGGCGCAATAACTTCCAAACTAAATTCATAATTTATATATTTTATCGTAATTTAAGTTCATATGTTTACCTATACTTGTAACAATAACACCCGCTCCTTGCCGGCGAGCCTCCTGCATCATAATGTGCGCCATAATGGCCGAATTTCTGTCATCCAGGTGACTAATAGGTTCATCTGCCAAAATGAAATCGAAAGGTTGAACCAATGCGCGAATCATTGCCACTCGCTGCTGCTGCCCAAATGACATTTGGGCAACCTTAGATTCTAATTTATCCCCAATACCAAGCATTTCAAACCACTCTACTATTTGCTTTCGATTCTTAAAATTGGTCAACTTATTCTTTATTTCAATATTTTCGTATGCAGTTAACTCTGGAAATAAACGAAGCTCTTGAAATAAATAACTTAAATGGCGGCTGCGTAAATCTACCCAATCTGATATTTTCTTCAATGTAATTGGTAAATTGTCAAACACAATATTTCCTGAATAGTCTCGCCGATATCCAAGAATATAACTACAAAAAGTACTTTTACCTTTTCCACTATCTGCTTCTACGAGATAAAGCTTGTTTTTTTCAAAAGATACATCTGTATTCCATATCTCAGATTCTAAATCTTTTCGTTGCGAAAAGACAGAAGGTATTACTGAATGAAATTCTATTTTTTCCATTTTACAGATAAGATATTAATAGAAAATTAAACTATTTTAGTGTATAAATAATTGTAGAGATGTCTCCAAATATTGGTTTTATAAGCAAGGGCATTAATGCCCCTACCTTATTGCCATACAATACTGTTTTCATATTTACAATCATACAAAAGCGTTGACCTTTTACTAAATCTATAATATTCTCAGACAAGGGAGATGGTATATCTTTGATAGAATTACAAGCCATATTTGGATTACTTCCTGAATAATATTGTAAATCTGGCGTAACGCCAAAATAATAAGTCATCGAGGGATCACTATAAATATAAGAATCTTTGCCCCATTTTTTTATTACGCCACCTTTTGGACAAGATTTTTTCCAATATTCAACATCATCAAGAAAATTTTTATTAGAAAGTTTTGCACTGAGCTGCAAATTCATAACATTTTCTGCTGTATTATATAATACAATTCCCATATCACCATCAACACTTTCTATAATTTTATTCATATCAATAGCTGTATTTATACCTGCCAAAATTACTTGCAAAGATTTATTATTGTTAAGTACCTTTATAAAATCTTTTCCTCTTACATTCAAAAAAGTTCCCACCATACTCGTTGTAGGCATACTCTTAAGATAACGTCCTTGGATAGGCCGATATAAGGAATAAGCTTTTTTAATATACGTATTTATCATGTTATTAAAAGAAAATGTCTCACCTGAGATTTGTAATATATTGTTATCAACCTTATTTATTTCTGCTGCCAATACTATTTGAGAAGGATCTGCCTCCTTGGGAGCCCCAATGATAAATGGAGCCACCACTTTTTGTGGCAATGATGAAGCTAACGCAACAAAAGACAATGGACTATCTAAACCATATAATTTTTCATATAATGGGGAAGCTTTAATACTATTATCTTCATCTTGTTTAAAATATTTTTGAATTTGTCGCTGCATTATGGCTTGCTGCGAAGCGACAATAGGTCCCATTATAAGCATTGCATTTGAAGAATAACCCATAAGCCACATGTTTTTCAAAACACAAAAATTCAAATCGCCAAACTTTGTTGGCTTTGTGCAAATGGAATGAGTTGACAATTTTTCCACCCATTCTTCAAAACTATTCTTGTCCGCAATGTTAGCTGTAAATCCTATATTGCCGTCTACAGATTCAAATACATAAAGATTTGATTCAAAATCTATGCCACAATCTTCAATTTTTTTTATCTTCAACAATGATTTTATTGAGCTAATATTACCAGATTGAAAATTATTTAAAATTTCCTTGCCATCAATAGCCAATATAGCTGTACTATTTTGCGGTATAATAGTCAAACTATTGTCATCTGAACAAGACGAAAATAAGCATACAAGGATTATTATAAAATATAATCTTTGAATAATTTTAATTGTTTTTTTCATCATTTTACTACCTATTAATAAAATACAGAACAAGAATACCTCTCTATTAAGGATAATCTTATAGATTATACCAATCTCATTTACGTAAAGCCAAATGTCCCATCAAGACAGCAGAAAGAGCTGCTGTCTCCGTTCGCAACCTACTGTTTCCTAAAGACACTGAGATATACCCATTATTTATAGCATATTTAACTTCATCTATTGAAAAATCACCCTCTGGGCCTATTAACACCGTTATATCAGATATGCTTTTCGATTTTTCTGAATTATAAATCGCATCGAAAAAATCTATTCGCTTTACTTCATCATAACAATGAGCTATAAACTTTAAGCCCACACGAGGTGTATCAATAAAATCCTTGAAAGATATAAGCGAGTTTAGTTGGGGTTTCCAAGGCTTTCGACTTTGCTTAACTGCAGAAACGATAATTTTATCCAATCTTACAGTTCGCATTACTTTACGCTCCGAAAATTTGCAATTCAAAAAACTAAATTCATCTACTCCCACCTCTGTTGCTTTTTCACACAGCCATTCGATACGATCCATCATCTTTGTTGGAGCCACCGCTAAATGCAAATGTCCCCTCCAGTTTTTTTCCTGTGGCAAAGTTTCTATTATTCTGTACATACAACGCTTAGTTGCTGCTATTGTAACCTCAGCCTTATAGAATGTGCCACTCCCATCCATTAGAAACATCTCATCCCCACTTTTTAGCCTTAACACACGCAAAGCATGCATAGCTTCATCTAAAGGCAACTCCGTAAGTTTGCCCGCATTTGGCACATAAAAAAATCTTGTTTCTTTCATAGCTAATCAAATTAAAAGTGTTGCCTATTTTTTCGACGCAATATTTCGTCTCGCAAACGAGACGCTAATTCATAATTTTCCTCTTTTATAGCCTTATCTAAAGCCTTACTCAACATTGTATCACTAATAGTATTTATTGGTATAGAAACGCCCTTGATATCCTTTTTATAGGCAGCGGATTGCCTCGACATTAAAGAAGATTCAATATATATAGGTATACTCATTATCAACGATAATAAGACGGCATCTGAAGTTCTTATTAAGGTTGACTCTATAGTCTTAGTATTGTATAATAGTGTACGATATTGCTCATCAACAATTCCATCTATTATAAGTTCATACTGCAATTCTGCATTATTTTTAAATTGCCTTGCCAACACTTCTGGCAATAGAATTTTTGTAACTGATGATTTTTCTATGCGAAGTTGAATTTGTAATAATATTGTTTTATCACAAACTATAGATAATTGGCGCTGTTTCTTTTCGTCTAACAATATAATAAGACCCATACCATCAGATCCTCTAATTTCTGAGATTCCACCAAATATCAATTTTTCTTTTTTCATAATAAACTCCTCAAAAAACAATTAAAGTGTCCACTGAAAACAAATTACCACAAACTCAAAGCTGCAGCCCTATATTTGCAATGGTATCTATCCATAAATTGAGCCAAAATTCGAAAATAGCAAGACGAAGTCCCCTAAGGACTTTCATCATGCTCTTGACAAAGTAGCACATTCCAGTCCAGCATCCTACTGTTTCTGGAAACTTGGCTCTTATGTTGCTGGCTCGATATATTCTCTTGCCCAAGCCGAAAGAGCATTCAACTTCATTTCGTTCTTCGACAACCTCGCCTATTTTCTCGATATATTCAGAACTTTTGATCTTCTTTGTCAGTCGGTCTAACGGTTTACAATAAGCCTTTATCTCATACTCTTTGAGAATTGTTTTGTATGCCTTACTTATGTAGATTTTGTCTGCAAGAATAGTAGCAGGAACGTGTCCAAAGCGTTCTTTGAAGGACTGAATCTGCAATAAGAATTTTGAATTTTCGTTGCAGGTATTCCCACTGTAATGTTCTATAAAGGTGTATTCTTCATTAGCAACAACACCTGCCTTTTCCCCGAACTCTGTCGGAGTTTCTGACTTGCTTCTGACTATAGACGGCACATGTGGCTGAAAAATACAGAGTATTCGGTCTTTGCATTGATGCTTTTTTTCTTCAAACATCTCCGACTGTTGTGAACACATGCCGAAGGTGGTTCTGAGAATACATTGCTCATGAGGTTGCAATATGTCTTGGCTACTTCTGAACTCTACAAAAAGTTCTACAAGTTTACGGAGAACTTTTTTCATATGGTTCAACATGGCTGATGTTGTGGAGCGAATGAGTATTGTTTCTTTCTTCTTGCGTTTGATAAGTTCTATATAAAAACTACATGCGTCACAGTAAAAGCTTCTAATATTCTTGATATGAAGCCATTTATAGATTTTTCTGATGTAACGGTCGGCAATCTTATATCCGTTATGGATGATGTCGACAGCAACTGGATAGCGAACTTCGGCATCATCACAGGTCGCATTAATCTTCAGTACACCTTTATGTGTTCGTTTCTGACTGTCCATAAACCCTACGCCATTGTCTCCTGTACAGGTTATTGGTAGCTCTTCATTGTCATCCTTGCACTTTTGTTTTTCTATCTGGCATGCCTCCTTGGATGCAAGCCCCTTATTGAAAAGTTCTGTAGTAAACCGATTAATCTCCTCAATGGCAATACGCTTACGAATAGTTGTAAACAGGGACTGGTCGAAAAGCGACTTATCAGTGAAATTTGACAGACAATGCAAATACTGTATGTATGGATTCTTCTGAATCATCGAGACGGTTTCTTTATCTGAACGAGAAAACTTATGCTTGATAATACATACACCGATAATTATGCAGGCAAGCTTGTTACCTGCTGCACTTTGAGCTTCATCGACACAGGAGTTATATACCTTTTCTAATTCTGTCCATGGAAGAAGATCGCCAAGTTTTACCCAACGATTATTCTTGTCCAAGTCATCAAAAGATGAGCAGAACGTATCAAGAGACAGCTGTTTCAAATGTGAAGTATATTTCATCTCAATTATGATTTAGCACTATAAAGTGTACGAATTTTATGCTAAAAAGCCAAAGATAAAGCAATATAAATTATTGGATATTTTGCATTGTAATTAACGAAACACTAATTACCTTTTAATATTTTTCTGCTTAAAAAAAATCAAAAATAAAATTGCTACTAATAAAGCATAACCTGCAAATATAAGCCATGTGGTAGACCAGTTTCCTATCAAATATTTGCCTTCCCAATGACAGTAATGTTCCACAACCCTTCCTGCAGCCAAAGTCCCTATAGAAGCACCTATTCCATTAGTCATCAACATGAATAATCCTTGAGCTGAAGCTTGAATAGAGGCATCTGTTTCCTTTTCCACAAACAATGCGCCTGATACATTAAAGAAATCAAAAGCTACTCCATATACAATCATAGATAAAACAAACATCCATAAGTCCTCTCCAGGATTTCCCAGTCCAAATAATGCAAATCTTAATACCCATGCTATCATAGCTATTAGCATAACCATCTTTATGCCAAATCGTTTCAAAAAAAATGGAATTAGCAATATACATAATGCTTCTGAAACTTGTGATAATGACGTTAATAAAGTTGCATTATGAGCGCCAAAAGTATTTGCATATTCTTTAATGCCACTAAAACTTGTTATAAAAGGTGTTGCATAGCCATTTGTTACTTGCAAAGACATGCCTAACAGCATAGAAAATATAAAAAATAGAGCCATTCGCTTTTCACCAAATAATTTAAAAGCATTCAGCCCTAAGGATTCTGATAAAGAAACATTTTTATGGCACTTAACAATAGAGCATGCCGGTAATGTAAAAGAATATAAAGTCAATAGAAGTCCAAGGATTGAAGACACTAAAAATTGCATATATGTATATTGAAACCTATTTTCATCAGTAATACTAAAGAAAAAGCCCCCTTCATCTGTATATGCAGCACAATTTACGAACCACATAGATGCAATGAAACCAATAGTTCCCAATACTCTTATTGGAGGAAAGTTTTGAATAGTATCATAATGGTAATGCTTTAAAACCGAAAATGCAACAGTATTAGACAAGGCTAAAGTTGGCATATAGAAAGCCACGCTTAGTGTATACGACAAAATAAACAATGATTTATTTTGTATCTCGCATCCTAAACCAGCTTGATATCCTAACATCCAACAGCAAGCCATAAATGTAGCAGCCAAGAAATGGCATATAGCAAGCATTCGCTGAGGTTGGACATACTTATCTGCAACTATACCTATAATTGTAGGCATAAATATTGAGACTATTCCCTGAATAGAATAAAACCATGGTATCATATTGCCTAAGCCTACAGTGCCTAAATAGTTACTCATGCATGTTAAATATGCTCCCCAAATAGCAAATTCAAGGAAATTCATAATTGATAGACGGATTTTTATATTCATATTCATTTTTTTGATTGTAATATTAACTTCTAAATAGCTTTTTATGTCTTTTCGTATATGTCTTAGCTACTACAAAGATAGTGCAAATATTTAATTTTGAAAGTTATTCTTTTGTCTTTTTAAATGCAGATTATCTAAAATAATTATGATTCATCCTAGGTTCTCAATTTGTTAAGAATGTTGCTCATTTCCTCAAACTGCTTACCCATATTCAGCTTCAAATATATATTATAGAGAGAAGGTGCCCATCGTTTTTTTTGCACAGGTTCCAATACCCTAAAATTTTCCATATAGGGTAGCGCTTTTTTATACAAAGCCAATATTTTTTCATTATTTGCTTTTAAATTTTTTATATCTTTCTCTAATAGTAATGCTTTGTTTATATAAGATACTCCAGCATTAAAATATACTTCTGAAGATGCCTGTTGTCTTCCTATTAATGTATCACAAACAGCTATACAAGCATCATATTGACCTAAATTTAAGAGTATATTACTCTTTGCAAAAAGGAATAACTTATTATTTGCATCTTCCTTTAAAGCACAATTGACTACAACCATAGCAGAATCATAATCATTTGCTTCATTGTAATAATCAACTAATCGTGTAAAAAAATATTCTGACTTTTTAAAACTATTAAAGCCCTTCTTTAACATATTATAATAATTAGCCGTATCTTTTTTCAATAGATAGCTTTCTGATAAATAAAACATCACACGTTCCTTATACTGAGGAACATTCAAGGCCATATCTGAATATCTAAATACCTTTTCAAAAGATTTCAATTTGAATCCTGAATAAGTTGCCCAATAACCTGCTAAATTTGTCAATTTATCTATTTTATATTGCTTACCTGAAAAAATTGGCTGATGGATACATTTTATATAGGTATCAAACATGTCGTATGCATCAGCAAATCTGTTCTTATTCAAAAAATAGATACCACCATTATATAAATTAGGTCTATAACAAGCAAGATACGCAGAATTTTTCTTTCTATTTTTCAGCTGAGAATTAAGCATCTCTATGCTATCTAATGCCTCATATACAGAAAACATCCTGCGTGCAGTGATAAACATATCTGCCGTATCCACACTCTGTTTTAAATACATTTTTTCATTCATCATCTCATATTGAGTTCGCACTATATCTACTAATGTTGTATATATCTTTATATTTTTTATATTTGCGCTATCAGTCAATAGTGCTCTCATTGATGATTCTGCTTTATCTAAATTAGTTCTACTCTTAATATAAGCTCGTGCCTGACTTATTTCTTTTTTTTGAGCATAAGAACTTATACTAAGTGTAAATAGACAAAAACTTAATAAAATGATACGAATATAAAAGCCCATAAAACTATATTCCTAAAAATATGCATAAAATTAGTAATACTAAATCCTACTATTCATTTATATAAGTCATATAAAATACTTTAGCAAAGTGTAATAGGTGAATAGTTAATTACTTATACACATAATTAGCTATTCACCTATATTAGTATTTATTTTACAAAAGACTCATACTCTTTTGTTTTTGCATCATCTTGACCATATATTCTATAACAACAAGTATAAAGAGAATAAGCCCATACATTTTTAAACTGCATATCTTTATCAAGCTCCTTTGCCTTTTCAAGGTATTCTATAGCCGTTTTATATACATCTATAATAACCTTTTCGGCCGCAGGAGCAAGACGTCCAGTTTTTCCTGAGGCCTTTGCTGCAGCTTCTTGAGCCTTATACATATAACAGTTACCTATTGAGCCAACTACAGCTACATTCTTAGGCTGTACTCGTTCCGCTTTTTTTAAATATGAAATGGCATCATCCCATTTATGAGTATTCATATCAGCCTGTCCTAATATTGTAAGAGCTGCAAAATTATTTGGATCTTTTGCCAATTTTGCTTCAACTAAAGCATTAAGTTCTGTTGCTTGATTTAAAGATAAAAACATTGAGCTAAGAGTTGAAAACAAAGCATCATTATTTTCATCTTTAGCATATAAATCTTTTAACTTATTTACATAATTAACAGAATCTGAATGGGTTTTCAGCATAGACTGCATAACAGCTAATTTCAGTTGCATTGCATCTTTTGCATAAGCAGTATCCTTTAATGCTATATCTGCATATTTTTCTGCCTTATCATAATCTTTAGCGATATATGCAGAACGTCCTGCATAATATGCAATTTGCCCAAGATTGGTGTCTTTTGACTTATCTTGTTCATTAAACAATGGATAAGACGCACTTTCTACATATGCAGCTAAATACTTATATGATTGAGCTTCATCGCCATGATTTTGAAAATATATTCCAGCATTAATTAAATGAAAGCGAATAGGATACAAACGTGAAGCATTCGATTTGTGAAATTTAGGTTTTACTTTTCCCTTATCATTAGGCAGATTATCAAACTCATCACAAAGAACACCATCTTCAATAGACTTAAGAGCTGCGGTATAAAGTCCCACTGTATCATACGGTTCAACTTTTGTACCAAGTTGTGCAGCCATTTGATTGCTTGTTACAGTCGCTTGTTCTTTTACAACTTTGCTATATGCTAAATCTACTAATGCATTATAACATTTAGCTTTTTGTTCTGCCGACATGCTTGAAAGATTAGCTTTTAAAGCTGTTGAAGCTTCATCATAATTTTTGATTTTTGAAATCTGCTTGAATACATCCTGCGCAAATGTGGTTGAACTGCATAAGACAGTCAACGCAAACACTACTACTTTCTTCATAATAAATTTATTTTTTAATATTAATCTATTTTTCTTCATTATCACTAAATTCTTCAGGACCTTGAGTGGCTAAAGTACCTTTTATTATCACCTCATTGGTCTGGTTCCAATCATTTTTGCTCTCTTCTTCAGCCAATGCTTCTATGTTAGAAGTCATTACTTTACATACACTGGAAATCACATCATTTTTCTTTGCCAAATTAATAAGGCGCACACCTTGCGTTGCTCGTCCCATTACTCTACAATCTGATACTTTTAAACGTATTAAAATACCGCTCTTATTGATTATCATTAAATCATTTTCATCGGTTACCGTCTTTATTGCAACTAATCGACCTGTTTTTTCAGTTATATTAAGAGTCTTTACGCCTTTACCACCTCGATTTGTTATACGATAGTCGTTTACATCACTACGTTTTCCGTAGCCATTCTCACTTACGACCATAATAGTTTCTTTTTCTGTATCATTGACAACAACCATGCCAACAACTTCATCATCTCCTTCATCAAGACGCATACCTCTGACGCCTGTAGACACACGTCCCATTGCACGTACTGCATCCTCATTAAAGCGTACTGCTCGTCCATTGCGATCTGCCAGCAAAAGTTCATTATGCCCATTGGTAAGTCTTACGCCAACAACTTCATCACCATTAAGTACATTTATGGCAATTACACCATTCGCACGTGGGCGACTATATGCCTCCAATGAAGTTTTCTTAATGAGACCATTTTTAGTAGCAAATACAACATAATGACTATTCACAAATTCTTGGTCATCCAATCCTCTTAAACGCAAAAAGGCATTTACACTATCATCGTTCTCTATATTTAGTAAATTCTGTATTGCCCTACCTTTAGAATTTTTTGCTCCTTCAGGTATTTCATAACATTTTAGCCAATAACATTTGCCTTTCTTAGTAAAGAACATCATTGTGTTATGCATTGTAGCAGGATATATAAATTCCGTAAAATCTTGTTCACGGCTATGTGCCCCTTTACTACCTACTCCACCACGAGCTTGTTCTCTAAACTCAGACAATGGTGTACGCTTTATATATCCAAGATGGCTAATGGTAATAACCACTGGATCATTTGGATAAAAATCTTCTGGATTAAATTCTTCGCTTGAATATTTAATTTCAGTTCTACGGGCATCACCATATTTATTTTTAACTTCTAACAGTTCATCTTTCATTACCTTTTTACACAATTCTGAATCATTAAGAATGGACTGCAAGTAGGCTATTTGCTTTTCAAGCTCTTCATACTCAGCATGTAACTGATCCATTCGGAGACCAGTTAACTGACTTAAGCGCATATCAACAATAGCCTTGGATTGAATTTCATCAAGTTCAAATCGTACTTCCAATTTACGTTGCGCATCAGAAGGAGTTTTTGAGGCACGTATGATATGTACTACTTCGTCAATATTATCACATGCTATAATCAAGCCTTCTAAGATATGGGCCCTATCTTGAGCTTTTTTCAAATCATATTTTGTGCGCCTTATTGTTACCTCATGACGGTGTTCAACAAAGTATCTAATGCAATCTTTTAATGTAAGTACACGTGGCCTTCCATTAACCAATGCTATACAGTTAACTGAGAAAGAACTCTGTAATGCAGTCATCTTAAATAACTTATTTAAAATAACATTTGCATTAGCATCTCTTTTAATATCAATTACTATACGCATGCCCTGACGGCCTGACTCATCATTAGCATTGCTGATACCATCAAGCTTACCCTCTTTTACTAAATCCGCTATATATTCAATCAGTTGCGCTTTATTAACGCCATAAGGTATTTCTGTAATTACTATTTTATCATGAGACTCGCCACTTTCTATTTCCGCCTTAGCACGCATTACGACACGACCTCGTCCTGTTTCGTATGCATCCTTTACGCCCTGTATGCCATATATATAAGCACCCGTAGGAAAATCTGGAGCCTTAATATAATGCATTAATCCATCTATATCAATGTCTGGATTATCAATATAAGCACAACATCCATCAATGACTTCTCCCAAATTATGAGTAGGAATATTTGTTGCCATACCAACAGCTATACCATTTGCACCATTTACCAATAAGTTTGGTACTTTTGTAGGCATTACTGTTGGTTCTTGCAACGAATCGTCAAAGTTATTCATCATGTCAACTGTGTCCTTGTCCAAGTCATCCATGATATGTTCACCCATCTTTGACAAACGGCACTCTGTATAACGCATGGCAGCGGCAGAATCTCCATCTACACTACCAAAGTTACCTTGACCATCAACTAAGGTATATCTCATATTCCAATCTTGAGCCATTCTAACTAAGGCTCCATATACAGAGCTATCACCATGTGGGTGATATTTACCAAGTACTTCACCTACTACACGTGCACATTTTTTATATGGTTTATCACTTGTATTACCTATACCCATCATACCATAAAGTATGCGACGATGTACAGGTTTGAAACCATCACGCACATCAGGCAAAGCTCGTGCAACAATTACTGACATAGAATAATCAATGTATGAAGATTTCATCTCTTCTTCAATATTGATTTTGATTATTCTGTCCTGATCAATTGTGTTACTATTGTCCATCTATTATTTTGTTATATTAAAAATTCCAAAAATGCCTTTTAATGCCATTTATTTTCCGTTTAAGGCGTTTTGCCTATTTTAAATGTCCGCTAAATTAACACTTTTTTTTCTCCTAAGAGCACTCTTTGCATGAAAGTGCAAAGCTTTTAAGCATTATTAAGCAAAAGACGCTGGAATTTTCAAATTTGCACTTAGATATGGAAACGATGTTTCTTTTTAGCTCTATGAGGAGTCATTGAATTATAAAAATCTATAGTAAAGTTCTTCAGAGTCGTTTCATTTTCACTAATATTGACAGAAGAGCCTCCGTAAGGCACTCCTCTATATTGTGCATAACGCTGCCTTATACGATCCACATAATCCACTGTTTCAGAACCCCGCATATAGCCATAGCGCACTACTGGGTCATTATAGTAAGTAGATTGTTGTAATGCTAAAATATAGCGAGCCACATGTGCCCATTTATAAGGATTTCCACCATTCTTACGAGTTAGTGCCATTGCATCTTGCACATGATTGAAGCCACCATTATAAGCAGCTAATGCAAAAAGTTGACGCTCTGTTGCACTGGGTACACTCCGAAACTTGCTTTGTAACTCAAGCATATATTTAGCTGCGGCCATTATGTTATGTTCAGGCGTATGGATATCGTCCATAGACAATCCGAGGTGAGCTGCCGTAGAAGGCATAATTTGCATCAAGCCACGAGCGCCAGCCCACGATATAGCTTGAGGATCAAAGCATGATTCTTGATAACATTGAGCAGCCATCATACGCCAATCCATACGAGCTGCAGGAGCATATCTCTTAAACAAATAATCATAAGCAGAAATAACACCTTTGCCCCTATCAATAAACGGGGCAAAGACATGACGTGTTACACTACGCGAAGAAAGCAGGAACTTCTGTTCTTTCTGCATATCATCAATCATTCTGGGCTTAAACCAAGCATTTAAACTATCGGCCAGCTCATGATTTTGCTGAGATACAGCCCATTGAACATGAAGTGAATCAATGCTTGCGCCACAATACAACAAATTCCGACTTAGCTTTTTGTTCTTTGGCAGAGGAAAGGCTATTAGGTCTCCATCACCTTGCATTAATCGTTTTATCATCTCTGTTGTATCTTTGCAAACTTCTACTCGCAAAGAAACGCCTAACTTCTTAGCAAACTTTTCACTTAACAAATATTGTGTGCCCATACCATGCCCATGATAATCATAATAAGTGTCAGGTCCATACATTGTTAAAATAATCAATTCGCCATTACTGATTAAATCTGCTACAGAAAGATTATTGCCTTCACTAACTGTATCAGACACAACTTCTCCCCATGGGGCTACAACCTTGTCTTTATGTTGCTTGGAACATGCCACAGTTTCTAAAACTAACAATACAACAAATATTACTGTTAATTTATTCATATATTAATCATATTTTTACTCTTCGCAATACAAATAACACTTTAATATGCATATATACAGCATAAAATATCAGTATTTCATATTTGCGACTACAAAAGTACAATAATTCTTGCAGAAACGCATAAAAAAGTGTACATTTGCAATATCAGTATTTTTTACTGCCTTTCCCAAAAGTTGTGGAGTCCAAAGCATAAGCCCTATATATTTGCTTAGGTAATAATTAAAAACTATGCATTATTTGGAAAAATAACAACCGCTTAATCTTATTTTAAATAACAAACACAATATTTTATATGTTAAGAATTGCTGTTCAATCAAAAGGCCGTCTGTATGAAGACACTATGAATCTTATTTCAGAAGCCGACATCAAGGTTAGTACTAACAAGCGTACATTATTGGTTAAATCGTCAAATTTTCCTCTTGAAGTTCTTTATTTACGCGATGATGACATTCCTGAAAGTGTAGCTACGGGTGTGGCAGATGTTGGAATAGTGGGTGAAAATGAATATTTAGAAAAAGATGAAGATGCTGAAATAATCTACAGATTAGGATTCAGCAAATGTCGTCTCTCTTTAGCTATCCCAAAAAATGTAGATTACAAAGGTGTAGAATGGTTTAAGGGGAAAAAAATAGCTACATCTTATCCTAATATTCTCAAAAGGTTTCTAAAGGATAACAACGTTAATGCTGAGACACACATCATAACAGGTAGTGTGGAAATAAGTCCTGGTATTGGTTTAGCTGATGCAATCTTCGACATTGTAAGCAGTGGTTCTACACTTATTAGCAATAATCTTAAAGAAGTAGAGGTAGTAATTAAAAGTGAGGCATTACTTATTGCTAACAAAAACATAACAGAAGATAAAAGGAAAATTCTCAATGAGATATTGTTTAGAATCAATGCCGTAAGAAATGCAGAAGACAAGAAATATGTCCGAATGAATGCCCCCAAAGCAAAATTAGATGACATTATAAAAGTCTTGCCTGGTTTAAAGAGCCCTACTATCATTCCATTAGCAGACCCAGAATGGTGCTCTGTACACACCGTATTAGATGAACAACGATTTTGGGAAATAATAGGAAAACTAAAAGAAATGGGCGCACAAGGAATTTTAGTTACACCTATCGAAAAAATGATATTATAAAATAAGTACTATTAAAATGAACTTTAGAATTTAAAACAAATAGAGGAATTTGCATATATGAAATATTTTAAATATCCGACAAGAAGCGATTGGAAAGACATTATGACTCGCCCTCATTTAGATACCACCGCTCTATATGAAAAAGTGAATACTATATTGAAAGACATTCAGAAACATGGTGATAAGGCAGTAATTAAATACGAAGAAATGTTTGACGGAACGCATCTTGATCATTTGCAAGTAACTTCCTCAGAAATAGAAGAGGCCTACCATAACATTTCAGAAGATCTGCATGATGCACTGCTGTTAGCCCATGACAATATTTATAAGTTCCATACATCTCAAAAATTTCTATCGCAAAACATAGAAACAAAACCTGGTGTTGTATGCTGGCAGAAAGCTGTAGCTATACAACGTGTAGGACTATACATTCCTGGAGGTACTGCACCGTTATTCAGCACTGTACTGATGTTGGCCACACCGGCCAACATAGCTGGTTGCCAAGAGATTGTGCTTTGTACTCCACCTAACAAACAAGGAAAAGTAAATCCAGCTATCTTAGCAGCGGCACATATAGCTGGTGTCAATAAGATTTATAAAATCGGGGGCGTACAAGCTATTGGCAGCATGGCGTATGGAACAGAAAGTATACCTAAGGTTTTCAAAATATTCGGACCTGGCAATCAATATGTAATGGCAGCCAAACAAATAGTGTCTTTACATGATGTAGCCATAGATATGCCTGCAGGTCCTTCTGAAGTATGCGTAATTGCCGATGATAACAGTAATCCTATTTTTGTAGCAGCGGATTTGTTGTCTCAAGCTGAACATGGTGCAGATTCACAGGTAGTGCTGATTACTACATCAGAGGATATGCTGAATAAGGTAAGCACTGAAACTGAGAAACAATTAGCACAATTGCCAAGAAAGGACATTGCTTCAAAAGCACTGAAAAACAGCAAGTTTGTAGTAGTGAAAACTTATACGGAAGCCATAGACCTATGCAATGCTTATGCTCCCGAACACTTGATAATAGCTACAGACAACTACGAGGAACTATCTGAAAAAATAATAAATGCCGGCAGCGTGTTTTTAGGAAAATATGCGTGTGAAAGCGTCGGCGATTATGCCAGTGGAACAAATCATACATTACCTACACATGGATATGCTGTAGCCTACAGTGGTGTAAATCTTGATAGTTTTTACCGCAAAATAACATTCCAGCATCTTAATGAAGAGGGTATCAGAAGCATAGGGAAAACTGTAGAAATAATGGCCGAAAACGAACAGCTGTTTGCGCATAAAAATGCCATGTCGGTAAGAATTAAAAGTTTGCAAAAATAGAAGTGCATTGTTCAATAATATTATAAAGACATGAAACCATTAAAAGAACTTACACGGCCTAATATTTGGAATCTTAAGCCATACAGTAGTGCACGTAATGAATATAGCGGACATGTGGCACATGTATTTTTGGATGCCAATGAAAATCCATACAATAAGCCCTACAACAGATATCCAGATCCGCTACAAGAAGAGGTTAAAGCTAAATTAGCTATTGTAAAAAGTGTTAATCCTGAGCAGATTTTCTTAGGGAATGGATCAGATGAAGCAATAGATTTAATATATAGATGCTTTACACGCCCAGGTCAGGACAATGTTGTAGCCATAGAACCAACTTATGGTATGTACAAGGTATGCGCAGACATTAATGATGTGGCTTATCGCCCGGTCTTATTGGATGAACATTTTCAAACAACAGCCAATCACCTTTTAAACGCTTGTGACAGCCATACCAAGGTTATATGGATTTGTTCACCCAATAACCCAACTGGCAACGAAATTAACAGAAAAGAGATAACTGCACTGTTGCAACGGTTTGAAGGTCTTGTTGTAGTAGACGAAGCCTATTCAGACTTCTCTGCTATTTCCCCATTAAGACTTGAACTAAATAAATATCCCAATCTCATTGTATTAAATACCTTTAGCAAGGCCTGGGGATGTGCAGCAATACGATTAGGTATGGCTTTTGCGCAAAAAAATATTATTGATATATTTAATAAGGTAAAATATCCCTATAACATAAACTCACTAACGCAACAGCAAGCACTACAGATATTAAAAGACCCCTATGAAGTAGATAAATGGGTTAAAACATTGCTGTTGGAACGAAGTAGAATGACTGAAGCTTTCAAGTTGTTGCCTATCTGCAAAAAAATATATCCCTCTAATGCAAACTTTATATTGGTTGAAATGAATGACGCCCAAGCCATTTACAATTATTTAGTTGAAAAAGGTATCATTGTCAGAAATCGGACTAATGTGCAATTGTGCCATAACTGCTTACGCATAACTATTGGCTCTAAATCAGAAAATAATGAGTTGTTGGCAGCACTAAGACAATATTAGCAGCAAAAAGCATATTACATTACGAGTAGATATTCTACATTCATTTTAAATAAAACACATAGCAATTAAAATGTGAATGTAAAATGTCTACTTTTCCCTTTTAAAAATAGCCATTATCAATGGCAAATACTAAAATAGAAAGTCAATTGTTTTTCTACAAATCATCCTCTTAAATAATCAGCAACTGGACATACCTTATTATCTTTGGCTGTTCAACCATTTTTTTATATCTTTGTGCAGTTAAATCTATGAGGCGATGAATTTCACACACTTATAGTATTTTATCATGCGTTACCATTTCCTTGATGGATTCTATAATCCTGCAGAATATATAACGAGACAATTATTCAAACGGTTCCTAACTATAACACATCATTACGATTATGCTGAAACAACTATATATCAAAAATTTTACACTCATCGACACTTTGGATATACACTTTTATTCTGGATTTTCTGTCATAACAGGTGAAACAGGAGCGGGAAAGAGTATTATCCTCGGTGCTATAAATTTATTATTAGGCCAAAGGGCTGATATAAAGAACATAAAAACAGGGTGCAAAAAGTGTTCCATAGAGGCACATTTCGACTTAAGCAGATACCACATGGAAGACTTCTTTATTGAGAAAGACATAGATTATGATCCAGATGATTGCATCTTGCGACGCGAGTTAAGCATTACAGGAAAAAGCAGAGCTTTTATCAATGATACTCCTGTCTCTCTCATCACTATAAAAGCATTAGGACAACAGTTAATAGATATTCATAGTCAACACCAAAATTTATTGCTCAATGAGGAGGACTTTCAACTCAATGTTGTTGATATTATTGCCAATAATAAAAAACTTATACTTGAATACAGCGAAGAATTCAAGTCTTATTTAGAAGCAAAGAAAACAGTTGCTAAGGTAAAGGCTCAGATAGAAGAAAGCAAGAGAAATGAAGATTTCTTACGCTTCCAATTTAAAGAACTAAGTGATGCAAACTTGAAGGAAAACCTGCAAAATGAGCTTGAACAAGAAAGTGAAAAGCTTAGTCATGTAGAAGAAATCAAAAGCACATTATTTGAAGTAGACAGCATACTGAATGCGGACACGAATGAAACAAGTGTTTTGAATAAATTAAAGAATGCATCTCGTTCTTTAATCAATATTACAAATGTATTTACTGAAGCAAATGAACTTGCATCACGTCTGGACAGCTGCTACATTGAAATGAAGGACATAGCACAAGAAGTTAATTCTTATGCAGAAGATATAGATTTTGACCCTCAAAGATTGGAAAATATCAATCGACAACTTGATAAAATCTATACTCTAGAACAGAAACATCACGTTGCCACTGTCGAAGATTTAATAAATATCAAGAATCAAATAGAAGCTCAGTTAGAACATCTCAACAATAGCGATACAGAGTTGGCAGAACTTGAAAAAGAAGAAAATATACGATTGGATAAATGCAAAGAGAAAGCATCGCAATTGACAAAGATACGACAAGCTGCTGCCCAACGTGTAGAAAAAGAAATGAGAGAACGACTAATACCTTTGGGAATACCTAACGTAAGGTTTCATATAAATATCCAACAGAAACCTTTATCTTGTAATGGATGTGATAGAGTAGCATTTCTGTTTAGTGCAAATACAAGTACGCCTATGCAACCCATATCTCAAGTAGCATCAGGCGGTGAGATAGCGCGTGTCATGTTGTCTCTAAAGGCAATGATAAGTGGCGCTGTTAAGTTACCAACCATTATATTTGATGAAATAGATACTGGCGTAAGTGGAAAAATAGCTGAGAAGATGGCTGACATCATGCAAGAAATGGGCAAATCAAAACGTCAAGTGATCAGCATCACCCATTTGCCTCAAATTGCAGCGAAAGGCAGTGTTCACTATAAAGTTTATAAGCAAGAAACACCAGAGGGAACCGTAAGTCAAATGATAGAATTAGATACTCAACAACGCATACATGAAATTGCCCAAATGTTGAGTGGCTCTGAAATATCTGAAGCAGCCATTAACAATGCACGAGAACTATTAAACATATAATTCAACAACAGACAATATAAACCAATTTTTACACAGATGAAACGAATAAGTTTTATACTCATCTTACTAACTTTAATAGTAACAGGCAGCTTTGCTCAACCATCTAAGGTTAAGAATGCCTACAAGGCAATTTTTACATTAAACACTTATAATGCCAAAAATGAATTAATTGGCACAAGCCATGGTGTTTTTATAAAAGACAATGGTGAAGCCATTAGCGACTTAAAGCCATTTTTAGGCGCCTCAAAAGCAACAATAACAGACAGTAAAGGCAAAGTAACGGAAGTGAAGCGTATCATTGGAATAAATGAGATTTACGATGTTGCTCATTTTACAGTTCAAGCCAAAACTCCTGCCGCTCAGTTAGCCAGTGCCTCGTCCAAAGAAGGCTCACAAATATGGTTAGTAAGCAATGAAAACAACAAGTTGACTATCACTTCGGCTTCTATCAGCAGAACAGAAAAAATACAAGACAAATATAGCTACTACATCTTTAATGCCAACATCCCTAATGATGCCAATGCATGTCCATTTGTCAATGCAGAAGGTGAAGTATTAGGATTGTTACAGCCCTCTATTACATCTTCTAATGTCCATGCTGTAGATGCTCAATTTGCTGCAAGCCTTAGGGCTTCTGCACTGTCATATAATGATCTTGCTTTCAAGCAAATACATCTCCCTGTAGCTTTACCCGCCAATCAAGATCAAGCTTTATTGTTTATGATGATGAGCGAAAACAGCAACGACTCTATTAAAAGGATTAATGCTATCAATGACTTTATAAGCTCATTTCCAACAGCTGTTGACGGATATTCTTCCAAAGCACAATATTTAGCCGAAAACAATCAGTTTGACGAAGCATCATCTATTATGGAAACTGCCATAAAGAAAGCAGCAAACAAAGATGAAGCACATTTTAAATACAGCAAACTGATATATTGGAAGCAAATATATAAAAAGCAATATGATTATAAGCCCTGGACTTTAAACAAGGCATTGAAAGAGGTTAAAAGTGCGGGCAACATAAATTCCCAACCTGCCTATAAGTTTTTAGAAGGTCAAATACTCTTTGCCAAAGGCGATTATTCTGCCGCTTATACACTATTTAACAGCTTGACTACAAGCTATTCAAAGAATGGTGAAATCTATTATCAAATGGCCCAATGCAGGCAAATGCTCAATGCCAGCCAAAAAGAAATCATAGCCTTATTGGATAGTGCCATTAGCCATACAGACACATTGAGGTTGCAAGAGGCAGCCCCCTATTTTTGGGCAAGGGCTAATGCATACAATGCAGATGGCCAGTACAGGCAAGCTGTTTTTGATTTTACACGATATGAAATTGTAATGAACCATAGAGTTGGAGCTGACTTTTATTATACCCGTGAACAAGCAGAGAAAAAGGGAAAATTATTTCAGCAGGCATTGGCTGATATAACCCGTGCTGTACTTTTAGCACCTCAAGAACCTGCGTATATAGCCGAAAAAGCAAATTTGGAGATTAAAATCAATATGCTTGACAATGCTTTAGTTACAGCGCAGGAATGTGTAAAACGCTTTCCTGATTATTCCGATGGAATATTAATATTAGGTCTCGTGCAAATATATAAAGGCAATAAGACGGAAGGCTTGTCAAATATGAGAAAAGCTCAGGATATGGGAAATGAACAAGCCAAAAGTTTGGTAGAAAAATATTCAAAATAAAGGTTGTGCAGACAGCACTATTCAAAGTTCTAATCTTTCGGCTACCGATTCTCTGTTCAGTACGCATTTGTAATCCATAAAGTTGAATAGGCAAGAGGAGATTTTCCTACCCTCACTTCAAGATTTATCACAAGGACGGAGTTTGGCTATTATCCAAACTCCGTCCTCTTTATTCTCCAACTTTCTATATTGCACTCTTTATTCTATTAAACTATATGATTATTAGGTGCCTACATCATTGAAATGAATGCAAAATTGGAGTTGCCGTTTCAATGCAGAATTTTAGCAGACAGAAAGCCCTTTTGCTAAATTTCTCTAACACATTATTCTATTACCTTTAAACGGCATTTGAATGGTGTTCTAATATCGTTCAAATAGCTTTCTACAATGAAAAAGAACCAAAAAATCTCGCTTTCTATTTTACTTTTCAGCCTTCATCGGGTCATTTTATTGTAACGTCTATTGAAAAGAGCTCAACAATGATAATGACGGAACAAGCAAATAGAAGTTGACACTGATATTTGACAGCAAGTTTAACAATAAACAAATTTATATATGAAGACAAGTATAAAAATAAAGAAAGGTTTGCTTATAGCCTTAATGGCATGGGCTTGTACTACCGCTTTTGCACAGCACAGACATTATCATGGTTATCATCGTCCTATTGTCACAACTGTTGTAGCAAGGCCTGTTGTAACAACACGCATCAGCAACAGACTGAGCAAACAAGACCGTTTGGAAATGGCATTGGCCTATTTAAAAGCCAATCCATTGCTTACCATTTCCAAATACAGCAAAATGACAGGATTGTGCAAAGCTGTGGCTGAAGCAGAACTCGATGCCTTTGCTTTGGATAAAAAGAGTCCCATTAGAATAGTGATAAACGGTAAAAGCAAGCATTATGTCAGCGCATGATGTATAATGTTCATTAACTTCAACATCTGAAGAACAAACAATAAAGCAGCCCCGCACATGAATATTGATGACAAAACAATCATTCAAGCAATCAGGAACAGGACAGAATTGGGCTTCAGACTCTTGATGCAGAAATACAAACAGCCTATATACTGGCATATCCGCCGGTTGGTTGTGTCACATGACGATGCACAAGATGCCACACAAGAAGCTTTTGTCAGGATATTCCGCTCTTTCAGCCTATTGAAAAATGAGCAATCTTTCAAAGGATGGCTTTTCCGCATAGCGACCAATGAGGCTCTTCGAGTGATAGATTCCCGAAGACACGTTCAAGTTTCTTTGGATGCGGCGAGCCATGATGCCAGCCACATCATGGCAGACAGCTATGTTGACTACAGCTATCTGGAAGCCGTGAAACTGCAAAAAGCAATTCTCACTCTGCCTACCAAGCAACAGTTGGCATTCAATCTGCGCTACTATGATGAGTTGAGCTATGAGGAAATTGCAGAGGCAACAGATTCTTCGCCTTCCTCGGCAAAAACAAATTTCCACATCGCCAAAGAGAAAATCATTAAATATATGAACTTAAATGAAAACAGTAAAGAATAATCAATTTGATTTGGACAATGTAGGCAAACGTATGCCTTATACCCTGTCTTCTGATCATTTCTTCGATAAACTGGAAGACAACATTTGGAAAGAGGTGAAAGATGGTTATCTTGTGGAAAATACCAATAAGGCAACTTCGTATGACAGTTGTGCTCATCGCAATCCTTCCAAGTTACGCATTGTAATGAGGAGTGCCATTGCTGTGGCTGCGTCTGTAGCCTTGATACTTTTCTTCACTACAAATTCATCCAAACAAAGCACGGTATCTCTTAATGACATAGATCAGGCTTTTAATCAGCTTAATAGCGATGATCAGGCATATTTGCTCAATATCTGTCAAAGTGATGTCTTCATCAACGAATGAATTTTATCACATTTATTATAAAAGTTAAACCTAAAAACAGAAAATTATGACACGATTTATTAGAACTTTATTAATGGCTGTCATCATCACCATTTCTTGTGCAAATGCATTTGCACAACAGCCCAACCGTCAACAGCGTATGTCTCGTGAACAACTTGCAGAAACAGAAGCCAAATACATTGCGCAAAAGTTGGCTTTCAGTGATGCTGTTACCGAAAAATTTGTCACAACATATTGCAATTATCAAAAGGAGATTTGGGCTTTAGGCCCTCGTCATCGCCCAAACAAGCAAGAGGCATCGGAACAGGATAACGAGAGACTCATCAAACAACGCTTTGCTATAAGCGAGAAAATCCTCAATATCCGCCGAAAATACTATAAGGAGTATTCCGAATTTCTTACTCAAACTCAAATAGAAAAAGTATATGAGCAAGAGCGCAAAATTAAAAACCGTCAGGCTAAACGAGGACAGAGACGAATAAACAAACCACAACGCAACTCATGAAATACAGATTGATTTTTCTTTTCGCCCTGCTGAGCTTCCTCAGTAGGAGCGAAATGTTGGCACAAGAAATTGAATTTCCCAAAGAGACTTTTTCTGATGCGAATATGACCCTACCCTATCGCAAGGCTACAATTCCAGGTTATGGCGACAAGGCTTCACTTGTAATCTATCTACATGGAGGTTCCAGCAGAGGTGATGACAATGAGACACAAATGCAGGAGCCCGGGATAAACGCTATTGCCACGTGGCTGTTAAAAAACAATCGCAAAGCTATTATACTCGTACCCCAATGTCCGACAGACAAGACATGGCTCGGAACGACCCAAGATGTTTTGGCTGCCCTGCTCAACACCTACATAAACCGAGGAGTGGCTGACGCAGATAAAGTGTATATATTTGGTGGTTCAATGGGTGGAACGGGTACATGGGGTATGCTTTCAACGCACCCGGAGATGTTTGCCGCAGCTATGCCTGTTGCAGGAAACCCAACAGGATTAAATGCAGAAGAAGTAGCTAAAACTCCCGTTTTCACTGTGATGGGAACAGCCGACAAACTTATGAAAATATCTAATGTCGAAACGTTTCTTACAGAAATGGATGTTTATCATGCAGAATATGAATTTAACATCGAAGATGGATGGACGCATGAAGATGTATGTAAGAAAAGTTATACGAACGAACGCCTTGCATGGGTATTCGAGCATACTAAAGAGCACTCCACAGGAATAACTACTGTCTGCAATGACAACGAAACAGTAGTTTGTCATGTCTGGTATTCGCTTAATGGACTAAGATTGACTTCAGAGCCTATGCAAAAGGGGGTCTTTATCAAGAAAAGCTTTTATAGTAATGGAAAATTCGTAACTGAGAAGTATTACAAGAATTAAGTGATGCTTTACACGAGCATGTACATCAGATATTTCAACAACTCCCACTAAACATAGTTCATGTACGAATAAATTGTTGTAAATATGCGACAAACCAAAAGCTCTCTCTTTTAATAACAGATTGTGAATCCATCGGACATACTAAAAGGCAAAGAAGAATCAAGCCATGCCAAAGCTATAGTCATGCTAAATGGCTGCGTTATTCACTCACACCGTTCGATACGCGCGCTCATTTCGTTCGATATGAGCATGTGTATCGAACGGTGTGAACATTCATATCGAACGGTACGAGACAATAAAGCGGAGCTTTTACACGACTGATAGCCTTTATTTACCCAACAAATGCAATATTAATGAGTTGCCTTATACCAATTGGTAGTTGATACATAAGGTTTTACCACACTATTGACAGTAGGTTCTGAAGTGGTAAGTCCTGAATATGCAGAGATGTCATAAGCAGTAAATTCGTTGTAAAGTACAGAATAGAATTGGCTTGTATATTTCTTGTACACAACAAGTTTTTCCAACTGACTGTTAAAATTTTCCTTCAATTGGTTATTACTGCAAATTTTATTGATATAATCGCCAAAATCATAGAAAACGGTCGGATAGTATCCATCTAACTTTTGCAGGGTTCCCAAGCGTTCTATTTCATTAGGATAGGACATATTTATTTGTCTGACTATTGCAGCCATAGTCTCCAACTGCGAACAATCTGTAACTGCAATATTACAATACGGCAAAGAACTGTTGTTATAATAGGCATAAAACCAATTACACAGTTTTTCAAAATCATTATGAAGTAAATAATACCCTACTTCTTGATAAGGCAATCCTTCTTCTTGCATTTCCGTGCAAGTTGCAATATAATACTGTGTAACATCTCTCAAATCATAGGCAACTTCTATATTAGACATATAGCAGTCATCAAAAAGAATATATTTCATTTTAATGCTTGCTGCTTTCAATGCTGCCACAAGTGTTGATATATCGGTCATATAACTCGTTTTGCTCTCATGACCAAAAGATTTCTTGCAGTTACTATATCCAGTTGCATTGGTGGTAAATTCTGCTGATAAAGGATTCACGCCCTTGGGCAGCCATCCCGTGCCATGGCACCCAATTATCATGGCATAGTCTTGTGCCGGTGCCGCTTTTTTCATATCAGTAAGAATGGTAGACAACCCTTCTTCTGTAGTATAATTTGTCTGTGTAAATGAATATCTCTTTACGGTATCTTTTACACACTTTCCATTTTTGTATGTTACATTGATTAAAAAGCTCGTAGCTGCATCTCTTGATAAAAATACGATAAAGCGCCTGCCGTCAAGTCCTCTGTTCTTAACAATTGAGCTTTCAAAGTTTTTCTCTCCTGCCTCTAAAGCGTCATGCAAGTTATCACTCCAAGGCAAATACATAAAGACTGTTTGCTGAGCTATACCCAGTGTAGGCTCGTCATTACCTTCTTCCTTACAAGACTGCAACAAACCCATAAATGCAACGCAGCCTAATACAATTAAGTAAGCAATAATATTTTTTGAGAAATAAACCATAATAGTATAATGTTTTGTTAAAGTTTCAAGACAAACGGTTTTAGAAGGGTTCTAAAAACGCTATAAAAAAATAAAACCCCTGCAAAAAAGAATATCCAATTTTCAGAAATTCGTCTTTTGCAAGGGTAATTGATTAAAAGAATAATAATGCTATACGGTAGTATTATTTCTTCTTGTTTTTCAACTCAGCAAGAGATTCTTTCAATGCCGCAATCTTTTCTTCTGAGTCTTTTTGCTTCTTGCGCTCAAGAGCAACTACAGCTTCTGGAGCATGAGCTACAAATTTTTCATTGGCGAGTTTTTTCTTTACTCCCGACAAGAAGCCTTCAAGATGCTTTAACTGTGCTTCTTGCTTTTCTATTTCAGCATCTATATCAATAAGATTTCCTATCGGAACAGCAAACTCATCTGTATCTACCATAAATTGAGCGGTATCTGCAGATTTCTCTTTCACAACAGATATGGCGCTCAAATTGGCCATTTTCTTTATGATATCAGTGTAACCTGCGTATGGATTGCTATTTACTACTTGTAATTCAAGAGATTCCTTTGGAGAAATATTCCGTTGATTGCGAACAGTTCTTACATTGCTGACAATCTGTTTTACATTCTCAATGGCATTTACTGTCTGAATGTCTGCTTCTGAAGGATTTTCTACCGACAGCTGAGCTTGCATGATAGACTCACCTTCCTTACGCTGATAGATATGCTGCCAAAGCTCTTCTGTTATAAATGGCATAAATGGATGCAACATCTTGAGCAAAGTTTCAAAGAAGCGTAAGGTAGCATCATACGTTTTTCTGTCGATAGGTTCACCGTATGCAGGCTTAACCATCTCAAGATACCAACTTGAAAATTCATCCCAGAATAGACGATAGACGGCCATCAGCGCTTCTGAAATACGATATTTTCCGAACAAGTCATCTACTTCTGCATTGACTTTCTTCAGTTTGGCATCAAACCAAGTAATGGCAACTTTATTTGCATTGGTCTGCTCTATGTCTGCTATTTGCCAGCCGTTCACCAATCGGAAAGCATTCCATATCTTGTTGTTGAAGTTGCGTCCTTGCTCACATAAGCTCTCATCAAACAATATATCATTTCCAGCCGGGGCAGCCAACATCATGCCCATTCTTACACCATCAGCGCCATACTTGTCTATCAGCATCAAAGGATCTGGTGAATTGCCAAGACTCTTGGACATCTTACGTCCTAACTTATCTCTTACAATACCTGTAAAATAGACATGCTTGAATGGCATGACACCACGATACTCATAGCCAGCCATAATCATACGGGCTACCCAGAAGAAGATTATATCAGGACCTGTTACCAAATCGCTTGTAGGATAATAGTATTGGATTTCTTCATTATCAGGATGATTGATACCATCAAAGACTGATATAGGCCACAACCAACTTGAGAACCACGTATCAAGGCAATCACTGTCTTGCTCCAAATCTTCGGCTTTTAAGTTATTGTTTTTCTCCTGAGCTAACTGCAAAGCCTTTTCTGCTGTTTCAGCCACTACAACATCTCTTTTGCCATCAGCAGTAGTAAAATAATAGGCAGGTATTCGGTGTCCCCACCAAAGTTGGCGGCTGATACACCAATCTTTTATATTTTCCAGCCAATGACGATAAGTGTTCTTGTATTTTGTTGGATAGAACATGATGTCATCATTCATTACTGGAGGCAGTGCGATGTCTGCAAAATGCTGCATAGAAAGGAACCATTGTGTTGACAACTTTGGTTCAATAGGCACATTTGTACGCTCAGAGAAGCCTACTTTATTATTGTAGTCTTCCACTTTCTCCATGAGCGACGCAGCTTCAAGATCTTTCTCTATCTGCTTGCGCACATCCATACGGTCCATGCCTACATACATGCCAGCAGCTTCGCTGATAGTTCCATTGTCATTGAATATATCAATCGTCTCAAGATGATGTTTCAGACCTAAAGCATGGTCATTAATATCATGGGCAGGAGTAACTTTCAAGCATCCCGTACCGAACTCTATATCTACATAATCGTCTTCTATAACGGGAATTTCCCTATTTACCAAAGGCACTATCACATGCTTGCCTTTTAACCATGTATTCTTAACGTCATTGGGATTGATGCACATGGCGCTATCACCCATAATCGTTTCAGGGCGCGTAGTGGCAACAACAGCATAATAGCCTTTCTCATCTTTATGCATCACATTGCCATCGTCTACTTTCTTTACATCCTTCTCTACAACACGATATTTAAGATAATAAAGTTTAGAGTGTTCGTCTTTGTATATTACCTCCTCATCGCTCAGTGCAGTTTGAGCCTTTGGATCCCAGTTCACCATTCTTGCGCCACGGTAAATAAGCCCTTTTGCATATAAATCGCAAAAAACCTTGATTACTCCTTTAGAACGTTTTTCATCCATGGTGAATGCAGTACGGTCCCAATCACAACTCGCACCTAATTTTCTTAATTGCTTTAATATAATTCCGCCATGCTCTTCTGTCCAATTCCAAGCATGTTTAAGAAACTCTTCACGTGTAAGGTCTGTTTTTTTGATGCCTTGTTGTGCCAACTTGTTCACCACTTTAGCCTCTGTTGCTATTGAAGCATGGTCGGTGCCAGGAACCCAACAAGCATTTTTGCCTTTCATGCGTGCTCTTCTTACCAATATATCTTGAATAGTATTGTTGAGCATGTGCCCCATATGCAAAACACCTGTAACGTTTGGTGGTGGGATAACAATTGTATATGGTTCTCTTCCATCAGGCTTGCTACTGAACATTTTGTTGTCAAGCCAATACTGATACCATTTAGACTCCACTGCTTGTGGATCGTATTTACTTGCTAATTCCATTTTTATTTGTATTGTTTATATTTCTGTTGTTTCGTGATTTTAAGTAAGCAGACTCTAAATGAGTCCGATGTTAAAATATTCGCCATATCAGACTGTCTACACAGCAAGGCAACATTCTGCATCATCACTAAGTCAAGAGGTGACAAAGCTAACTATTCCCTTACTGTTGCTCTTTATAACACGCCATAATCTACTCTTACTGCAACAAAACCATTTGCAAAGGTAATAAAAATATAACTGAAAATACTACATCTTATTATTTTTAGCACCTTTCTTCTAATTCTTGACTTCAAACATGAGCATACACCAATTGTTCTTAATATCTTCATGCACACACACCAATCCATATTCTTGTGCCTTATCCTCTAAAAGAGGAACATCCTCAGTATAAAATCCGCTCAATATAAGCATGGCTGTATCGTTCATTGCCTTCTTGAATTGCGACATATCCTCCAATAATATGTTACGATTGATATTGGCAATTACCAAATCGAACTTTTTGCCCAATGCACTAATAACATTCGAATTGCCTTTTAACGCCATTATATTTGAAGTATTATTGATGGTTGCATTATGCAATGTATTGTCAACACTCCATTCGTCAATGTCATAGCCTACCACCTGACTGGCTCCCATTTTAGATGCTGCAATAGAAAGAATGCCTGTACCACATCCACAGTCCAAAACCTTTTTTTCTTTTAGAGAAAGTTTCAACAGCTGGTTAACTATCATATATGTGGTTTCATGAGTGCCTGTACCAAAAGCCATTTTTGCATCTATCGTAATGTTTACAGGAAAAGAAGTATGGTTGTCTGATGGATGCAATGTGTCATGTATGATGCAGTCATGACCTATCTCAATAGGGGCAAAGCCTTCTTCTTCCCAAACCTTGTTCCAATCTTGGTATTCTGCATCTTCCTTCTCATAGCTGATATCGATGTTTGGTATTGGAAAATTAGCTATTGTTGCATCCAAAGTCGCAAAATCAGCCAATTCATGCTGCACATAGCCAATCACACCAGTATCATATTCTTCAAATGATTCAAATCCGCTATCGCCAACAAGAGCGCACAATAAATCTTTTGCTGCTTGCAATATATCTTTGCTGTCTCTTTCCTTCACATTGTCATGAATGTCAAATTTTACTCTATAATATTTCATAACGTGTTAAATTTGTATGCAAATATATAAAAAATAGGGAAAAGCCTCCCACGGTTTAGGGTTTTTCCTTATTTTTGCAGGTAAAAAAAGCATATATTTGTATTAAAAAGATGACAAAGTAAATAAATAGGAGATTTACACATGAAAAAGTTATTGATGCTTTCTGTGATGTTGAGTCTGGTTTCTTCTGCAACATGGGCTCAGAATGATATGTATTTCACTCCGTCAAAAAAGATGCGCGAAGCTGAAAAACATGCCATAGAGCAAGAGCAATTGCGATATAGACGTAACATAGCTGTTGATGATTATAACCACAGAGGTCAATTCATGAGTCAATATCAGCCCGTAGAAGGCGACTCATTGGGTAATGATGTTATAATAATGCAGCCATCTGATTCTATAAATGCTTATAATTACTATGATGACAATGACTACCTTTATAGCCGTAGAATGAATCGCTTTGATGACTTCTATTGGTATTATCCTTATTGGTATGACAGCCCATTATGGTATTATAATTGGTTTTATGGAAGCCCATATTGGTATGCCTCTTTATATGATTGGGGATGGTATTCACCTTGGTACTATGGATATTATGGAAGCTGGTATCGCCCATGGGGTGGTTGGAATTGGTACGGATGGCCCGTTGCTGTCCATCGCTCTTACACAGGGTTTACGGGTACCAACAACCACGGCTATCAAGGTGGAAACAGCAGCTACCGCAATAGTGGTTTCACATATTCCAACTCCAATAGACGTGCTCGCTTTGACAACCAGACCAATAATATGAACAACAGACGCAATAACGACAACTCGCGGTTTAACAATAACAACAATATGAACTCCACATCAACCTTTAATGGTTCCTTTGGAAATAGCCGCGGTGGCTCATTTGGAGGCGGCTCCTTTGGAGGTGGTTCTCGTGGCGGATTCGGTGGCGGAAGTCGTGGAGGATTTGGTGGCGGTCGTCGATAAGTAGATGTTCTAATTTAAATAATATTGTGCTTTATTTTCAATTGCATGTATCAGTTGAAAGAGAGAGCGTGTAGTGGACTACACTACCGATGCCAACTGGACATACAGACAAGAAGAAAGGCAATATTGCTTAAAAGTATCTCGGTAATCATAACGGCTTCATCCATGATTAATTTTGAGCCCATACTTAATACATGAAATTGAAATATAAGAAACATTAGATTTAGAATAGATATGAAACGTATATTATTTTTGTTAACAGCAGCATCCATGTCGCTTAATGGAATAGCACAGGAGACATACGAAAATGCAAAAATAGCTACAGAAGATTTAAATGGTACAGCTCGATATGTTGGAATGGGAGGTGCACTTGATGCTTTAGGTGCAGATATCTCAACCATTTCCACCAACCCTGCTGGCATCGGATTATTCAGACATTCTTCTGCCAATGTATCATTTGGTATGGTTAATCAACAAGACGCTCAAAAATTTGCAAATGGCAATGCCACAAATATGAGCTTTGATCAAGTGGGTTTTGTTTATTCCATGCGCACAAATCGCCACTCGTTTTTGAATGTTGCGTTCAACTACAAAAAAAGTCGCAACTTCGATTATATACTTTCAGCTTCAGACCGTTTAAACGGAGCATCTCAAAACAAGCTGTCTTATTTGAAACCAAATTTAGGCGTATATGGGCTTTCTAAAGGCAATGATGGCACATGGTATGGCACAAATGGAAATTATCAGTCTAATGCTTTCACACAATTAGATTATCTGTATCTGAATGGTTTAGGCATGGTGCAACAAGATAAGGATGGCAGAATCTCACTATATTACAATGATGCCAATGCTTACATGTTTAACAGGGCCAACAGCGGATATATAGGTGAATATGATTTTAACATCAGTGGAAATATCAATGACCGAATTTATCTTGGTATGACTGTGGGTATTAATGATGTACACTACAGAGGATACAGCGAATATACAGAATCATTAGTAGACCAGACTAACAAGAACATAGGTGATGTAACAATAGCTGATGAGCGAAAAATTACGGGTACAGGATTCAACATTAAAGCTGGCGTTATCATTCGTCCCTTAGAATACTCGCCTTTTCGTATCGGTCTGTCAATAGCTACTCCTACCTGGTACGACCTCACTACATCTAACTATACTACATTGGTCAACAAGACCAATATAGAAGGGGCTGCAAATTCTGGCTACGTTCAGGAAAGTTATGACTTTAAACTGTATACACCTTGGAAGTTCGGGCTTAGCTTAGGAACCATAGTCAACAATTGTTTGGCCATTGGAGCTGGTTATGAATATGCTGATTATAGTACTCTTGACAGTCGTATCAATACTGACGATGGATACGATTGGTATGGCGACTATTATCAGAATAGCGAAAGCGATAAAGCAATGAATGCTCATACACAAAATACATTGAAAGGTGTTAGCGCATTCAGAGTCGGTATGGAATTGATTCCCGACAAGAACTTATCCGTACGATTAGGTTATAATTATGTATCGCCCATGTATAATGAATCGGGTATAAAAGACGGTTCTATTTCTTCACCTGGCTCGTTTTATGCATCTGCCACAGATTATACAAACTGGAAAGCTACAAATAGAATAACTTGTGGCGTTGGTTACAATGTTGGCAATCTCTCTTTAGACCTTGCATATCAATATGCTGTACAAAGTGGCGATTTTTATCCTTTCTGCTCTTATAGCGGTGATTCTACTCCAGAGCACAACAATGTATGCGATGCTGTAAAAGTTGATAACAAGCGACACCAATTGCTGCTTACATTAGGATACCATTTTTAAGGGCTTCGCAAAATAAAATACTCAAACAAGAGGATGTGTCAAATTGATTGCGTGATACATCCTCTTATTTGTAATGGTAGACCATAGAAATATAGTCGTGTATACGTAAAACTTTCAGTACATTCTGTTTTGACATGTTTGGCAAAACACATTCCACAAGATAACTCGTTGATAGTGTATCTCTGTAAAAATATCAACAGTAAATATCCTGCTCACTCACTATACTTTATACGTGAAACATAGTTTCTAATAAAAATTTTCCTGAATTTGTTTTAAATACTCGTCTCTCAAAATTCAAAATACTTTCGATGTTCAGATTATCTTCAAAAGCATTTACCAAGAAATCTGCTTCAAGCAATATTTGATAATCCATGCCATCAACATTTGTATATGTATGATGATGAGCTATTAAATAACATATACGCTCTATTTGGTGTACAGAGTAGCCACCTATTGCATGCAATAACTTCTCTGCTTCTGCAGGTCCTTCTTCTTCTTGATGTTTGCCTGCACAATTGCCATATTTGATTTCACTTATATGAATGCCTATATCATGCAATATAGCCGCAGCTTCCAAGATGAATATGGATTCCTCATCAAGCCCTTCCAGACGAGCTATCGTAACTGCGAAGCTGTGAACTTTTAAAAAGTGCTGTATGCGCAATGCATCACCACTATCATAAGCAATCATAGCTTTAATAAGTTGAGCATGTTGCAATTTCATTATCACAAAATATTTATTTAAAAATAAAATAACCAACTGATAATAAGCAGATAGCTCATTTATCAATTGGTTACTCCTTATTATTGGATTCTTCAAAAGAATAGCTATATCATTTAAAGTGCCTCAGTATCTTTAAGTTGTTCTGCTACTTCAGCATTAATTCTTTCAGCAAATTCTTCTTTACTCATTACGCCTTGGTCGCCTCCACCTTGCTTACGAACTGCAACAGTGCCCTCAGCTTGCTCTTTTTCGCCAACTACAAGCATGTAAGGTATACGCTTCATCTCGTTGTCACGGATTTTACGACCAATCTTCTCATTACGGTCATCAATCTTTGAACGCACACCTACGCTATCAAAGTATCTTGACAATTGCTGTGCATATTCATTGTATTTTTCTGAAATAGGAAGAATAGCAACTTGATCTGGTGTCAGCCACAATGGAAAATGACCAGCTGTATGTTCGATGAGGACAGCTGTAAAACGCTCTAATGAACCAAATGGCGCACGGTGAATCATCACTGGAGTTTTTTTGGTATTATCCTCATCTGTATATTCCAATTTAAATCTTGCAGGTAGGTTATAATCCACTTGGATAGTTCCCAATTGCCACTTACGACCAATAGCATCCTTCACCATAAAGTCAAGCTTAGGGCCATAGAAAGCAGCTTCACCTTCTTCCTCATGACAATGTAGACCTTTCTCACGACAAGCTTCACGAATAGCATTTTGACTTTCCTCCCAAATTTCATCGCTACCTATATACTTTTCAGTATCTTTAGGGTCACGTAAAGAAATCTGTGCTTCATAATTATTAAAGCCAAAGATGCTGAATACTTTCAGAATAATATCAATGATATTCTCAAATTCTTTTTTCACTTGATCTGGACGTACAAAGATATGAGCATCATCTTGAGTAAAGGTACGAACACGGGTAAGTCCATGAAGTTCACCACTTTTTTCATAGCGGAATACAGTACCAAACTCTGCTATACGCAAAGGCAAATCCTTATAAGAACGTGGTTTGCGAGCATAAACCTCACAGTGATGAGGACAGTTCATTGGTTTTAACATATATTCCTCATCCTCCTCAGGAGTATGAATAGGCTGAAAAGAATCTTTACCATAGTGAGCATAATGGCCAGAAGTGACATAAAGGCTCTTACCACCAATACCTGGTGTTATTACTTCCTGATAATTGTAAGGGCGCAACAGCTTTCTCAACAACTCCTGCAAACGTAAACGAAGCTGTGTTCCTTTCGGTAGCCAAATAGGCAAGCCTTTACCCACACGCTCTGAAAACATAAAGAGTTCCATCTCTTTTCCTATTTTGCGATGGTCGCGCTTTTTAGCTTCTTCAAGCATTACAAGATACTCATCAAGCATTTTTTTCTTTGGGAAACTGATACCGTAAATACGTGTCATTTGCTCACGCTTTGCATCTCCACGCCAAAATGCACCTGCAACACTTGTAATTTTAATAGCCTTAATAGCACCAGTACTCATCAAATGCGGACCCTTACACAAATCGGTAAAATTGCCTTGTGTATAGGTTGTTATTGTGCCATCTTCAAGATCTTGCTCAATATGTTCACATTTATATTCCTGACCGGCTGCCTTAAATTCTTTAAGTGCGTCAGCCTTAGATATTTCTTTTCGAACAAGTGGCTCATCCTTTGAAGCCAACTCCTTCATTTTCTTTTCAATTTTCTCAAAATCGCTTTCCTTTATGACTTCACCATCTTTTGGCATCACATCATAAAAAAATCCATTTTCTATAGCCGGACCGAAACCAAACTGTATACCAGGATAAAGCTCTTGCAAAGCTTCTGCCAACAAGTGAGCTGATGTATGCCAAAAAGCATGTTTTCCTTCTTCATCATCCCATTTATAAAGAGCGATAGTAGCATCTTGATTGATTGGACGGTTTAACTCTACTGTTTCACCATTTATGCTGCATGCTAATACATTACGAGCTAAAGCAGGTGAAATGCTTTCTGCAATCTGCAAGCCAGTAACGCCCTGCTCATATTCGCGAACAGAACCATCTGGGAATGTAATTTTTATCATAACTACTTTATCTTTAATTCTATTTTAAACGCAAAATTAACTATTTCTTTCTTAACTCTATAATATTATCACAAAAAAATTGTGAACTATGCCCTAATAACTTCCGTTATAAATAGCAAGAAGAATATATATTTACAACTTTTTACAAAAAGTGTTTTTATTTAAACTTCTTTATCGCACTATAAGCATCATATATGCCTAATTCTCCAGCTTTGCTCAAATCGCTTATACCAATTGTGGTTTTCTTATTATAAATATTTGCTAATCCACGATTATAGTAAGCTTCTGCCAAGCGCGAATCTATTTTCAAAGCCTTATCATAAAAAGTTATAGCTTTAGTATAATCTTTATTTTGGGCATAGATATTTCCTATATTATAATAAAGATACGCATTTTTATTGTCTTTTTTTAGAGCCTTTTCAAAATCAGATAATGCACTGGCTATACGCAATTTTGCATCCATGCCCTTAGATGTCTCGTACATAGATATTCTACATTGACATACCGCTCGCTGCCAATAAGCTAATGTAGATGTGCTGTCTATCTGCAAATAAGCAGTAAGATCATTAATGGCATCAAGATAATTCTGCACTTCTGTATGCGCTATGGCTCTTTGCATAATATAAGTCTTGTCTTTATTTACATTTTTGATCGTATTTATGTCATGATTGAGACTATCTATAAGCATAAATAGATGCTTGGTTTGTGCCTCTGTTATATTTTTTCCATTGCAATTAACATAAAGTTTAGATATAGGATGCTCTTCCATATTAAAGCGTTCTACATCTGCATTATAAACAGAAATAGTTCTTATTCCATTGGTATATGGTGAAAATGAAAGCATATACATTGGCATCATTTCTACATCTATTTTACGGTCTTGCACCCTACCTCGATAAGCCGTAGAGTATTCATGGGTTACAGTTGGTTCATCATCTACCACTAACTGGTTGTATTTATCAAAATTAATTTCACTGCGTTTTCTCACACTATGCTTCATGCTTTTGCTCCAACGAGGCTGAATACCATTGTGCTTATTCATTTGAGCTTTAAAAATTCGGAACTCGTCAAGTCCAGCTTTTGTCACCATCCCCAATCGTCTATAACAACGAGCACGACTATTCAATCCTATCCAAAAATTTGGAAATTGTTTGATTATTGTAGTATAGTCTCTTATGGCACCACGCAAATCACCTATACGTTCTAACAATATTGCCCGATTATAAATTGCCATAATATTCTGTGGCTCCATTTTTATTACATAATTAAAATCAGTAATAGCCCGATTATCATCTCCAACCTGAACACGAAGCTGTCCACGATTATAGTGAGCTAAAAAATTATTAGGATCCAATTCTATCGCTTTATCGTAATCAGCCAAAGCGCCTCTAAGATTGTTTATATTATAACGAGCCAATGCTCTATTTATATAATAGCTTACAGTCGTTGGCTTTAAATGTATTGCCCTGGATAATTGAGTATCTGCATCTCTCCATTTTCTCTTAGCCAAACTAATCATAGCTCTCATTGACCATGCACCTCCATCATAAGGGTCAAGTTCCAAACTCTTGTCTAAAAATTTCGCTCCATTAACCGTATCTTTTTGTTGCAGATATACATCTGCTTTTAAGGAATAAATTTTAGGATAATTTTTCCACATTACCATCATTGTATCAAGGTCATGATGCGCATCTAAAAAATCTTTCTCCTCTATTTTGCACAAGACTCTATTATACCATAAGTTTTTCCCATAAGGATTAAAACTTATAGACTTATCATAGTCTTTAATAGCACCTTCATATTTTTTTTCGCGTATACGGCACAAAGCCCTTAATTCATATATATCCGGAATAAAAGGATTTAATTCCATAGCTTTACTACAGTCAGCTTCTGCACCGACATAATCATCCAAATAAAACTTAGCAACACCACGATAGAACCACGGCTCATATAAATAAGGTTTTGCAGCAATAGCTTGATTAAAATATTGAATGGAAAGTACATAATCTTCGTAGAATAAAGCACTCCGACCTACATCAAGTAAGCGTTCTGTAAGATATTGAGCAAAAGTGAATAAAGGCACTATACAAGCTAATAACAGCAAGAAAAATTTACGCATAGAAAATCAAACGATTAACACTTACAAAACTCACCTAACAATAGATGTTTTGACTTATTTAAAATAAAATTACGCTCAAATTTCAAACAGTATGTACCAATTGTTTGAAAAGGTTAGCGAGCTACAGATTACAATTAATACCTACAAGCGAAAATAAAGTACGGAATTGCTTCAAAGTATCTCATTACTAATACAAGTTGATATACGCTTAAATTTAAGCATTTAATAAAACTACGTAATTAATGATAATAAGGTGTATCTAAGAACATAAAAGGTTCACAGACACACCCGTATATTATTTACGAACCACTTTGGTTCGATAGCTACAACGAAATCTACCAGCTTTAATAGCTTTTAACTTACCACTAATAAGTTGCCGTCTCAAAGGCGACACCCTGTCAATAAAGAGCTTTGCGTCAAGATGATCAAACTCATGTTGCATAACACGCGCCAAATATCCATCAACCCACTCTTCATGTTCATTAAAGTCAGCATCTAAATATTTTACCCGTATTCTTGTAGGACGCTTAACATTTTCTTGAATACCGGGCAAAGACAAGCATCCCTCTTCTGAAGAACTCATTTTTGCTTCATCATACTCAAGTATATAAGGGTTATAATATACTTTCCTGAATCCTTTATATTCAGGAAAATCTTCTGATAGAACATCCAAATCTATAACTACCAAACGAACATTCAATCCTATTTGTGGTGCGGCCAAACCTACTCCATTCGATTCTGTAAGTGTGGCAAACATATTTTTTACCAACTGTTCCAATTCTGGATACTGAGGGGTTATATCTTCCGATATCTTACGTAATACGGGTTGACCGTATATATAAATAGGTAATATCATTTTCTTTTCGATTCCAAATAACTTTGTAAAATAATTGTAGCACTAATCTCATCAACCAAAGCTTTTTTCTGACGGGCTTTTTTCCTTAATCCACTATCAAGTATAGTTTGGTGGGCTAATACAGAAGTATAACGTTCATCATACAACTGCATTGGTACATTGGGATATAATTTACGCCATCTATTAACAAAATGCATTACACGTGCTAAATTTTCGCTTGGCATGCCATTTGTTTGTTTTGGCTCTCCAACTACAATAAGCTCTACTGATTCTTTTGATATATAATCTTTCAAAAAATCGAATAACGTATGGGTTGCCACTGTTGTCAGTCCGCCTGCTATAATTTGCAAAGGATCTGTAACGGCTAAACCAGTACGTTTTTTGCCATAATCGATTGAGAGTATACGTGCCACTTTTTATTTTTTATTATAAAGTAACCATGCATCAGGATATTGAGCACGCAATTCATTACGGCTACGTATAGCATCTGTTTTACTGTCATAAGTAGCAGCCACTACACGATACATGCTGTTAGATGAATTATAGGCAATCTGAGCAGCATATCCCTTGTTTTTAAGGGTAGTTTGCATACCCTCAGCATTGGCACGAACACTATAAGACCCTACAATAACACTAAAGTTTTTCAAGCCATCGCCACTAACTACAGAAAGACTTTCTTGACGTACAGGCACATTATCTGCATTGTCAACAACGGTAGTTTCTGTTGCAGGCTTTTCAACAACAGGAGCTACTACTGCAACATTCTCGGCTCCTTGAGATTGATTATTATTGTCCTGTGCCTGTGCTTTTTCATACATTTTTCTATATGCACTTTCTGAAGACTTACAGCCAGTGAACGCAACTGCGATGCAAAGACTTGCGCCTAATATCATATACTTTCTCATTCTTCTATATTTTTTATTAAACATTCTTCTTTATGTTTATTTTGCGAAGTTACACAAATTCAGCCAAATACATTTACAATATCTACATAAAGTTTGTTAAATGCATAAAATAGGCTTGGATATACTAAAAAAGAATCCAAAGCTATTGCATATAAAAGAAATATTAAGTACATTTGCTATCGAAATGGATAAGCAAACTTATTTTAATAGTTTTTACGATACGCAAACTCTATATAAGATTGCAACCATTATTGTATAACTTAAATATTGAAGAATTATGAAAACATTAGGTTACATTGGAGCATTTGTAGGCGGTGCTATAGCAGGTACAGCATTAGGCTTATTACTGGCTCCTGAAAGAGGGAAAGACACAAGAGAAAAAATCACAGATGCTATTGATGACTTCTGCCAAAAACATAACATTAAATTGAGCCGTAAGGAAATGGGAGATTTGGCAGACGACATTAAGGATGCGGCAACTAACCAAGAAGAGGTTTAAGCTATTTTTGAAATGGGTTCTAAGAAACAGCATAAAAGTAAACTAAACAATGCTGAATTCACTAAGCACATTGATTGATATTATAAATTTAGAACCCATTTCAAATAAAGAACGAGATTTAAAGTTTATATAACAAATATTTCAAATAAATTTAATAAAAGCTATATTCATAATTCCATGACACATAGTTTTTTACGATTAATTCTTGTTTTTGTTTTATATAATCATTTAATATAAAATTATTACCATGTTCTCTTCCGACAAGAATATAGAAACAATAGGCCAGTTGGTTGAATTGATAACGCATTACATAGGCCTTCAAAAAGAATATGTAAAACTTGATATCATAGATAAAACCGTTCGTCTCATTACTGCATTGATACTTCTTGTTATTCTCTCTATGATAGCCTTAACTGTACTGACCTATATATCTTTTGCTGTATTTTTTGCTTTAGCACCTCATTTGGGTTACCCATTAGCATTCACATTAATTGCTGCATTCTATTTCATTATATTCTTATTGTTTCTTTTTTTCAAAAAAAGATGGATAGAGAAACCATTAGTGAAATTTCTTGCAAATTTACTTGTATATAACAAATGATTTTGTCACACTGGTATTTCATAAATTATAGACTATAAAAGATGAATAAGACTTCACAATCCAAAACTTCATTACGTTCACTCTCAGAAATAGAAGAACGCAAAGAGTATATTCTTTCTGAAATAAGAAATAATAGTACACAAATAAATAAAAAGTGGCACAGTTTATTTCAAGAACCTTCCGAAAAAAAAAGAGGTTTCAATGTATCAACCCTAATGAATACTGGAGCAGGTTTAGTTGACGGATTTTTACTGGCATGGAAACTCTATCACAAATTCAAAAAATAAATACTCGTAATTGCCTCAAGCAATATATTTACATATTATTCTCTATAAAGCCAAGGCAACAAAAAGTTTAACCACTTTATAGAAATACAAAATCAATGATATTCCTAAATAGTTTACCACTAAGCTTAAGATAAATTCTCTAAATTTATTTTTCTCAAAAGGTAATCCAACACTTATAGATATAGCGACAATTCATTTTATGCGCATATTCAATATGTAGGCTATATAGTTTTTGCATTTATACGCTTTCGAAACATTTTATTCTTGGTTGTAAATGCCACATATATCAATTGCTTTCTGAGAATATACACAAACCCACTCCTATTGTTTTTCTGGTGTGTAAGGAATAATTTACAATCGTTATTCTATTTTAACCCAAATCGGTCATTAGAAAATTTCGTTTCCATTTTGTCTCAAAATAGAGCAAAAGTCACATATTATGTTAGCATACAGATACTATAACGAGAGTATAACCTGCTATAGTCTAACTTTTTGCATGGAAAAATCTCTAATTACCGATTTGGGTTTAAATTCAAAAAAAACCATTTTCTATTATACTTACAGAAATATTTTATTAAAACAGAAAAGTGGCACTGCTTATTTATTATTAAACACATGCCACTTCTCTCTACAATTTCATAAAGTGGTATCATATCAATTACCACTTTGGCTTTGATTTCTATTCAAGCCATTTTACATAGCAGAAATCCTGACGATGAGCTAAGATCTCATTCTTTGGATACATTCTTATTCCTGTTTTATAAGTACCTGCTTCAGAAGCTTCTATTGTACCTTCAAAGGTATAAAGATTGCCCTCATGACCAGTAACTTTAAATGGAAATACATTAGAAATACGCTCTTCGCCATCATTATCTTTCTTGACAGATATAAATTCAATACCTACAGCATCATTAAGACCTTGCTCGTCTATAACATATTTAATCTTATATGATACACCTGTCTCTGCACCCGTAGAAGGAATCTCAGACTCTTTAGATACCACATGTATATTATCCCAACGTTCTGCAACAGCTTCTTTCCATTGGGCAATCTCTTTGGCAAGACGATTATTATCAGCAGATAACTTTGCAAAACGTGTAGCCTCTTTAATATAGAATTTGTCATAATAGTCATCCAATTGACGCTTCATTGTATAATGAGGCGCAATAGTGGCAATAGAATTCTTTATTACCTTTATCCAACCTTCACTATAACCATCATTATTCTTATCATAATAAAGAGGAATTATCTCATTTTCAAGTAAACTATAAATAGTGGCTGCATCCAACTGGTCTTGATAACCTTGATTCTTATAAGTACGTTTTTCTGTAAGAGCCCATCCTGCTCCTTCACGATAACCCTCAAGCCACCAACCATCAAGAACAGAAAGGTTTACTACACCATTCATCTCAGCTTTCTCGCCAGAAGTACCAGATGCTTCCAAGGGGCGAGTTGGTGTATTCATCCAAATATCAACACCAGAGACAAGACGACGAGCCAACTGCATATCATAATCCTCAAGGAATATAATCTTACCTAAGAACTCAGGGCGCTGACTGATTTCATAAATTTTCTTTATCAATCCTTGTCCTGCACCATCGGCAGGATGTGCTTTTCCTGAGAACAGAAACTGTACTGGGTGCTTCGGATCATTCACTATTTTAGATAAACGCTCCAAATCTGTAAAGAGCAAGTGTGCACGTTTATACGTAGCAAAACGACGGCAGAAACCTATCATCAAAGCATTGGGATTGATCTTTTCAAGTAAGGATACCACACGTGACGGATCACCTTGATTCTTCAACCATGTTTCACGGAACTTCGTACGTATATAGTCTGTAAGCTTTTTCTTTAATGCCATACGAGTGTCCCAAATAACATTATCAGGGACATTGTAAATTGCATGCCAAATTTTTTCATTACTTTGATCATACATAAAGTTTTCATCAAAATTAGCAGCATAAAGCTTACGCCATTCTGTTGCAGCCCAGGTTGGAAAATGAACACCATTGGTTACATAGCCCACATGATTTTCTTCTGGATAATATCCCTTCCATATGTCTGCAAACATCTTTTGGCTTACCCAACCATGAAGCTTGCTCACACCATTCACCTCTTGACAAGTGTTACAAGCAAAGGTTGACATACAGAATTTCTCTCCATGATCATCAGGATTTGTACGACCCATACCAATAAACTCATCCCAAGAAATACCTAACATCGCAGGATAGCCACCCATATATTTGCCGAAAAGACCCTCATCAAAATAATCATGGCCTGCAGGTACAGGAGTATGAACAGTATAAAGAGATGATGCACGGACAAGTTCAAGAGCTTGGTTGAAAGTAAGTCCACTCTGAACATAATCGCAAAGACGCTCCAAGTTACATAATGCAGCATGTCCCTCATTACAATGATATATCTGCTTCTTAATACCTAACTTCTTCAACATGAGCATACCACCTATACCAAGCAATATTTCCTGCTTTAAGCGGTTTTCCCAATCCCCACCATAGAGAGAGTGAGTAATCGGTTTATCAAAGTCTGAGTTCATCTCATTATCAGTATCCAACAAATAAAGAGATACACGACCCACATTTACTCTCCACACATAGGCATGCACCTGATAATTCATATAGGGCACATCTACAACCATCGGTTTTCCATCTGCGTCAAGTTGGCGCACAATAGGAAGTGAATTAAAATTCTGAGCTTCATAGTTGGCTATTTGCTGACCATCCATGCTTAAAGATTGCTTGAAATATCCATAACGATATAAGAAGCCTACTGCACACATGTCAACATTACTGTCTGAAGCTTCTTTTATATAGTCGCCAGCCAACATACCCAAGCCTCCAGAATAAATCTTCAGCACTTGGTTCAGACCATATTCCATGCAGAAGTAAGCTACAGAAGGACGAGTAGTGTCAGGCTTTACATCCATATAGTTACGGAACTGAGAGTAAACGTCTTTTACTCTCTTCATGATAATCTTATCTTTTACGATTTCCTCTTTACGGTCATAGCTCAAACGCTCCAACAGTAATACAGGATTACGCCCAACTTCCTCATAAAGATCTTCATCCAAACTTTTCCAAAGGTCTCTCGCCTCATAGTTCCAAGCCCACCAAAGATTGTGAGCCAACTCATCGAGACATTCAAGTTGCTTAGGCAATCTTGATTTTACAGCCAATTCCTTCCATTGTGGAGCATTGACATAATCAGCTTTTATTTTCATAACACTATATATTAATGATATTAATTTTCTTTATTTTTTCCATTCTCTCTGCTGCATGCTTAAGCGCAAAATCATAAGCTTCATAATAGTACTTAATAAATTGACTCCATAAGGCTTTCTTTGATAAATCTGAAGCTTTGTCAGATATGGCTTTTACTTGGTTAGGTGCAAATGTAGAATACTCTGCTACAGTATCTTTGATGCTATCAGCTACCTCAGAATAGTTATAGTCAGTGCGATGTACGACCTTTACACCATCTATAAGTTTTCCTTCATGTCCCAATTCCTTGTTTACCCACAAGCCAAAGCCTGATAAATCTGAAGTTATGCAAGGCACTTTAAATGCAATAGCCTCAAGTGGAGTATATCCCCAAGGCTCATAATAAGAAGGATAAATGCAAAGATCATTTCCAAGCACCAAATCATAATAAATCATATTGAAAATGCCATCATTACCATTCAAATAGCAAGGAATGAAAATAAGTTTTACTTTATCTTCCTTTCTATTGTGCATATCAAGATATTTTAGCATACCCAACACATTGTCATGACTCATATCTTTCAGCCAATGTGTAAGCAAAGGCACATATAACGGTGTATCATATTGCTTACCTGAATTTAGACGTTCAAGTAAATCCTGCCTTGGCTCACCTACCCAACCTGGAACTTCTATAAAAGCCAGTACATTTTTCTTTAGGTCATTGTCTCGAAGCAGTCTATTCATCGCTTCAATATAAACATCTACGCCCTTATTTCTAAATTCATAGCGTCCACTAGTAGATACAATCAATGTATCATCCCCTAAATTGGAACCTAATAGTGCATTTGCTACATCCAGCACACGTTTACGCGCCAATTTACGTTTTTTAGTGAAAGTATCACCCTTTGGCACAAAATCATTTTCAAAGCCATTAGGCAGAACTACATCTACAGGTTTATCAAGTAATTCCTTACATTCTGTAGCAGTAATATCACTAACAGTCGTAAAGCAATCAACATATTTTGCTGTCTGCTTCTCGATAGAATGTTTACTCTGCATATTAAGTTCTACTGCCATCTGATCGCCATTATAAGCAAACAAATAATCATAAAGAGGCTTATTGTTACCCGCAATGCTTCTGCCTATACTGGTGGCATGTGTCGTAAATATTGTAGCTATTTGAGGTAACTTATTATTAACATATAACAGTCCTAAGCCTGTCATCCACTCATTGCCGTGATAAATAACTTTCTTTGTATCATCAAGATAGAAATGATAATAGCTTTCTAACACTTTAGCTGCAGCATAGGAAAACATGGATGCTTCATCATAATCGCCATACGCATGCAAGCTATCCACTTGATAATGTTCCCACAGCCAACCATACAGTTCATTTTTTTCTGCATAGAACTGTTCAAACTTGACAAGAATGGTTATTGGTTTTTCTGGTATATCCCAACGTCCGGTCCTTACTTTCAATCCTTGTCCTACAGCAGCCTTCTTCCAATCAGCAAAAAGGCTCTTGTCTTCTATAAAATAAGGATTATCCTCCTTAAAAACATCAGGACCAATAAATATTATTCTATCTCTAAATTTGATTTGCAGCGTTTTGGCCCTTGTTGACAAGACTGTATAGATGCCACCCACCTTGTTACACACTTCCCAACTGGACTCAAAGATATAATCTGGTAATAGTAGTTTTGTTGCCATATTTTTTCTGTATAACGAGCGCAAAGATATTAAAAAATATAGAATACACAAATATATTTGTACTTTGTTTTTCCCTATATATGGTTTTCTTGATAAAAATTAATAATTTTGAAATATCAAGATTTAGAAAAAACAAGCATAAAATATTTACATAAACCTGTTGGCGGAATTAATTTAGTGCATACTTAATTAATTCCGCCAATGGGTTGTATAAACCCTAAAATCCGCAACTTGTAATATTTTTGATAAAATGGGGTGCAGCTCCCCAT
>CALCVP010000072.1 GCA_937907705.1 uncultured Prevotella sp. | reverse complement strand
TCTCATACTTCTTGAAGTTCTTGATGAAGCGAGCAGCCAAATCCTTAGCCTTCTCGTCCCACTGTGAAGCGTCAGCATAAGTGTCGCGAGGATCGAGGATGTGAGGATCTACACCTTCAAGCTGTGTAGGAACTACAAAGTTGAAGTAAGGGATAGTCTTTGTAGGAACAGAATCGATAGAGTGATCAAGGATAGCGTCGATGATACCACGTGTATCGCGGATAGAAATACGCTTGCCTGTACCATTCCAACCGGTGTTAACCAAGTAAGCCTTGGCACCGCTCTTCTGCATCTTCTTAACCAGTTCCTCAGCGTATTTTGTAGGATGCAACTCCAGGAATGCCTGGCCGAAGCAAGCTGAGAATGTAGGAGTAGGCTCAGTGATACCACGCTCTGTACCAGCCAATTTAGCTGTGAAGCCAGAGAGGAAGTAGTACTTGGTCTGCTCAGCGTTGAGGATAGATACTGGAGGAAGAACACCGAATGCATCTGCTGACAGGAAGATTACCTGCTTTGCAGCTGGGCCCTGTGAGTAAGGACGCTGGATGTTCTTGATATGATAGATAGGATAAGAAACACGAGTGTTCTCGGTTGTGCTCTTATCAGCAAAGTCAATCTTGCCGTTCTTGTCTACTGTTACGTTCTCAAGGAGTGCGTCACGTGTGATAGCGCCATAGATATCAGGCTCAGACTCTTTGTCGAGGTTGATAACTTTAGCGTAGCAACCACCTTCAAAGTTGAACACGCCCTCATCGTCCCATCCGTGCTCGTCATCACCGATGAGCTTACGTTTTGGATCGGTAGACAGAGTTGTCTTACCTGTACCGGACAGACCGAAGAAGATAGCTGTATTTTCACCGTTCATATCGGTATTTGCAGAGCAGTGCATAGAAGCGATACCTTTCAATGGGAGGAAGTAGTTCATCATAGAGAACATACCCTTCTTCATTTCACCGCCATACCATGTGTTGATGATAACCTGCTCTTTAGAAGTTACGTTGAATACAACAGCAGTCTCTGAATGCAAGCCAAGTTCTTTCCAGTTCTCAACCTTCGCTTTGGAAGCATTGTAAACAATGAAGTCAGGCTCCTGCTCAAACTCAGCCTCATTCTGAGGACGGATGAACATATTTGTTACGAAGTGAGCCTGCCAAGCAACCTCCACGATGAAGCGAACCTTCATACGTGTGTCCTTGTGTGTACCGCAGAAACCATCAACTACGTAAAGTTTCTTGTTTGAAAGCTCTTTCTTTGCAATCTCTTTTACTGCATTCCAAGCTTCTTTTGTAGCACGGTGGTTGTCGTTGTGATACTCCTCTGAGTCCCACCATACTGTATCATGAGAGTTCTCGTCGTCTACGATGAACTTATCCTTAGGTGAACGACCTGTGTAGATACCAGTTTTTACGTTTACTGCTCCGAGTTCAGTCTCTTGACCAACCTCAAAACCTTCGAGACCTGCTTTGGTCTCTTCGTTAAACAAAACTTCATAAGAAGGATTGTAAAGTACCTCAGTTGTACCTGTGATACCATACTTTGCTAAAACTGACTTATCAAATTGTGCCATTTTTAATAATGTATTTAATGTGAATATTCTTTCCTGATAAGTTACCTTAAATCGAGCGCAAAGTTAATGATTTTTGTGCTACCTGCAAATATCTTATCCTTAAAAAATGAGAAGTCAAAAGTCTTTTTAGGTTAAAGTATTCAAATTTTTTTGGACCAAAACTACATTTGTAATTTGCACTTTGCAAAAATCGGGAAATATATTTACCTTTGCATGTTGGTACATTATTATGCTTTCTGCAAACATTTACATCTTATTATATATATGAAAGTTATCAACTTCAACCAGACCAACAGCATCATCAACCAGTACATGGCTGAGATTCGTGATGTAGACTACCAGCAACACCGTTTATTGTTTCGCAACAATATCCAGCGCATTGGCGAGATGATGGCCTACGAAATCAGCAAAAGCTTTGATTATCAGAGCCAAAACGTGCAGACACCTTTAGGCGTGGCTCATGTCAACATGCCTACCGACAAGGTGGTTATAGCCACTATTTTCCGTGCAGGTCTGCCTTTTCACAATGGTTTCTTGCATGTGTTCGACAATGCGGGCAATGCTTTTGTCAGCGCATACCGTGAGTACACAGACAATGCGCACACGCAAGTAGGCATACACATTGAGTATTTGGCCACTCCCGACCTCAACGGCAAGACCTTGATTATCGTAGACCCTATGTTGGCTACGGGCGGTTCCATGGAGTTAGGCTACAAGGCTTTCCTTACCAAGGGCACACCTGTCAAAGTGCATGTGGCTTGCGTCATTGCCTCACCTGAGGGCATTGAGCATGTAAAGAAGACTTTTCCCGAGGAGAAAACCACCATTTGGTGCGGCGCCATTGATGAGGGCATGAATGAACACAAGTATATTGTACCGGGCTTTGGCGATGCCGGTGACCTGTGTTACGGCAACAAGCTATAAACCATAGCCAAAGCATCGCAATCAAAAATAATACAAAGTGGCTTGACAAGACATCTGTCCATAAAGTACAGAGGCTTTGCCAAGCCACTTGGCTTTATCCTCTCCCATAAATTGCACACTTTCTTTTTTCATTACATATTTCAAGATTTTAAGGCTCTAAAACTGCCTTTCCCATGAGCAACAAGCCGTTAAGACGATTTTATTGCCCATTATTTCATTAAATCATTATTGCACTGATTATCAATTATCTACCTGCTTTATACACACTGTTGACAACTTGTTGTCTTGCCATTGCAGTGCTCTTAGACAGCCAACTCACTGCTTTTAGGGCTCTAAAGCTATGGTCTTGCACTGCCAAAGCTATGCTTTTTACACCGTAAAGCGCCTGTTTTCCACTCAAAAGCAATGCTTTCTGCACCAAAATCCATCCTTTTCAGAACAAGAAAGGGCGAAAAATGCAGCTTTCCTTATCTATTTCAGCTATTTTATTTGTAAAGATTTACACTTACACACTATCCTGTCCGGTCACCACTTTTGTAATCATTTATCTGCCACGCCCCAACAAAACAACAGCGATATTTTGCTGTCTGTCTAAAATTTGCTACCTTAGCATCCTTAATTTACCCGTATCTGCCACATGCAAAACAAGTTTCACCTGTTACACACCCACATACAGCCCCCCGCACTGTTTACCTATCCCTTTTGCTATAAGCCGCATGCACTGAGTCTGTTGGCGGCAGAAGAGTTGCAAACATACGTGGCACAACGCAGCTCCTGGCAACAAGAGCTGTCGCAAGGCAAGATGTTCGGTGTGTTGGTAGCCACCAATCAGCAAGGGCAGTTAGGCTTCTTGGCTGCCTTTTCAGGTCTGCTCTGCGGCAACAACAACCACAGCTACTTTGTAGACCCCATCTTTGATGCCACCCCACCTGACGGCTATTTCAAGGTAAACGAGTGCAAGATATCCGCCCTCAACCGGCAGATTGCCACGCTGACCCACAGCAGCAGCTATCAGCAAGCCCGGCAAGAGGTGCAGCAAGCCACACTGCAAGCGCAACAGGAAGAGGAATGCTACAAGCAGAAAATGGCACAAGCAAAAGCTGAACGCAACAAAAGAAGAGCACAGCCGGAAGGGCTTTCTGCCGAAGAAGAGCAGCTGCTGATACGCGAGAGCCAGTTTATGAAAGCTGAGCTGCACCGCATCAAGCAGCGCAACAAGCAGCACATAGCTGCGCTGCAGCAGCAGGTTGACACCGTAAGCCGCACCATTCAACAACTGAAAGCGCAGCGCAAGCGCATGAGCGACCAGCTGCAACAATGGCTGTTTGAACAATATACGCTGCTCAACGCACAAGGCGAGCAGCGCAGCATCATCCGCATTTTCCAAGACTTGCGGGGCACCCTGCCCCCTGCCGGCACAGGCGACTGCTGCGCTCCCAAGCTACTGCAATATGCTTTCCGCCAGGGGTTGCATCCAGTCTGCATGGCAGAGTTTTGGTGGGGTGCATCTCCCAAGACTGAAATACGCCACCATCTGCACTTCTACCCTGCGTGCCGTGGCAAGTGCCTGCCCATTCTTACCTTCATGCTGCAAGGTTTAAAGGTAGAACACGACCCACTGAGCCAGTGCGTCAGCCAGCCTTTAGAGGTTATTTTTGAAGACGACAGCCTTATCGTGGTATGCAAACCTGCCGGCATGCTGTCGGTTCCCGGTCGCTCAGCACGCGAGTCGGTGCTCTCTTTATTGCAGCAGCGGTGTCCCGGCATGACAGGACCCGTCATCGTGCACCGTCTCGACATGGCCACATCCGGTCTGATAGTAGCCGCCAAGAGCAAAGAAGTGCACAAGGCTTTGCAAGCGCAGTTTAAGGAGCGCAGCATCAAGAAGCGCTACATAGCCCTATTGGACGGTACGCTGGCGCTGCCTAAGCATGGTACCGTCAGCCTGCCTATACGCCCAGACCCGCTCGACCGCCCACGCCAAGTGGTAGATATGAAGGCCGGCAAGACGGCTATTACCGAATATACCGTAATCAGTACCGATGGCCACACCACACGCATCGCCCTATGGCCCCATACCGGGCGCACCCATCAGCTGCGTGTTCACTGTGCGTCTCCATTAGGGTTAAACGCTCCCATCCAAGGCGATGCGCTCTATGGGCGCCCTGCAGGCAGACTGTTTCTGCATGCAGAATCCATCAGTTTTACACACCCTATTACACAACAGCGCATGACATTTGAGCGCAAAGCTGACTTCTGACAGGCACATACGGCCTGAAAATAAAGCACAATCTTGTTTAAATCAATGATGAACACCTACTTACTTAGATGTTTAAACAGAAAAGCTTACACAACAATGGACAAGCTGAAAGACATGAAATGGGAAACGCTAAAAAGCGAATACCTTATCAAGCGGCCTTGGCTTACGGCACGCAAAGACACCGTAAAGCTGCCGAACGGCGTAGTGAACGATGAATATTATGTGTTGGAATATCCCGACTGGATTAATGTAATAGCCATTACCGCCGACCAACGCTTTGTGTTTGTGCGCCAATACCGCCACGGCATTGACCAAACTAACTTCGAGATAGTGGCCGGTGTGTGCGAACAAGGCGAAGACTTCTTGCAATCTGCCAAACGCGAACTGCAAGAGGAGACAGGATATGCAGGCGGAACATGGACCAAACTGATGGACATCTCGCCCAACAGCAGTACCTGCACCAACCTCACTCACTGTTACTTGGCCACTGGCGTAAGCCATGTAAGCAATCAGCATCTTGACCGTACAGAAGACATCGAGGTGTACCTCTTCAGCGAACAGGAGGTGCTCAACATGCTGGAACAGGGCGAAATAAAGCAGGCTCTTATGGCAGCGCCACTTTATAAATACTTCTTTACGCAACTGAAAGAGCAGAAATAATTTCTGGTAGGGCTAACGCCCAGCCCGGCTTGCACTGTCTTTGCAGAAGACAGGCGGTGTCTCGGCAATAAAAACAAAACTCCGCTTCACTTCGTTTCTGAAGATTGCTCCTTGGGTCGCAATCGTGTATTCCGCTCGGCTTGCACTTCTTTGCAGAAGACAGGCGGTGCCTCGGCAATAAAAATAAAACTCCGTTTCACTTCGTTTTATTTTGTATTCCGCTCGGCTTGCACTATCTTTGCATCCAAATTTACAAAAACAGGAGTAATGAGCAATATCCTTATCACTGGAGCAAGCGGATTTATCGGCAGTTTTATGGTAGAAGAAGCCCTCGACAGGGGCATGAATGTATGGGCAGCCGTAAGAAGAAGTAGCTCAAAGAGATATCTTACAGACAAAAGAATTAACTTTATAGAACTTGACTTTGGCAACAAGGCGTTGCTGAAGCAGCAATTGTCGGGTCTGCACTTTGACTATGTGATACATGCTGCGGGGGTTACCAAGTGTACGCATACGGAAGACTTCTACAACATGAACACATCGGGCACGGTCAATCTCATAGAAGCCATACGCGAAACAGGCATGAATATCAGTCGGTTTGTGTTTATCAGCAGTCTCAGTGTGTTCGGACCGGTAAGGGAGCAGCAACCGTATCAAGACATTAAAGACACTGACCCCAAACGCCCCGACACGCATTATGGCATGAGCAAAGACATGGCAGAGGAGTTTGTCTTTGCACAAAGAGATATTCCAAGCATTACACTACGCCTGACAGGCGTATATGGACCACGGGAGAAAGACTACTTCCAGATGGTAAAAAGCATCAAGAGCCACATGGACTTTGCCGTGGGATACCGCCCGCAATCCCTTACTTTTGTATACGTAAAAGATGTAATACAGGCTGCATTCCTGGCGCTTGACCATGGCACTTTGGGCAAAGCCTACTTTGTAAGCGATGGCGTCAACTACTCATCGCGCACATTCAGCGACCTTATCTGCCAAGAATTGGGCATCCATAGCGTGCTGCGCATCAAAGCACCTATATGGCTGCTGCACCTGCTGTCGGCCGGAGGACAGTGTATAGGCAAGCTCACAGGCAGGATGCCGGTGCTCAATCTTGACAAATACAAAATCATGAAGCAGCGCAACTGGCAGTGCGACATTGAGCCTACACGCCGCGAACTGGGCTACCAGCCACAAGTGTTGCTGGCAGAAGGCGTGCATCTATCAGTAGAATGGTACAGGAAAAACCATTGGATTTAATGGTACACAACCATTCTATACATTATTTATAATAACTACAACATTCATGTTTCAATTCATCAAGCAACTGTTTGCCATAGAGAAAAATCCAAGAAAAGGGCTATTGCCGTTAGAATGGGTCATGCTCATCTATCTTGCTTTTACCCTATGCATTCTCTTTTTCACTTATACCAAAGCCACCAACCCCGACGCTATGCTATGGGGCAGGATACGTGTGGTGGTTATCACCGCTGCCCTTTGGGCTGTCTACCGCATGGCGCCCTGCCGGCTCACACTCTTTGCACGCATCGCCACACAGTTGGCACTGCTCTCCTGGTGGTATCCCGACACATACGAACTGAACCGTATGCTGCCCAACCTTGACCACATCTTTGCCCAATGGGAGCAGAATATCTTTGGCTTTCAGCCTGCATTAAGCTTCTGCAAGGCATTGCCATGGGCTTTCTTCAGCGAGCTGATGGACATGGGCTACGCCTCTTACTATCCTATGATAGCCGTAGTAGTGTTCTACTACTTCTTTTGCAGATACCAAGAATACGAGAGAGCGGCCTTTGTAGTGCTCGCAAGCTTCTTTCTCTACTATGTCATATATATCTTAGTGCCCGTAGTAGGCCCTACCTTTTATTATAAGGCCGTAGGAATAGCCGACATAACAAGAGGCGTATTCCCGAATGTTCACGACTATTTCAATTTCTATCAGGATTGTTTGCCCAGTCCGGGCTATACCAATGGCATCTTCTACCACATGGTAGAAAGTGCAAAAGAGGCAGGCGAGCGACCCACAGCAGCCTTTCCCAGCAGTCATGTAGGCATCAGCACACTGCTAATGTGGCTCGCATGGCACAGTGGCAGCAAGCGTCTGCTATACTGCATGCTGCCTTTCTACATACTGCTTTGCTTTGCCACCGTGTATATACAGGCACACTATGCCATCGACGCACTGGCAGGTCTCCTTACAGGCACCGTCTTCTACTTTGCCTTTATGGCTGTATCTAAAGGCATGGTCAGGCGATAGGCAGATACACATACGGCATAGACAAGACCACAGCAAAGGGTTAAAGGTGTTAAAAAACATATCATAACCAAGAAATAATAACTAATTTTGCCCCCGTGGATAGAATAAAAGCATATATCATAGCAGCGCTCCTGCTGGTTGTCTCAGCGGTAGCCATGGCTCAGTCGGACAAAAACGCCGAACAAGTCAAGCCTGAAGACATGCAGGTAGACATGGACAGCCCAACATTTGTGCCCATGGTAAAGGTGGGTAAAGTGTTGGTAGACGGTGACAGCATACAATATGTAGAGCTCAACAATGTCTATGTGTACCCTACTCTTAATTTCAAGAACGCCAAGCAGCGGGCTGCCTTCAACAGGTTGGTATACAATGTAAAGAAAGTATTGCCAATAGCCAAAGAGGTGAACCGCATTATCATAGAGACGTATGAATACCTGCAGACACTGCCCAACAAGAAAGCACGCGATGAACACCTCAAAAGAGTGGAACAAGACATCATGGAACAGTACAAGCCACGTATGAAGAAACTTACCTACTCGCAGGGAAAGCTGCTCATCAAGCTGGTTTACAGAGAGTGCAACTCATCTGCCTATGAGCTGATTAAAGCCATCATATCGCCCGTAAGAGCAGGCTTTTACCAGGCTTTTGCGTGGACCTTTGGAGCCAGCCTCACAAAAAAATACAAACCAGAAACCACCGACCGACTTACAGAAAGAGTCGTGCTCATGGTTGAAGCAGGTCAACTGTAACTTTATTATTGGACGCACAGCCATGCCTGCTTATGCTATTTCCGAAGAATGAAAATTGTAATAGACGACAAGATACCTTACATTCGTGAGGTAATCAGCCAAATAACTTCCGATGCTCTTTATATAAAAGGCACCGACATCTGCCATGACGACCTCATCGATGCCGATGCTTTGATTATCAGAACACGCACCCACTGTGATGCAGCACTGCTTAAAGGCACCAACGTAAAGTTCATTGCCACAGCCACCATCGGCTTTGACCATATAGATACCCAATACTTAAAACAAGCTCATATCAGCTGGATGAACTGTCCTGGATGCAATGCTGCATCCGTGGAACAGTACGTTCACGCTGTACTCTTGCTGTTGAAACGCGAGCGCAAAGCCGACCTTACCCAGCTTACTATCGGCATTGTAGGATGCGGACATGTAGGCAGCAAGGTGGCCATAGCTGCCAAAGCAGAAGGCATGAAAGTGCTCGTGTGCGACCCATTGCGCCAAGAAAAAGGCGATACTGCACGCTTTACACCTGCCAATGTAGACAATGGCAAACGCTCACTCATTGACCACGATGACACATCAGCATGCTTTGTCAGCATGGAAACCATCCAGCAGCAATGCGACATCATATCTTTTCATGTGCCAATGGTAAAAGAAGGCAAATACCCAACACTGCATTTAGCCAACGACAGCTTCTTCAAGCAGCTCAAGAAGCAGCCCGTTATTATCAATACCAGCCGCGGAGCAGTCATTGACAACACGGCACTGCTCCATGCACTGCACACACATCAGGTAGCAGATGCTGTGATAGACACCTGGGAAAACGAGCCTCACATCAATCTGCAACTGCTTGACAAGGTATGGATAGGCACACCCCACATAGCAGGATACAGTGCAGACGGCAAGGTAAATGCCGACAATATGGTCATTGAAGGACTGTGCCAGTTCTTCAATATCAATCATCATTACCACATAGCCCCCCCTTCGTTGCCCTCAACTTGCACGCCTCATGGTACAAAAGAAGAGCAACTGCTGCAGCTCTACAACCCTATCAACGACAGCAAACACCTGAAAGCCAATCCCGAAAAGTTTGAATGGCTGCGCGGAAACTATCCGCTAAGGCGAGAAACATTCAGCAAATAATCGGCAAGAAAGCAACAAACAGCAAGTCATAAAAGCGTAAATAAACAGCTGTTACGCCATAACTGAAAACTGTTGGATATACACTTCTTTTACTATCGGACACTTATAAAAGCGTTATTTTTATGCACAATAAGTATGTATTTGTGCAATATATGACGCTTTTTTATCCAAAATATTTGCATACGTAAATAAAATTTCGTTCCTTTGCACCGATTTTTGAAATTCGAATTTATTTATAAACATTATTAAAACATTAGAATCATGTCAGAAATTGAATCAAAAGTAAAAGCAATCATCGTAGATAAACTTGGTGTTGACGAAGCAGAAGTAAAGCCAGAAGCAAGCTTCACTAACGATCTTGGCGCAGATTCATTGGATACTGTAGAGTTGATTATGGAGTTTGAGAAAGAGTTCAACATCTCTATTCCTGACGATAAAGCTGAGACTATCGCTACTGTTGGCGACGCTATCAACTACATCGAGGCTAACACTAAATAATAATTACCATACGTAAATGGAATTAAAAAGAGTAGTAGTAACAGGTCTTGGCGCCGTAACACCAGTGGGCAACACTCCAGAAGAAACCTGGAACAACCTGCTGAACGGTGTTAGCGGAGCTGCACCTATTACTTCATTCGACGCTTCTAAGTTCAAGACACAATTCGCTTGCGAAGTAAAGAACCTCAATGTCAATGATTTCATTGACCGCAAGGAAGCTCGCAAGATGGACCGTTACGCCCAATTGGCCATGGTTTCGGCCGTTCAGGCAGTCAACGACAGTGGAATGGACATGGAAACTGAAGACAAAAACCGTATTGGTGTTGTCTTTGGCGTTGGTATTGGTGGTATTAAGACCTTCGAAGATGAAGTTAAATACTACGCATTGCACGAGGAGAACGGACCTAAATTCAATCCTTTCTTCATTCCAAAGATGATTGCTGATATAGCAGCAGGACAGATTTCAATCCGCTATGGATTCCATGGACCCAACTATACCACAACATCTGCATGTGCATCATCTACCAACGCATTGGCAGATGCATTCAACTTGATTCGTCTTGGCAAAGCCAACGCTATTGTAGCAGGCGGTGCCGAGGCAGCTATCTGCGCATGCGGCGTAGGTGGTTTCAATGCAATGCACGCTTTGTCAACACGCAACGATGAGCCACAAAAGGCTTCTCGCCCATTCAGTGCAAGCCGTGATGGCTTCGTTATGGGTGAAGGCGCAGGCTGTCTTATCCTTGAAGAGCTTGAACATGCTAAGGCACGTGGTGCCAAAATCTATGCAGAAATGGTGGGTGAAGGTGAAAGTGCAGATGCTTATCACATCACAGCATCCCACCCAGAGGGTCTCGGTGCTCGTCTGGTTATGGAGAATGCGCTCAACGATGCAGGCATGAAACCTGAAGACATAGACTATATCAATGTTCACGGAACATCAACCCCAGTAGGTGATATCTCTGAGGTAAAGGCCATTCAAGATGTATTCGGTGATGCCGCATACAAGCTTAACATCAGTTCTACCAAGTCAATGACAGGTCACTTGCTGGGTGCAGCAGGTGCTGTGGAGGCACTTATAAGCGTTCTTTCGGTTAAGAACGACATCATACCTCCTACCATTAACCATGAGGAAGATGACAAGGATGAGAAGATTGACTATAATCTTAACTTCACATTCAATAAGGCACAGAAGCGCACAGTGCGTGCAGCACTGAGCAATACGTTTGGCTTTGGTGGCCACAACGCCTGTGTTATCTTCAAAAAATATGATGATTAATAACTTTATTGATAAATTAAAGCTCCCTTTCCGCAAGGAAAAGGAGCTTTATTCTTCTTTATTTACCATCTTTGGTTTTTATCCTCACGACATCAGTTACTACAAACAGGCACTGATGCACAAAAGTATTGCAAAGCGAAATGCCAAAGGTCGCCCTATCAACAATGAGCGTTTGGAGTTTTTAGGCGATGCAATACTTGACGCTATCGTTGGAGATATTGTCTATAAGCACTTTGAAGGCAAGCGCGAAGGGTTCCTTACGAACACCCGTAGCAAAATTGTGCAGCGCGAGACGCTCAACAGATTAGCGCAAGAGATAGGCATCAGCCAGCTCATTATGTCTAACGGACACACTTCCTCTCATAATAGCTATATGGAAGGAAATGCGTTTGAGGCCCTTGTCGGTGCCATGTACCTTGACCGTGGTTATGAGGCTTGCATGCGTTTTATGCAGAAGCGTATTCTTGCCCAGCTCATCAACTTAGACAAGGTGGCCTACAAGGAGGTAAACTTCAAGAGCAAACTGATAGAATGGTGTCAGAAAAATCGCGTTCAGCTCGACTTTGAATTAGTGGAACAGAAGCGCGATGAGAACAACAGTCCTATGTTTACATACCGTGCCAAGATAGAAGGCATACTGTCTGGCGAAGGCAAAGGCTACTCAAAGAAAGAGAGCCAGCAACAGGCCAGCAAGTTTGCTTTGCAGAATTTGCGCCGCAAGCCCCAGTTTATTGATGAGGTGTTTGCTGCCAAAGCCAACCGCACGAAGATGGAAGAGGAGCCTGTGGAGACGGTGCCAGACATTGAAGCCAAGGAGGATTTTATCATTGCACAACCCAAAGATGATGCTACCAGCACTGGCAATAAAGGCAAAGCATCGTCTGACAGCAAGCTTAGCATGCTGTTAAGCAGCAGCAACAAGAAAGGTGATGACGTGAAAGCAGCTACTGCTTCTGCGGCTACCGGCACAGAACAGAGTGATGAGTTTGATTTCTCTGATATCAACACCAAGGTAAAACCCATGTCTAAAGAAGATATTATAGCCGCTGCTGAAGCAGCAGCTTTTTCTGAAAAGTAAACGGTTAAAGCTGTACAAGCAGCCTCAGCCAAGAAGAACCAGTTCTTCATTCATTAGTCTAAAGACTGTTTTCTGTATGAAAAAAATCGGCAAGAGAAGGGCATTAAAGCTACTCTCTTGCCGATTTTTTGTGTCTAACACTTTATTTTCGTTGGCAATAGCTGCAAGAGCCTCTCCACAAGAAGCCTTTGTTTTCCACTTGCAACTATTAAATCACCAGCACTGAGTGATTTATCAAATCTACGGCAGCCACTAAACTCCATTTACAATGCCCAATGCAACCGTGGAAATACATACTGGCTGTTGTATTGTTTCATCAATATTCTCAGTGGCATCACATAATCCATCCATGTCTTGCTATCGGCATACGGCCTTGACAGTGTGTCCTTGAGCCTATAATCAGTGGCATTAAGCGCATAAAAGCGTTCACCTTGCAAGCTGCCCACTTTAATAGTGAGATAACAAGGGTCGCCTATCGCCAACATGTCTTCAGTATCTGCATTGAACGGAATGCCCGTGTCATGCACTTGATAGTCTGCGTCTACGATATAAAAGCGGTGATCCTGCGATGCCACAAAAGCGCGTATGCGGCGATTGGGGTTTTCTACCATCAAGGCATACGCCACTTTCGACCGTGCCGGCAGTGTGATGGAGCGAGCATAACACTGCCCTTGTTGCTGCTTGAAGTGAAAGAGCTTGCCATTGCTGTCTGTCAGTATATAGCCCTCGTCATAGTCTTTCTTAGCGTCAGGATTACCGTTAGCCTGTGCAACAGGAAAGGTAAACCCGGCCTTGAACAGGGCTGCGGTAAACTGTGCTGACTTCTGCTTGTTGACCGTATTGTCTTTCAAGCGCACAACAGCCAGCCCGTTGCCAGTACTATAAAAGCCTTCTGCCGGCGCCGACAAGTGGCCACGGTGAGGCTTCGATTCCAATAGCAGCCATGCTTTGACAGCAGGTTTATTGAAGTCTGCCGGCGAAAGCGACAGTATGAACTTGTTGCGCTCTATCATATCAAGGTTGACAGGCTTGCCTTCCACACTGTCTGGCAGCAAGCCACGGGCTGCAAGGTCCTGACAATAAAAGAAGGCCTGCACACGTTCTGCTCCAGGACCGGCATACTTGTGCCCATGAGTATCGGTAAAGGTGTAGTTGCCATCGGTATCTACATCCATGGTAGTAAAGTCGTGTATGGTAGCACTATACAATGTAAAGGGCGAGGCCTCCATCCGGGCTGTAACCAGTTGCCATGCCGCAGGCACCAACCACAGTACCAGCACTACTATATTTACAATCAAGAATATATAACCAGTCTTTTTCATTGCAATATTTGCTTTTTGCTTTTCATTGTTGAAATATCCTCTCTTTCTATTCTTTTCCCTCTTTAAAGCGTCCTACCGATGTCATGATGACAGTGGCAGACAGCAGTGTCCACAGCACCATCAGCGGCAGAAACCTGTTGTAAGCCTCAGCCACCGGCGACAGATAACACACACCTACCCATGCTGCCAGCACACAAAGGTAGACCAAGCGCATGCGCCACGTGGGTTCCAAGCATACGGCAGCTATCCAAGTGTAAACCAGCCATGCCGCCACATGCCATACCAAGGTGGTAAGCAGCACCCTGCTGACCAATACTTGTGGCAAGTAGTGAATCAAAAGCAGCTGCAAAGCCAGTGTTTCTACTGCAGCCACCAAGAGCAACAGCCCGACGCCATAGGCATAGACCACAGCCATCATGCGCGTTTGCGAGTAAGGAAGGTGCAGCATCAGCTTCAAGCGCTTTTGTTGCATCTCCGGCACATACTGGCTAATGGCCAGCACCAGTGCCGCTACGGGAGGCAGATACTGAAGCATCTCCACCAGCACACTGTCGTGTTCTGTCATATCCTCCCACAAGCTGGCTATACCGCTAAATTCTACCGTCTTGCTAATGTTTACCATCTGATAGGCTACCACGGCTGCTACCACTGCCAAGATGCAGAGATAGCAACGACCTGTCTTGGCCCATTCTTTCAACAATATTGCTTTCAACATATCTTCTTCTTTTCTTGTTTCATTTCCAATGTTTCTGCTTTCAAACAGCCGTTGCATCATGCTACTTTCCGATTGCAGTGCTTTTGGCTGCCAGTTGCACTGCTTTCAGAGGCTAAAAGCTATGCTTTCGCAAGCTGATTGCAATGCTTTTACAACCCGATAGCTATGCTCTCGCTACGCCTTATCATTTATACCTCTCGTCAATACTTGCCCGTAAGGCCTATAAAAGCATCTTCAAGTGTAAGCTTATCTTGCTTTAACCCACTATGTTCCACCCCATTAGCCGTAAGCCAAGCCTCCATATCCTGCCTATTCAAGAAAGAGTACAACTCGGCATGGCGGTGCATTTTCTCAGGATGAAAGATGTTGCTGTCAGCGGCATAGCTACCGTCAAACAGCCGTTGGCAGTCAGTGTCAAAGGTATATCTGTGAAAAGTGTTTATCAGTTGCTCTACCCCCATGTGCGTAATGATGCGTCCATAGTCCATCACAATACAGTCGTCAACCAGCCGTTCCATATCTTGAATGATATGCGAAGTAAGGAACACTGTCTTTCCCTCTGCCAAGGCATAGTCGCGAAGATAGTCTACAAAGAGACGCCGATAGCCTGGGTCCAGTCCCAACGAGAAGTCGTCGAGCACCATCATGTCTGCATTCTGAGCCATAATCAGTCCCAATGCCACCTGTGAACGCTGCCCGTTGCTCATGGTAGCTATACGCTGGCGGGGAGCTATCTTCAGTTTCCTTACCAATTCATAGTAGGCATCGCGGTTCCATCGGGGATAGAAGGGTGCATAGTAGCGTTCTATCTGTTCTACATTCATAAACGAATACTGCACATGCCCTTCCAGCAGCAGTGCAATACGGCTACGTGTGGCTGCCGACAGCTGCTGCACCGGCTCGCCATAAATGCTGCACTGCCCTGCGGTAGGCTTCAGATAGCCCATCAATATATTGATGGTAGTGGTCTTGCCTGTACCGTTTTTGCCCAACAGTCCCAATATTTTGCCTGCCTGCACCTCAAAATTAAGGTCTTCGTAAATCTTTCGTTTTCCATAATAGTGTGTCAGATGGCTACACTGTATAACGGGTTCACTCATATTGTATCTCTCGAATTTTTCGTGCAAAATTATCCTTTTTAGTATAGATGTGCAATCATTATTTCTTTGGATTTTATGCAGCAAATATGCAGTTTTTCTCTCCGAAGAATACCAATTTTTAAGTATTGTATGATTAGAGGAATACCTTTACTTTTGCAGCGTTTTTCCGAAGCGTTATGAGAGCATACAAATGGATAACGGTGTTGTTGGCTATCTGTTCGGCTACGATTCTTTATGCCACCACCGACAGCAAACGATACATTTTACAAGGCACCGTTACGGATGCCGCACACAACCAGCCCCTCAGTTATGCCACTGTGCAATTGTCTGCCGGCAGGACTTACCTTGCCGGTCAACTCACTGATGCACAAGGTCATTACCACTTCTCGTCAATAGCCCAAGGCTGCTATCGGCTCAAGGTATCCTATGTAGGTTATCAGTCTGTCGACACGCTTGTCTGCCTGAAAGGCAATCAGCAGCTGCGCATCCGTCTGGCTTCTACTGCCCAAAGCATCAGCGAGGTAGTTATTACCGCATCTGAGAAGAAGGGGCTTACCAGCACATCTGTCATAGACCAGACCGCCATGCAGCATCTGCAACCCTCATCGTTTGCCGACCTGCTCAGCCTGTTGCCCGGTGGCATGACCTCTACGCCACGCAACAATCAGACCAATTCTATCCGTCTGCGCGAAGTGGGCATCAGCGACGACAACTATTCCGTGAGCAGCCTTGGCACCAAATTTCTGGTAGACGGTGCACCAATCGGCACCGATGCCAACATGCAAGCCATTACAGAAGGTACGCAAGCCGACAACAAGCGCAGCCATACCGCAACGGGAGTAGACATGCGCAACATCTCTACCGACGACATAGAATCGGTAGAAATAACAAGAGGCATACCCTCTGTAAAGTATGGCGACCTTACAAGCGGACTGGTTAGCATACGCCGCAAACGCACAGCCACACCCTGGGAGGCACGCTTCAAGGCTGATGCCTACGGCAAACTGCTGTCAATAGGCAAGGGCTTTGACCTGCAACACGGCTGGCAGCTCAACACCAACGCCGGCTGGATGACCTCACAGGCCGACCCCCGCAACAAGTTTGAGACCTACAATCGCCTCAACTTGTCTGCCCGGTTGGGCAAATACTGGACACTGCCCTCTGCCTCAGTGCTCAGCTGGCACCTGTCTACTGATTATGCGGGCAATATAGACAATGTAAAAACTGACCCGGAGGTACAGATACACTTGGAAGACAAATACAAGTCTTACTACCACAATGGTGCCGTCAGCACCTCGCTGCAACTACGCCCCAAAGAGGGCGGTTGGCTGCATAGCCTCATGCTCAGCTGGGCGGGCAGCCTGTCGGTAGACAAGATTGACCAGACAAAATTCGTGTCGGTAGACCGCACCACACATGCACCGCTGCAAGAAGAAAACGGCGAGTATGATGCTACCTATCTGCCGTCCACCTATGTTGCACGCTATCAGGTAAAGGGACTTCCCTTCTACTCTAACCTCAGGGCAGAAGCTGAACTGCACTATACCACACGCCCCATAAATCATACCGTTACGGCAGGAACTGAATGGCAGTATAACAAAAACTTTGGCCAAGGACAGGTCTACGACCCACAGCGCCCCTTGGACGGCAGTACCACCCACCGGCCGCGCGCCTTCAAGGACATTCCTGCCACCAGCATCCTGTCGTTCTATGCCGAAGACAAGGCGTCTGCCACACTCAACGGACACCAATTGACGGCTATGCTCGGTGTACGCACCACACAGATGACGAACCTCGGCAAGCAGTTTGCCATGCACGGAAAGGTCTATGCCGACCCGCGCTTCAACTTCCAGTGGGACTTACCCACTGTCCATGGGCTGCAACTCTACCTCTCCTGCGGCATAGGGCGCATGAGCAAAATGCCCACCATACTCGACCTTTACCCCGAAAAACTGTATCTCGACTTTACGCAGCTTAACTATTGGAACAAAAACGAAGCCTACCGGCGCGTCAACATACGCACATATACCATTGATGTAAACAACTATGAGCTGAAGCCTGCCCACAACACCAAATGGGAAGTAAGGCTCGGAGGCATCTACAAGGGTCATCAGTTCTATGCCACCTATTTCCACGAGCAGATGAACGACGGCTTCAGAAACAGTCAACGCATCATACCCATGCTTACCTACAAGCGCTACGACACATCGGGCATTGACGGCAATACCCTTACGGCACCACCCTCACTCTCTGACCTGCCCTACCGCGTTGATACGCTGCTGCGCACTTACCAAGGACTGTCCAACGACACACGCATCATCAAGCAAGGCATAGAGTGGCAGTACGCATCGCCACGCATACACGGACTGAACACGCGCTTCACTTTCAACGGGGCGTGGTTCCACACCACCTATACCAACAGCAGTGCCGAATTTTACGCCGGCTCGCACCAGCAGGTAAACGGCATCACTGTCAACAACCGCTACATCGGACTGTATGAGTGGAAAAACGGCTACATCAAAGACCAAATATCAAGCAATCTGATAGCCGACACCTATTTTGAGCGCATAGGGCTCATCTTCTCTGTTACCGCAGAATGCTACTGGTGGGGTAAAACGCTCACCCCATCGCGCAAGCCGCAGCCCATAGCCTATGCCGACGTGTACGGGCAGTTGCACCCCTACACCAGTGCCGACCAAACCGACATCTACCGCAGCTGGCTCATACTGACAGGGCAACAGGACAACGGCGACACCCGGCGCGACCGTGCCTACGTCTGCTTCAACTTCAAGGCTACCAAGCGCTTTGGACGCAATGCCACGCTATCGTTTTTTGCAGACAGGCTGCTCAGCATAGCACCCGACTATGAAGTAAACGGCTTTATAGTAAGACGCGTGTTTACACCTTACTTCGGAATGGAAATAAACATTAATATATAAGTATTCAGAATATGAAAAAAATCAAGACACTTGCCATGGCCTTGTTCTTTGGCTTGGCCGCCATTACCGTTGCATCATGCAGCGACGACAACGACAACACTGCCCAACAGAGCAGCATAGCCCTCAGCTATACCCTGCCCGACAATTACAGTAAAGCCACCGCAACAGACTTGTCGGTAGAGTTTCGCAATATCAATACAGGCCGTAAGACTGCTTATGAACTGAAAGGCGACACCACCATTCAGGTGGAATATGGTCTGTATGACATTGAACTGAGCGGACACATTACTTATCAGGTCAACGGACAAGAGGTTACCTCACGCTTGCGTGCCACACAAAACAATGTGTCGATAGCTACCAACAGCCAGGCCATTGCGCTCAAAGCCGATGCCGTATCTGCCAAAGAGGGATTTGTCATCGCAGAAATAGCTGTTTCAGGCACATTGACACCTGATGGAGATACTTATGAAAGCGACAAGTATTTCCGCATCTACAACAATTCCAACGACACGCTCTATGCCGATGGACTGACCATCTTTGAGAGTGCTTTCTCCAATGACGACCCTGAAGACTATCAGCCCAACCTGCGCGACTCAGCCTTTACGGTCAACGTTGCTTACATGATACCGGGGTCTGGTCGCGAACATCCCGTGGCTCCCGGCAAGAGTCTGCTATTGGTAGACGTGGGTATGGACCATACCAAGACCAATGCCAACTCTTACGACCTGTCAAAAGCCGACTTCGAGTGGTTTGACGACAGCGAAGACGGTGAAGACATAGACACCGATGTGCCTAACCTTATCAAGATAATCACTACCGATGAGTATGGGGAGTTAGGACCTTGGGCGCCCCACTCTCGTGGTGTCAAGACGTATGCCATCGGTTATTTGGGCGATGAAAATGCCAAGATGACCACCAACGAGTTTCTGGAAAAATACAAATATACCTACACTTACACCTATTCTTATGGCGAATATGTGTTCGATATGGACGGCACCGCCTATATGGTGCCCAACAGCTGGATAGCCGACTGTGTGAACATGCACCCTGTACACATGGAACAAAGCTGGCTCTGCGCCAGCAGCAGCCTTGATGCCGGCTATGCTTACAACTCTCTGCAAGAGAATGACGAAAACCGCTACGGCATGGTAGCACGCCGCAAGTGGGACAGCACGGCAAAAAAGTTGGTGGATACCAACAATTCTACCAACGACTTTGACAGCATGGTGAAAGGCAATCCCTATTATATTTTTAAATAACCAGAGACTGCCACCATTACCTAAAGTGGTCTAACAACATGCAAAGAAACTCACTCTTGGCTATCATGCTTATGTTGGCAGTGCTTCCTGCCTGTGCACAGACAGAAGCACTGCTTCAGAGGTTATCGCCCACTGCCAACCCCAACTGGCAGGTTTACCGCAACCCTGCGCTCATGGCACAACGGTATCCGGCATCGTTTTCCGAGGCTTCGGTAGCCTATCACACTGAGACCAGTAGTCAAGCTCCTGTGGCACAGTTGGGCAAAGACAGGTATCAGGGAAGCTTTCAGGCATTGTCCTACCAGCCCTTGGACAAACACGATGCTGTATGGGGCAATGCCAGCTATCGCAGAAGACACACTACCGACGTATGCTGGAACGAGACTGCCGACTTTCTGAAAGTGTATCCCTATGTAACAGCCGACACCGTGGGCGGAAAGATGGAGCAAGAAGCCTATCTCTTCAATCTCGGCTATGCCGGCAACAAAGGCAAATGGGCCTATGGCATAGAGGCATCTTACAGCTCGGCAATGGATTACAGAGACATTGACCCACGCCCTAAAGACAACAGCACACAGGTGGACTTCTGCATCGGAACAGCCCGGCAAGTAACCAACCGCTACCAAGTAGGGGGCTATCTGCATTGGCAGCACTATGCACAAGAGCAAAACATCGCCTTCATGAATCCTTATGGCACCGTGATGTTATACCAAATGACGGGGCTCGGCACCCACTACCACCGTTTTGCCGGCACCTTGGGAGATGCCTACTACACAGGCAACACATGGGGAGGAGGCATCACTCTCCATACCTTGCAGACAAGAGGCATGGAGATACAGGCGGGCACACAGCACATGCACCTGCAAAAACAGATGAACAATCTCAACAATGCACCTGTCAACGATATCTACGAATGGAGCCACAACGCACAGATAGCATGGCACCAAAGGGATAGATACATCAGTTTGTCGGCATACTATACCAACAGAACCGGCATGGAACGCTTCTATGACGATGGTGTACACAACTATCAACAGATAGCCACATCCAAACCGTTTAAGGCCACCACCCTTGCCACACAACTGAAAGCTGCACAAGAGTGGAGCCTCAACAGCAAATGGCAACTGGCATTATGCCCCTCTATATCTCTGCTGAAGCACGACCAAAGTTATGCTTCACCACAGAGACAGCTATCCTTCACCAGTCTGATACCAGCCGTCAATCTGCAAGTATTGCACCACGGCAGACACTCTATTGCCACAATACAGCTAACTGATACCTGGACACAAAACATGCAGAAGCAACTGATTATCAACGAGCCGGAACTGTTTGACAAGCAGTTAGCCACGCTTTACAACAACTATCACATGGCCACTGCCTGCAAAAATACAGCCACACTGTGTGGCAGATACGACTGGCTGATGCGCCACACCGTATCAACACTGTTTATAGAAGCTCGCCTCCAATACACCACTTGGACAATAGGGCAGCACCGCCAGCAACTGGCAATGGCCATAGGAGTAACGATTTAAGGATTGTGTATAAGTAAATTACCAAACAGCATATATACACAATGAAAAACAAACATTTACGTTATATATAAAAGCAAATATAAAATATGAGCAACAAACACACTATTTTAGCTACTGCTGCCGTAGCTTTAACACTGTTTACGGCAACAATAGGCACAGCAAAAGGCCGCAACAATGGTGTGATGACACATCAGGCTGACGGCACTTACATAGTAAACACCACCACATTATGTGCCAACGTGAAGGGATTTGGCGGTCCAACTCCATTGCAGGTCTACATAAAGAACAATAAAGTGGTAAAGGTTGAACCATTGGACAATCATGAAACGCCAAAGTTTTTTGCCCGTGTAAAGAGTGCTTTGCTCGGTCAATGGCATGGCATGACGGTGAAAAAGGCTGCCACTACTGATGTAGATGGCGTTAGCGGAGCCACTTACTCCAGCCGTGCGGTAAAGGCTAATGTGAAGGCTGCGGTGAAGTATTATCAGAAATACAAGTAAAGCAGCATAGCCCACAAGGCGAAATATTATTTCATAGGAAAAGGGTTGGTCAATAACAGCATTGTTGTTATTGGCCAACCCCTTTCCTATGAGTATCAAAAACCGTCTGCATCAAGCTGTTTCTTTACTTTTGTTAGCCCATAGATACTTTTATATTGCCCCTAAGAACCACTTGTCAGCAGTTACTTGCAAGTATACTTGGCAAGGGCTTTTCATACCGATAGAAAGAAAAGCAGGCATCAAACAATAATGCTTGATGCCTGTTGTATCAGCTTCGAAAGGTGTTCTAAGCCCATTCTAACAGCCTTGGAACACCTGTTTTACATTACTTCTTAAAATTATCAAGACCTTTGTTGAGGAAGTCAAGATAAGCCTGCACATCCTCTTTATAGCTGAATGAACCAGTAAGCGGATTGCCCTGTGGGTCTACAGCCACATAGAATGGCTGAGCCAAAGCGCCAAACTTGCTCTGCTGCAAGTAGCTCCACTTGTCGCCCACGGTACGAAGTGTGCGCTTCTGTCCGTTTACTGTTACCTCAATAGGCTTGGCCAAAGGTTGCTTGTCGTCAACATAAAGCGAAATGAGCACGTAATCTTTGGTCAATACATCACTTACCTGAGGATCTGCCCACACGGCAGCTTCCATCTTGCGGCAGTTAACACAGCCATAACCGGTAAAGTCTATCAGCACTGGTTTGCCGGCAGCAGCAGCAGCAGCCATACCTTCTTCATAGTTGGTGAATTGCGGATGCACCTCTTTAGTGCTGAGATTAAAGTCTTGTGTGTTGATAGGCGGTGCAAAAGCACTGACAGCTTTACATGGAGCACCCCACAAACCAGGTACCATATAGATGGCAAAGGCAAATGATACCAAGCCTAACATGACACAAGCTACCGGCATTGGCTTGCCATCATCGCTCATGGCATCGCTCTGGAACTTCAGTTTTCCTATCAGATAGAGACCTAACAGGAAGAAGATAGCTATCCACAAAGCCAAGAATGTCTCGCGGTCAAGCAGATGCCAGCCATAAGCCAAGTCTGCCACTGACAGGAACTTGAGCGAGAAAGCCAACTCTACAAAACCTAAACATACCTTGATGGTATTCATCCAAGAGCCTGACTTAGGTGCCTGCTTGAGCCAAGTAGGGAACATGGCAAACAGCGAGAAAGGCAAAGCTAAAGCCAAAGCAAAGCCAAACATGCCCACAGCAGGAGCTGCATAGCTATTGGTGGTGGATACCTCTGCCAGCAACAAGCCGATGATTGGTGCCGTACAAGAGAATGATACCAATACAAGGGTGAAGGCCATGAGGAAGATTGAGATAAGACCGCTGGTGGCAGAGGCCTTGTTGTCAATGGAGTTGGTCCACTTGGCAGGCAACTCTAACTCAAACCATCCAAAGAATGACACGGCAAACACTACCAACAGCACAAACAAGAAGATGTTGAACACGGCATTGGTAGACAAGCTGTTGAGTCCGTTACCGCCCGAAATAGCAGTAATAATCAGTCCAAGTGCCAAATAGATTACAATAATGGAGATGCCATAAGTGATGGCATCACGTATGCCTTTTGCCTTATCCTTATTGCGTTTGAGGAAGAAGCTGACTGTCATAGGTATGATAGGCCAGATACAAGGCATCATAACAGCGAGCAAACCACCCACAAAGCCCATAATAAGAATGTAGAAAAGGGAGTGATGAGCGGTGTCTGCGCCTGAGTCAAAGGCCTTGAGCTGATCTATCACTGGCTTCCAAAGGTCGCCCTGAGCCACTACTGTGGTAGTGTCGGCAGCTATACTGTCGCCTTTGATACTGTCTGAAGAAGCAGCCAAAGCGGTAGCAGCAGTGTCGGCAGCGGTCTCGTCTACGGCATCCGGTGCATCTGCCGGGCCCTCGCCTTTATAGTCAAACTCTACCTGAGTAGGCGGCATGCAGTTTTCATCATTACAAGCACCGAACTCCAGATAGCCTTTTACACGGTAGGTCTTGCCTGTAATCTTATACTTCTGAACAAACGATACGCTATGCTCAAAGTAGCGAAGCGTCATGCCAAACACGTTATCATGCTGCTTGATTTCCTTGCCGCGTGGAGTCAAACGGCCCGCGGCCTTTGCGCCTTCGCTCTTTTCGGTGGTCAGTGTAGCTGATACAGGACCGTCAGCGGGCAGCCCTGTTGAATACACATGCCAGCCATTGGCAATCTTGGCAGTGAATATTACATCGAGTTCGGTGGGCGAAACTTGCTTCTTGGTCACCTTGAAGTGAACAGGCATATCGCCTTGTGCCGATGCCGCTATGGCAAACACAGCCAACAGCATCGTAAGAATTGTGGTTCTTAAATACTTAAACATAATTATTTTTAGTTATTATTTTCATCTGAACATGCCTTTTATCAAGAAGCAACAGCACCGCTTGCACTGCAAGGCAGGCAACTGCAAGCACCCCATAAAAGGTTTACAATAACATGAAAGAGCAAGGAATTACTGGTTTTTATGTGTCATAATGTTGAGCACATAGCGGTCTGTATCGTCCATACCGTTCCGACCTATATCCGTAAGATTGTGGATGCTCTTGTCTACATCGTCTTCTATAATGCCTTCTGACGAGGTAACATGGCGATTCATCATGGCCAACATGGCACTCATCACCGCAGTGCTTACACCTGTGGTAAGCTTTAATGCACAACTGGGCTTGGCACCGTCGCAAATCATTCCCGTTAGATTGGCTATCATATTCTTTACCGCAAACGACAGTTGCTCATAGTTACCACCCATCAGATAGGTAATGCCGCAACTGCTGCCTGTACTGGCTACTACACAACCGCACAGTGCTGACAGCGATCCCAAGTACTGCTTGATATAGATAGCGGTAAGATTGCTGATAATCAAAGCACGTATCGTCTCTTCCTCAGTATTGTGGTTTTCTTCTGCAAACACCACTACCGGCATCGTGGTGCAGATGCCTTGATTGCCGCTACCGCTGTTACTCATTACCGGAACCATAGCTCCAGCCATACGGGCATCACACGCACAGCTGGTGGCAGACAGTATTTTGGAGAAGATGCTGTCGCCCATGATGCCTTTACCCAATGGGCTGCACATGGTCTTTCCCAACTCATGGCCATAGTTTTCTTTCAGGCCTTGGTGCGAAGCGGCTTCATTCAAGCGCTTGGCTTCAAGGATAAAGCGCAGGTCTTCGACATCAGTAGTAGTGGCAAAGTCATACACTTTCTTCAGGGTCAGCATCACCGCTGGCTTTGCCTGCTGCTCAATTTCCGCACAATGCTGCTCTTGCAGCAGTACCTCAGCATCTTTCCTGACAAGTACAAAATGTGTGTGAGAGCCCTGAATGACGGCTTCTGACTGATGCCCTTCTCCCTTGCATGTTACCTTTATATATAACTTGTCCGGAGCATTTTCGTCTAACTTTATATCAATATGATTGCCCGCCATGTATTGCTTGCCTTGTTCCACAGCCTGTCTGTTGCAATCTTTCAGCACTTCCAGCTGCAACTCAGAACGGCCTATCAGTGCTCCTAACGACACAGCAATGGGCAAACCTATCATGCCTGTGCCCGGAATGCCTACTCCCATAGCGTTTTTAAGCATATTAGCGCTAAGCTTTATCTCTATACGTTCGGGCAATGTGCCCAATACTTCTCGCGCTTTTGCCACACAAAGGGCTACTGCCATTGGCTCCGTACAACCAATAGCGGGCACTACCTGCTGCTTGATAAGCTTGATAATGGCCTCTTGTTCTTCAAGCGATAACATAATTTACAATTTATTGATTTCTAATGTTAAACATGTCAGAGAACGCAGCAATCTGCTGTTTGCGCGCTTGCGAAACATCTCTTTCATCTTTGCAAAATTACGAAATAATGCTTAAACAAGATGCTTTTTGCGCAAAAATCAGCCAAATATTTGGCTGATTCGGCATTATGTCGCTCTTTTTTATAAAACAACAGCCTTTCAAGCGTGTTTTCCAGACTTTCTTCAAGCCACTGTCTATGTGCCAAACTTGCTGAAAAAGAACAAGATATATAGATACGCTTCGGCAACTCCAAGGTATAAAATAAAAGGAAAATAATTTTGCCGTCTGTTTTTAATTCACTATCTTTGCAGCCAGATATTAATGAAATGACATAAGGGAAAGAAACTAAGGATACCGACATTATGCTGATGTCGGTATCCTTAGTTTTGTCATTCCGCTAAACAATAACTAATAAAAACTTACTATTATGGCTTACATGTCACAAGATGGCTACGACAAGATGGTAGCTGAACTGAAACGTTTGGAAAGTGTAGAACGACCTAAAGCATCTGCAGCGATTGCAGAAGCCGCAGACAAAGGAGACCTGAGCGAGAACTCTGAATACGATGCTGCCAAGGAGAACCAAGCTCATTTGGAAGACAAAATCAACAAACTCAAGCAAGCTATTGCTGAAGCTAAGATTGTTGACGTGTCTCGCTTGAGCACTGATACGGTGCAAATCCTCTCTAAAGTAGAGATGACCAACATGGCAAACAAGGCCAAAATGACCTATACCATCGTCAGCGAAAGCGAAGCTAACCTTCGCGAAGGAAAGATTTCAATCAAAACTCCTATCGCACAAGGCCTGCTGAACAAGAAGGTAGGCGACATAGCAGAAATCAAAATACCACGCGGTATCATCAATCTGCGTATCGACAAAATCAGCGTTGAATAACCAATACAAGTAAAGGAGCTGTCCTCTTGAGACCTGAACAACCTCAAAAGGCAACTCCTTTACTTGTATATATGCGTTATTTCGACCCATCTACTTGCAGCAGTGCAAACTTGAACAAGCCACGCCACACTGACTGTCATGCACATAATAGTTATTACATAAACAGGTGTTCAAAAGGCAGTTGACAAGAACAGCTCCGACATGCCACTCCTTTCACACACCTGCAACACTGATACTTTCAAAGTTATCAATTTCAACAACAGTTCAAACCCTTAAAAAAGATATTAACTATGGACATTTTTTCAAAGATTGCCGCTGGCGAAATACCCAGCTATAAATGTGCAGAGAACGACAAGTTCTATGCTTTCCTCGACATTAATCCGCTTATGAAAGGCCACACCTTGGTCATTCCACGCCGTGAGGTTGACTATATCTTTGACATGAGCGACGATGAATTGGCAGAGATGATCGTGTTTGCCAAGAAGGTAGCCATAGCCATCAAGAAGGCCTTCCCCTGCAAAAAGGTCGGCATGGCTGTACTTGGACTGGAGGTAGCTCATGCCCACATTCATCTGGTACCTATGCAAACAGAGAAAGACATGATATTCTCCAATCCAAAGCTGAAGCTTACAAGCGAAGAGTTTAAAGACATTGCCAATAAGATTTATACTGCGTATACCAACGAGTAACTAATTTTCATTAGCCCACCAGCTAACAACGGCAAAAGAAGAAGCCCGCAGTACCAACCTGTTTTGGAACTGTGGGCTTCTTCTTTTGCCGTTATCTCAGGTTCATTGCAGGCATCATATAAACTCATCGCCATACTTCACCTGCACCTCATTGATATATTTTCGTATCAAGGCAGACGAATCTTCTTTCTTGCAAACCAACAGCACATTGCCTTTCTCTGCCACTATATAACCCTCAAGACCGCTGATGATGCCCATATGGTCATCGGGCAGCTTGACAATATTGCCCTTGCTGTTGTCCAACAAAGCATGAGAAGCTATCACTACATTGTCGTCTTTTGCCCTGCTCATGCTCTCATAGATACTGTGCCACATACCCAAATCTGCCCATCCAAAGTCGCATTGCATTACATAGACATTCTCATTCTTGTCCAAAATGCCATAGTCGATAGACAAGTTAGGACATGCAGGAAAGCACTGCTCTATCATCTGCAACTCTGTCTCCATACTATAACCGTTGGCATGCTCCTTCTCCAACCATTCTGCACCTATCGGGAACACTCCTTTCAGGCACTTGCCAAGATACAATACATTGGAAAGGAACAGACCGGTATTCCAGTAAAACTCTCCGCTTTCCATAAACATCTTGGCAAAATCCCTGTCAGGTTTCTCTGTAAACGACTTTACCTTATATACCCCTTTCTGTGCAGACTCCTCGCCCAACTGTATGTATCCATAGCCAGGTTCAGGTCTTGTTGGCTTCACACCCATTGTCAACAAACAGTTGTTGCTGCCAACAAAGTTAAGGCCATCCAGCACATTGCGCTCAAACTCTTCCTCTTTAAACACAGCTTGGTCTGACGGCACCACCACCATACGTGCGTTACGGTTAAGATGCCCTATGCGGTAAGCGGCCCAAGCCACACTGGGAGCCGTGTTGCGGGCTACCGGTTCACTCAAGATATTCTGCTTGTTGACCTCAGGCAACTGCTCTTCCACATAATGCGTGTACTCCTTGTTCGTACATATATATATTTTTTCGGCAGGTATAAATTTGCTCATGCGGTCATAGGTCTGCTGTATTTGCGTTCTTCCCGTTGAGAAAAAGTCAATGAACTGCTTTGGGCAATCTTCTCTACTACATGGCCAAAGGCGTCTGCCCTTGCCTCCAGCAAGTATTACACAATAGTCATTTTTGTTTTCTAACATAGTATTTACAGATTTGTTTTTACGAATACGAAGGTACGCATATTTGTTAATACTCACAATTATTTTAAGTTTTTTCAATCAAAATTTGGTCAATTAAAAAATTAATTATACCTTTGCAACCGCAAATAAGCCCAGATGGCGGAATCGGTAGACGCGCTGGTCTCAAACACCAGTGGGGAAACCCGTGCCGGTTCGACCCCGGCTCTGGGTACAGAAGAAACGACTAAGATGTTGAATTCAACACTTAGTCGTTTTCTTTTTTATATATATTCCAATGCAAGAATATAAAAAAAACGTAGTCCAATCCATAAGCAAGTGTTCTATACTAAACGTTTATATACACCTGCTTATTAACAATATTCTTTTCAAACATCTTGCGTTCCCTTTCCGTTTGCATATTCATCTATGCTTTTTTCTTGGCTTTTACCAGCCAAGAAAAAGAATAAACATATTGTTGAATAGGAATATTCACGGTCAATACATCACCTTTTTTCTTTTTTATATTCATGTAGCCAATTATTGCCTCATTAGGATAAATTGTTGTTTTTTTAAGATAACCTTGTTCCTTAACTTTTCTGTCGTTATCCATCATCTTTCCTAATGCTATCATTTGATTTGTAGATGCAAGATTTGCTTGATATGCAGCATTTGCGTCATAATGTCGTGTAACAGTTGTATAAGCATAGCCTGAGGGTGAATAAGTGGTAGAATACGATGTAGAATAAGCTGCTGAACTTGCATTCAGTCCAGCCGAAACTCCGGTTAGGATCATTGCCCAAGTTTGCGTACGCTTTATTTTCTTCTGAAATTCTTCATTGGTATATACTTCAAGTTCCATGGTATCATTTCTACGCTCTAAATATGCAGAAACATTTTCCGGACAAAAAGTAACGGCAGAATCGCCCAAATTACGTATAAGTATTTGCGCTTGATAATACTTGCCATAATTGTCCTTTTCTTCATAGCAAGTAAGACCTACCACAAAATTATCGGCATTTCGGTATGCCCAAAGTTTACCATCATTATATTCTGTCATAATGGTAGAATCATTCTTTGTAACAGTAAATGTTTGACTCGATATTATATTGCTAAAGAAAAGCAATATAACCGCTATACAGATTGTTTTCATAGGTTTTTCAATATTTATCTTGATTATATCATTCTTCTTGTAGTTGCTTTATAAATTGTTGGTATTTTAAATAGTCTTCACTTTCTACATCGTAAAGAGCAAGAATTTGCGTGATATCTTCATTCAATATATAAAGAGCTCCTCCAAGTAGCGTCTGCCCTGCATTATTATCGGAACGGAAACGATGATAAGCCTTGAAGCCTATAAACTTAGGCTTTTCTTGTATTGCGTTTTTTATATATTCAACTTTCTCCCTTATTTTTTCTTCCAGACTTTTTTGTTGTTCCATACACGCTTCATATTCTGCTTTATACTCTTGATACTCATTTCTTGAACTCGCATCATAAGGTGAACTGTATATAGCCATGGACGATTTTGCATATCTCGTTTTTCTTTCACAGGCATCCATCTCAGATTCCAATTTAAGGTACTCCATTACTTGTGTATAAAAAGTAGGCGAATCATAGGGAGCAAATGCACTGTCAACCTTTGTATCAACAGGGTCATAACTATCCGCCTTAATCAGATTTTTAGGCATATCTTCTTTTATTAAAGCCGTAGCTTTATCAGTGGGTGAACTACTACAAGCCAATAACAGCATTGCCAAAACAATAAACAAACTCGTATTTTTCATGTTTTTATCCTCCATGCTACCAGCTCCCCATAGCCATTGTCCTTAAATCACGAAGCGTGGAACTGACTATACTATGTCTTAATTTTGAAGGTCGTAGGAAACCCGAATGTACAGATGTAGTAATAGCAGCCCACGCTAAGCGTGAGAACCACTATGCCATCCTTGTACATTCTTTTGAAAATTTCCTACGTTCTCAAAATTACAAGATAAGCATAACGCTTCTTTCTTTTCTAATATGTCTTGGATAAGGATATGCCCAATCCAATTGCAAAGATAAGAAATTGTATGATTGTATGCAATATATAAATCTGAATAAAATATCGCCTTTATGGCTTTTTATCTTACTTCGGTAACAATGCCGATTTCATCTAACAATTTGCCACACTGTCAACAGTACAAAACAATATGTCTTACACTGTTAACTGTCAGGAAATAACAACCAAAACAAAAGTGTATTGCAAAATAAAAAGGACCATAAAGGTATGGAACAATAAAGTGCCCACGGCGTGGGCACTCAATGCCCAGCCCTTGGGCAACGATTGCCCACAATGTGGGCAATGGCTCCCCAAGGGCTGGGCAAAGTGTGAGTCAATGGTTTCATGCATGCCAACCAAATGGTTAGCACTGCGTTAAGTCCAACTCTTCGTCGTAAAAATCAAATGCTACATGGCCGTATCCCTGTGCAGCAAAAATCTGCCTGATAGCGTCTTGCTGTTCCGGCAGCAGCTTGAGTTGCCCCAACTTGTAGCGGTAATACTGGCCTTTGCTGCCCAAACAGGCTTTCATGGCTGCACGCAAAGCGGGGGCATCCTTTACTTTTACGTCAGTAAACAGCCTGTCAAAGCCCCAAGCCATGCGCACTATGCGCAATGGAGCAAAGTAAGCGCATGATTCTGAGCGCAGGGCATCAGGAAACACTGTTGTTCCTTTGGTTACGCCAACAGGCTTGTAAAGGGCGCACTGGTAATGAATGCAGTCGTCTTTCTGCTGGCAATGGTCCAAGAAACAGTAAGTAATGTGTGACGGCAGGTTGCCATCGATAAATGCTTTTTGCAAGAGTTTTTTCTTTTCCATGTTGTGTTTATTAAGGTTATGTTGTATGGGGTGCAAGTGGATACTTGGCACCTGTCTTATAGATTTACGGAGTGCCAAACGGTTTGCCTGACACTCACACACCGGTTGCTTGCTACTTGGCCTTGCACATGCGCAGGTTGAGCTGATACAAAGCTGGCAGGAGCAGGAACATTGAGAAGAGTATAGCCAAGGCTACACGCACACTGTTGCCTCCAAAGAACTGCAACAGGGTCATGTCTTCTGCCTGTGGCATCAATACATAGATGGCATAAGTGGCAGTGTTGTTGACCCAATGGAATGCTACACTTGGTATGATGCTGCCTGTACGGGCATAAAACCAGCCCAACAGCAGGCCTACCAACAGGGCGTGGGGCATCTGTGCAGGATTCATGTGGGCTGCGGCAAAGAACAGTGCCGACACGAATATGGCCAGCCAACGGTTGGACATGGCAGAGAGCATACTGCGAAGTATGGCGCCACGGAAGACCACTTCTTCTACAAAAGGTGCAAACACGCAGAGCACAAAGTAGCCATACTGGCTGCTCATGACTTGCTTAAAAAGGTCGGCCGAGAGGTCGGGAAGTTCCGGCAACTGCTCTTGCAGCCATATACAGGGCACTAAAGTGCCCAACGCAGCTACGCCGCTCCACACACATACGTCCCAATGGCGTGTGCGCAACCATGCCGACGACACTTCAGTCCACTTGTAATGAAGGAACAGAAGTAGCGTGATAACGCTGCTGACAGCCGAATTGACCAATAGTACTGTGGGCTGCAGGGCTATTGACCTGTCCCACGACAAGGCATCGATAAAGCTCTTGCCTTCGGCTGTGCATACCGACCATATCGTGTTAACAAGCACATAGCACACATACTGTACCAATATAAATGCCAAAAAACAGTAGAAAGATTTCTTCATTTCGTAGGGTTTATTGTATTGTTACTTATCTAAATAGAGGCTCAGATGACAACACCTTGACTGCCAAACAGCTGTATAGCCTGTTCGCGGTCGGCCTTGAGCTGCGCCACCAGACCGTCAATGGTATCAAACTTGCGCTCATTGCGCAGCTTCTTGACAAACTCCACCTCCACTTGCCGGCCGTAGATATTGTCTTCAAAGTCAAAGATATGGGCCTCCAAACTTATCCTGCGACCGTTGAATGTGGGACGAGTGCCTATGTTCATCATGCCATGCTTACGGCTTACGGTGCCCTCCAGACGCAGCTTTACGGCGTAAACGCCTGACTGCGGCACCAGTTTATGCGCATCGTTTGGCTGTATGTTGGCCGTAGGAAAGCCCAGCTTGCGCCCTTCCTGATAACCGCTCACTACTTTTCCACACAAGAAATAAGGATAGCCCAAGCAGTTGCCGGCTTCTGCCACACGCCCTTCCGAGAGCATATGCCGCACCACAGACGAGCTTACCTTTAGGCCATCCACCTCAAGTGCAGTGTTCTGCACCACCTCCATGCCTATCTCCTTGCCGTATCTTACATAGTCGTCAAAGCCTTCCTGACGGTTATGCCCAAAGCGGTTGTCGTAGCCTGTAACGAGTTTTGCCACATGCAAGCGGTCGTGAAGCACCGTCTGCATAAACTCGCGGGCAGACAGCTGTGCCATGTCAGCATCAAAATGCAGCACAGCACAGCTGTCTATCTTGGTTTTGGAGAGCAACAACAGCTTTTCATCAAGTGTGGTAAGCAAATGAGGATGCCAGGTAGGGCACACCACCTCACGCGGATGCGTATCAAAGGTAATGACCATAGCATCTGTATCGGGCATGCTGTGCGCCATCTTCACCACTTTGTCAATCAGAAAGCGGTGTCCTTTATGCACTCCGTCAAAAAAGCCAATAGTGGCCACACAGGGTCTGACAGACTCGGTGTGGCCGTTGATATAGAATGTATTCATGCTTATTCTATTGTGTTCCGTGCCTACTTGTCAAATCTTGTCAAGCCACTCATCGCCATGGCTTACGCAGATAGTGTTGATGCCCAACTCGCTGGCAGCGGCACAATTCATGGGCGAGTCATCGATAAACAGTGTCTCATGGGGCATCATCTCTGCCGCAATGAGCATCTCTCTGAATATGCGCTCATCGGGCTTTATGAGGTGCATGCGATACGAAAGAAAGGTTTTCTCGAAATAATCGTCTACCTCATATCCGTCATGCGGGAAATAATCTCTCACTGACTTGTGCCAATGTATGGGATTGGTATTGCTCAACAGTAACAGGCGATAATCCTTTTTCAAGCTTATCAGACGCTCCAAGCGCTGCTGTGGTATGCCTGTCAGCAGTGCGTTCCACGCCTCGCATATCTGCTCATCGGTAGCATGACAATCAGGACAAAGCCTTCTCACCTCATTGCAGAAGTCACCCACGCTGATATTTCCTGTCTCCAACTCATGGAAAAGGTCTTCTTGCCTGCACTCATCTACATAAGACGACACGTTGTTGGCACCTATACGATTAAGAGCCTCGACACAAGCCTGCTTGTCAAGATCTACCAACACGCAGCCAAAATCGAACACAATGTTCTTTATTCCTTGCATCTCCATCTCTTTATTCCTCGCCAAATTTCACCTAACCAAAGTACGATAGAAGTAGCAACAATAATCTCCAGCCACTCGGTTGCACCGAGTGGCGTGGTGCGGAACATGCGTCCGCCAAAGGTTACGATAAACCATTGGCCCACAAGAATAAGCAACAGCACAAGCAGCAGGCCCTTGTCGCGCAACAATCCGTCAAAAGCCGAATGGTTGGAACCCAAGCATTTGGCATTGAAAAGATTCCAGAACTGAAACATGACAAAAGCCGTAAAGAATATGGTCAGCTCATGCAAGTCCATGCCTCCATCGCTCTTGTAGCAGCCTAACATAAGATAAAACAGCAGCGCAAACAGGGCTACACCTATCAGCACAATGCCTTTAATCATAGGTTTGGTGATAATAAAGTCTGTACGCTTGCGAGGTTTTTCGTTCATCACCTCCCTTGACGGCGGCAGTGAGGCCAAAGCCAAGGCAGCAAAGGTATCCATAATGATGTTAACCCACAATATCTGGGTTACAGTAAGCGGCATCTCAGTGCCCAATACCGAGCCACTGAGCACCAGGAGCAGTGCAGTAACATTGACAATCAGCTGGAAGAAGATAAAACGCTGTATGTTGCGATACAGAGAGCGGCCCCACATGACAGCATTGACAATGCTTCCAAACGAGTCGTCTATCAAGGTCATATCGCTGGCTTGCTTGGCCACAGAAGTGCCGGAACCTAATGAAAGGCCCACATGCGCATGATTTAAGGCTGGCGCATCATTGGTACCATCGCCTGTAACAGCCACTACCTGCCCGTTCTGCTGCAACAAGTTAACCAGTCGCTGCTTGTCGGTCGGACGCGCACGGCTCATCACCTTGAGCACCATTACACGTTTGTAAGCCTCTTCATCGCTCAAGGCTGCAAAATCAGGACCTGTTATCTGAGCTTCTGCAGGGGTGTCTTTATCCCATATACCTATTTGCCGGGCTATCTCTATGGCAGTGGCTGAGGTGTCGCCAGTAACAATCTTTACGGTAATGCCTGCGTTGAGACACTCTTTTACAGCACCTGGCACATCGGCCCTTACAGGGTCGCTGATAGCAGCCACAGCCTGCAAAGTAAGGGCAGAGGCAGCATTAAGGGCAGAAAGGTCTGCATTCTCACCGTCAGCAAGGGGCTTGCATGCAAAAGCCAAGGTGCGCATGGCTTTATTTTGATAGCCCCTAAGCACGGCAGACACCTGCTGACGGCTGTCATCAGCCAATGCACAGCATGCCGACACTATCTCCGGTGCACCTTTCATAAAGAGATAACGCTGCCCGTTAACGCGGGCCACGGTAGCCATATACTTACGTTCGGTAGAAAACGGCAACTGGGTTTCTACCGCCAAACTGCCGCGCAGAGCACGGTAATCTGCTCCATTGCGGTGCAGCCACAGCAGCAATGCCACCTCAGTAGGATTGCCAATGCCCTTCTGTCCGCTTTCATCCAAATGAGCGGTAGAGTTCAGCGCAATGGCAGTGTCAAGCAGTTGGCGGTCTTTATCGTAGACAGTCATGTCTGCCACTTGCATCTTGTTTTGGGTCAGTGTACCCGTCTTGTCAGTGCATATCACCGTTACGGCACCCATCGTCTCGCACGCATGAAGCTTGCGCACAAGGTTATTGTTCTTGAGCATACGCCGCATGTTCAAGGCCAAACTTAGCGTAACCGCCATAGGCATGCCTTCTGGAACAGCCATCACAATCAGTGTAACTGCCATCATGAAGTACCCCAACACAGTTTCTGCCATGGCCAGATAGTTGGTGGTATGCCAAATGCCTTTAGGATCTGTCAATATATCATGGCCAAGAAAGATGACAAAAGCAGCCACGGAGATGCCAATGCCCACCTTGCTGATCATTTTTGCCAACTTCTCGAGCTGCATGTTGAGCGGGGTCTTCACTGCGGTAATCTCAGTGCTGGCACGTGCCACGGTACCGATTTCCGTGGCATCGCCCACGGCGGTAACTGTAAACACACCACGACCATTCATCACCATAGTGCCACGCAGTACCTTATTGGACGGGTAAGTTACCTCAGCATCATTCAGTTTCGGGTCGGCATGCTTGGTTACAATAGGCTCACCGGTAAGTGTAGACTCGTCTACTTGCAAGTCGGTAGACTCCATCAGGTCGCCGTCAGCAGGTATCTCATCACCCACTTCGATAATAACCACATCGCCTACCACCACTTCGTGGCGAGGTATTTGCACAATCTTACCGTCGCGCTTGACCTTTACAGGCTGCTCTTCGCCCACAGCATTGAGCACCTCAAACTTCTTGGCGGCATCCCGCTCAAAGTAAAAGCCAATGGTAGTAGCCATAAAGATGGCCACAAAAATACCTATCGTCTCTATAAACTCGCCCTCAATAAAGGCCAATGCCAACGATATGCAGGCTGCAAGAATAAGAATCTTGATAATAGGATCTTTGTACTTTTCTAAATAAAGCGTCCATAACGATGTCTTCTTCGGAGGGGTCAATGTGTTATGGCCGTACTTTTCACGGCTCTGCCCCACTTCATTACTGCTCAAGCCCTTTAGACCTGACAATAACGGATTTACTTCATTGCTCATTAAAAAAATAAATAGATATACATTAATACAATTAAGAAAATAGTCTGCCACAACGCTTTGAAGAGCTTCTTCGCCTGCTGTTGTTTCATACTATGTGTGCAAAGTTACACCAACTTGGGCGCAAATGCAAGATTAATAGACCAAAATTAAAACTTATTTTCATTGAATACACAATTGTTTACATAATCTAACAGTGCTTTATAACTTGCCATTCATAACAACTTTACATGCATCTCGTATTTTAATAACAGTTGCTTATATACTCCCTTTATACAACTTGCACTCTCCCTCATGCTACTTGCATTTTCTCCTTGTACGAGAAGCGGCATCCACATACAATTCTTTGTAATAAGCCATACAAGCTTCTGTATTTCCGCTTTAAAGCAACCATACGGTAAAGAAGGTTGCGCTCAAATTCATTAAAAACAGGTATAAAGGCACCATTAACAGCCTAAAAGCACACATTTATAGGGCTAAAAGCACACATTTTACAAAAAAAATTTGGTTATTTAACCAAATAACTGTACCTTTGCACACGAATTCTTAACCACCTTATGGTTGAGACGGGCTTTTAGCTCAGTTGGTTAGAGCAACAGACTCATAATCTGGAGGTCCTAGGTTCAAGCCCTAGATGGCCCACGCTTCTATTACGGCGACTTGCATTTCGATGCAGGTCGCTGTTTTTTATTGCCATATAAACAAGTGATTGCAATCATACAAACAGACGATGGCTCACCCGATAAATCACGATTGCAATCATACAGGCAAGTGATTGGATGCCGGACAGGCTTTACTTTTTAGGATATCGCCTATCAAGTTAGACAGATTTATGCCACGATATTCTGCAAAGCCATACAAATATATCTGCTGTAAACCAAACAATACACAAAGAGAGGCTGGAAGAAGATAATCTTCCAGCCTCTCTTTGCGTATGCAATAATCAGTCTTTATGAAAGACTTGAGTTATGCTGTTATGTGTTTCTGTCTGTTCAACTCCTTGCTCAAGCCTGCGCAACCTCCAAGTTTTTAGGTTCCTTACGAGCCCTGCGACTCAAGGTATAGTAAGCTACAGGAGCTGCAACGAAGATAGATGACAGCGTACCGAATACCACACCCAAGATCATTGCGAATGAGAAGCTACGTGTACTCTCACCTCCGAGGAAGAAGATACACAGCAGCACAATCAAGGTAGACAATGAGGTGTTGATAGTACGGGCCAATGTCTCGTTCAATGAGTTGTTGAATTGAGAGAAGTAATCCTTGTTCTTGTACAAGCCAAGGTTTTCACGGATACGGTCAAATACCACCACCTTATCGTTGATAGAGTAACCGATAACCGTCAGGATGGCACCAATAAACGTCTGGTCTATCTCAAGAGAGAATGGAACGATGCCCCATAATAATGAGTAGAAGCCAATAACAACTATGGTATCCAATGCCAATGCTACCACTGAACCGATAGAGAAGGCAATGTTGTGGAAACGTATCAAGATGTAAAGGAATATGGCCAGCAAGGCGATTGATACACTAATGATGGCACCGTTGGTAATATCCTTAGCCACAGAAGGACCGACCTTGGTACTGCTGATGATAGAACCACCTGCACGTACATCAGGATTCTTGAACGCTTCTACACTCTTCTGGGTTACATAGCCCGCCTTGGAAAGAGCCTTATACAGTATATTCTCAACTTCATTGTCGATGGTTGGGCTGTTAGAGTCTATCTTATAGTTGGTTGACACACGGATAGTCTGTCCGTCTGTACCCAGTGCCAATGCGCTGACAGTACTTCCCGGGAATGCAGGACGCAATGCTTCTGTAATCTGCTCTGGTTCTACATTCTTCTCAAGCTTGATGACATAGTTGCGGCCACCAGTGAAATCGATGCTCTTGCTCAATCCTCTTACGCCGAAGCTAACAAGGAAGATTACCACAGCGGCGATAGCAACGTACATGGTTTTTTTAGCCATGCTCATGAAGCTGAAGTGGGTATTCTGCATCAAATTGCGTGAGAAGCGGGTGGTAAAGTTCTGATTCTGCCACCTGTCTTTCTTCATCTGATGCTCGTAAACGAGACGAGTCAAGAAGACAGCGGTAAAGAATGAACAGCAGATACCTATAATCAATGTGGTAGCGAAACCGCGAATAGGACCTGTACCGAATACATAGAGGATAACACCTGTTATGATTGATGTCAAGTTTGAGTCGAAAATAGCAGAGAAAGCGTTACCGTAACCTTCTTCAACAGCTTGCTTCAGCTGCTTGCCCTTACGCAACTCTTCCTTTGTACGCTCATAAATAAGCACGTTGGCATCCACCGCCATACCTAAGGTAAGTACGATACCGGCTATACCAGGCATGGTAAGTGCCGCCTGGAACGACGTCAATATACCCAAGGTAAAGAACAAGTTGACCAGCAATGCCAAGTTAGCCATCATACCAGGGATGAAGTCGTACATCAGAATCATGTAGATCATCAAGATGACAAAGGCTACAACGAATGAGACAAGGCCCTGCTGGATTGACTGAGCACCTAATGAAGGACCTACCACTTCCTCCTGAACGATGCGTGCAGGAGCAGGCATACGACCAGACTTCAAAGTGTTAGCGAGGTCTTTTGTATCTTCTACGGTAAAGTTACCTGTAATCTGTGAAGAGCCGCCTGATATCTCGCCATTTACACGAGGAGCACTGTATACAACGCCATCAAGTACAATAGCGATGGCTTTACCTACGTTTGCTTTGGTCAATGCTGCCCAACGGCGGGCACCATCTGAATTCATTGTCATGCTGACTGATGGGCGACCGGTCATTTGGTCGAACTCATCTTTAGCGTCTGTGATAACATCTCCTTCCAATGGAGCGCGTCCATTGCTCTGTGTTACCTTAATGGCATACAGTTCATACACGTTCTTTGCCTGTATACCTTCAGCTGGTTTGGCACCCCACAGCAACTTAACGTCTGACGGGAGCACTTGTTTTGCCACCTGAGAATAGATAATCTTGTTGATATAAGCGGTGTCGCGTGCGTTAGCATAGCCCACGATGCTCAACGATCCTTGTGGAGCCAACTGCAAAGCTGCCAGCAACGGGTTTTGTTTCTTGGCCTGTTCAAACTGTGCTTGCTGTGTAGTGGCTGCTGCCTTGGCAGCGGTATTTTTCTTGTTGATGCTGAACTTAGGTTTAGCATCATCACTCTTGGCTACTTCTTTCTTGGCAGCGGCACTGTCTTTCACAGCTGCCGTGTCTGCTTCATGGCCGTTGTTGACCATACGCTGGTCAAGCTGACGCAGGTAAGGAGTAACCTCTTCGCTATTGAAAGTTTCCCAAAACTCAAGGTTTGCACTGCCTTGAAGGAGCTTACGGATACGCTCTGGCTCACGAATACCAGGCATTTCAACCATAATGCGACCTTCTTGTCCCTCCAGTTTCTGGATGTTTGGCTGAACCACGCCGAACTTGTCGATACGGTTGCGCACTACATTATAAGAGTTGTCAATAGCAGACTGCACTTCGCTTCTGAGCACTTTCTCTACCTCTGCGTCTGAACTTTGTGTGGTCACTTGACCTTTCAGTTGCTGTGTGGCAAAGATTTCAGCCAAGCGGTGACCTGGCGCATTCTGGTGATAGTACTTGACAAACAGAGAGATGAAATCTTTCTGGCTTGTCTCTTCTTCCTTTTTAGCCTGTTCCATAGACTTTACGAAGGCTGCATCTGTCTTGTGGTCAGCGAGCACATTCACTACATCTGGAACAGAGATTTCAAGGATCACGTTCATACCGCCTTTCAGGTCAAGACCTAAACCTATCTGGGTTTCAAGACATTTCTGATATGAATAGACGCCAAGATACTTCACGGAATCTTTATAATCCTGTGCAGCGATTGGGTCTTTTATCTTAGCTGCCTGACTATCGTAATAGCTTGTAGCAACTGAGAACGACAAATAGAAAATGCTTGCAAGAGTCAGTAGGACGGCTGTAACAATTACAATTCCTTTGTTCTGCATTTTTTGTTATTATTAATTTTGATGTTTCTCAAATTTGACATTATAGCGTGCAAAGATAATTATTTTTCCTTTACTTTGAAAAAATAAATGCTTTTTATTGCTCTTTTTTATCGTTTTGCTCACTATTTGCCATCATTGCTGCTTTTTTTGAGCCAGCAATAGATTGGATAGTGGTCTGAATAACCTATACTGCGGTCTACCGTACAGCTGTAAGGTGTCCAGTCATCAGAGCACATTATGTTGTCTATTCTCACAAAGATGGCATTGTGATGATAGGAAATTCCCGGACCATTGGCCGTTGCCCGATAGCAATCTGTCAGCTGTTTGGCCAATATATAATGTGTGTAGGAGATAGGACTGTCGTTAAAATCGCCACACAGTATCACGCTGCCTTTGGCATGCTGAATGTATTTGACCACGGCATCTGCCTGTGGCGCGCGTTTTTTTGCCGCTTCTCCCAACTTGACAATGAGCCGTTTCGACTCTGACTTCATTTGCCGGGTATGTGCTTCTCCTTTTACCATTTCCTTAAACCCTGCGCGGTCTTCCTTAGAGAGTCCAGAGGTTTCAAAGTGGTTATTGACAACGGTTACGGTGTCTTTATCTATCAATAACTTAAAGGCTGCACTGAGGTTGCCCTTTGATTCGTATTTGATATGTTCCTTCTTCAATATAGGGTATTTGCTAAACAGCAGCAGACAGTCGCTATTAGGGCCGCCCCTGGCGGAGTCAACATAATGGTAGACTGGCAATACGCGCTCCACTATATCCGGTTTCATCACCCCTTCTTGCAAGCAAACAATGTCGGCATCGCTGTTGAGTATATAGTCAAGAATAGGGTTTGGCTCATTGGAAGGTGCGCCTGCATTGCAAAAGTTAAGCACGTTAAACGACATGACCTTTATGGACCCTGGTGCCGGATTGTCGGGAATATTTACGGGCCAATAGGTTGTTACGGGTTCGTATGCCAACACAAAGCCTATGAAAGATACCAATACATAGCGCCGCTTTACGAAAGCGAAAAAGACCATAAAACAGAAGTTGACCAGCAAGAAAGCAGGAAACACCAGTCCTGCACTGGCCAACAGGGGATGCTCGGTAGGGTGCAAACGGTCTGAATAACCAACAAGCAGCATGAGCAATGCGGCTACCACATTGGCCCCTACCAATATTTTCAGTGCGAAATGAGTTATTTTTGCAGCCATTATTCTTGATTGTGTCAGTGTATTCAACAGGCTATATACATCTCACCCCATGCCATAGGCCAAGCCCATGCTGACAGCGAGACATATCAACTGCCTATTGCCTTTTTATGAAACGCCTGTTGCCACAGGCAGCGGTGCAGTCTCCATGGTTTATTTCCTACTGTTGTCAAACAGTTTTTTCTTTTCTTCATCCGTCAAGCTGTCGTATCCGCTGCGCTTTATTTTGTCAAGAATACGGTCCAACTCGTCTTCTTCAGCCTTTTTGCGCTGGTTGTATTCCCAGTCTGATTCACTTCTTCTGTTAGCATGATTACTAAAGTTGTCGTTACGTTTACGGTTGTGTTGCTCCCAATTCTGCTTCAGTTTGTCAAAGAACTGCTGCCCTTTGGAGCGTCCGAAGTAATTGTTGCCCGAACCATTGCGCCAGTATTTGATGAGTAAATAGCCAAAGAGCATACCACCGAGATGCGCAAAATGAGCCACTTGGTCGCCAGGAGTGGTCAGCGCCATGAGCAGTTCTATTACCACATAAAGGCAAACAAACCATTTGGCCTTGATGGGCACCGGCAACGGGAATATAAATATGCGTTCTTCCGGAAAGAGCATGCCAAAGGCCAGCAGAATGCCATAAATGCCACCCGATGCACCTACTGTGGTCCACATGTTGAGCAACTGCTGGCTGTTGTGTGCCACCTCCATAATGTTGGAGGCTACAAACCCTGGTATTTGGTCTGATGCCAACATATAAAGTGATACCAGCTGGCTGACTTCCTGCACCAATCCTGCGCCTATTCCGCAAACAAAGTAGAAGGTCAAGAACTTCTTCGGACCCCATACACTTTCAACTACACGGCCAAACATCCATAAGGCAAACATATTGAAAAACAGATGCTGGAAGTTGCCATGCATGAACATGTAAGTTATCAGCTGATAGATGCTGAAATCTGAAGCCAAAAAGAAGTGTAGGCCAAAGAGCGTTTCAAAGTCTACCCCCACACGTTGGAACACGAAAGTGGCAGCAAACATCAACACGTTAATTATCAGTAAGTTCTTTGTTATCGGAGGTATTCTAAACATATTTATTGGATTTGAAAAATCAATAGAAATCGTCGCAAAATTACGAAAAATATCCGTCATAGTCTATAAAATAAGTTGTTAAGCAACTTTTTTTCCTCAAATTCTTCACTTTTTTTTATTTTTTGTTTGGTTTTTAAAAGGTTTGACCTATATTTGCGAAACGAAATCGCTGAAACAACTATAAATACCAATATTTTAAACAAATTATAATTATGAACAAGACAGAACTTATAGAGAAGATATCAGCAGGCTCAGGCTTGTCTAAAGTAGATGCAAAGAAGGCTCTTGATGCAACTGTTGCCGCTATTAAAGACGCGCTTGTTGCTGGCGACAAGATAGCTCTTGTTGGCTTTGGCACATTCAGTGTCAACGAGCGTCCTGCCCGCGAGGGTATCAACCCTGCCACAAAAGAGAAGATACAGATTGCTGCCAAGAAGGTAGCTAAATTCAAAGCAGGTGCTGAACTCGCTGATGCATTAAATTAATCACATTTTTTCATACTTGAAGAAAGGCTTCTACCCATTCGGCAGAAGCCTTTTTCTTTATATCCATCACAGTCCTCCACTACTTCAGTTTCTCGCCCGTGGTGCTTTTCTTTCATAAATCAGGCGTTCAACATTGGTTGAAGCAGACAAGAATTTTGCCTTCAAGCTTCATGCAAAAGCACTGCAACCGGCTTGCCATTGCACCGTTGTCACAAGCCGAAAGCAATGCAACCGAACGCCAAGAGCACTGCAATCAGGCAGCGAAAGCAATGCAATGGCAAGTCAATAGCATTGCTTCTGCTGCATGTGTGTGGTCAAACATGCAAGCTGCCACAAAATGACACACAGGCAACACCTTATTATATAAGAGCCATGTCTGCCTCACATAAAAATGAAGAAAAGCGATAAAAAAGTAGAATAAAAATTCTTTTAAAACAAAAATTATACGTACCTTTGCACCCGTTAAAACCAATGGGCAAATTCCAGAGTGGCCAAATGGGGCAGACTGTAAATCTGCTGTCTCTCGACTTCGGTGGTTCGAATCCATCTTTGCCCACAAGAAAGACTTGACTTCAAAAGGATGAAGTCAAGTCTTTCTTGCTTTTTATGCCCTTGACTCGCTGCGGCAGCATACCGCCAACAGGCAACCACACTTGCCTTTACCCCACTTTCCAGCTACTGTCAATCCGTACTTTACGCACAGACAATGCCTTGTCTCATCCTGTAAAATCTGCTATCATTGTAGCAAAAAAAACTATTAAAGCAAAAAAGTTTTTCCTTTTACCCCTCAGATACCTCAATATTATTTGGATGAAAACCAAATTTAGCGTAACTTTGCAACTGTATTTAAGGCGTTTATTGTGCGTCTATCTGTTATAACCTGTTTGTTACTACCTTCCTGTTTTTAGCTCTTGATACCTATAACCCATGCGTATAGGAATCATTTTTTGCACAATCACAGGGGGAATTTGGGCCTTTTCAAAAAAATACAAAGCCCATCAAACAGTAGAAAAACAACACATGGCACAACAGTTATGCCACGACAAAAAAGATTAGTTAGCGTATGAAATACTTTAAATGGTTACCCATCATAGCATTATGCAGCATCCTTGCCTCCTGCTTTAAGGACGAACCGCTTAATGCCGAATGTGATATCGAACAGGCATATCTGCATGCCGACCATCCGGAAACAATGTTTTTCAACCCCTCTGACTCGCTGGTCAACGTGGTGTCTACCACTACCAGAATTGATTTCAGCGTGCGCAAGGGTACTGACCTCACAGCCTTGGCACCTTTCTTCCGCCTTACGCCAGGTGCCACTATCAGCCCTGCCAGCGGACAGCCCATGGACTTTAGCCAAGGACCTGTAGCTTATACCGTTACCTCTGAAGACAAGCTGTGGCACCGCAACTATCAAGTGGCGGTCAATATCACTACACACACGGTTACAGACTCGGTCTATCTTGATTTTGAGAACTATTATTTAGACCCCAAGACACAAAAGTATTACCTGTGGACTGACGTGCAGTCAGCCGACAACACCTCCTATAACTGGGCAACAGCCAATGCCGGCTATTCCATGCGACCCATGAAGCCAGACGAGAACAAGCCCGAAAACTACCCCACTGTGCCTGAACCTGACGGCTATGACGGGGCTGCCATCAAGCTCGTAACACGCAGTACGGGAGACTGGGGCGTGCGTCTGCACAAATCGCTGGCGGCAGGCAACCTCTTCTTGGGTGAGTTCGATGCCACCAAAGCCCTTCTGCAACCACTGCAAGCCACACGCTTTGGCGTGCGCTTCTCGCAGAAACCGGTAAAAGTAGTGGGCTATTACAAGTATCAGGCAGGGCCACAATGCCAAGACAAAGACGGCAACCCACTGCCCAACATGGCTGACCATGGCGACATATATGCCGTACTCTACAAAAATACTGACAGCAACGGCAACGCCTTTACCTTAACAGGCGAAGACCCGAAACACGATGTGCATGTGGTAGCACTGGCAGAAATGCCTACCATGCAGCCTGCTGCTGACTGGACAAAGTTTGAGCTCAACTTTGTATATAGTGCCGACATCGACGAGGAACGCTTGACCAACTTTGGCTACAACATAGCCATTGTCTGCACATCCAGCTACGATGGCGACAACTTTAACGGTGCGGTAGGCAGCACACTTGAACTTGACAAACTGAGAATAGTTTGCGCTAAAGAAGAATAATCAGTATGAAAAGATATACAGTATTGCTCCTCATGCTCATTGGCAGCATAGGAATGGCCTTTGCAAAAGGACTGCTCAACAACACGGTTTACTACGGCCGTGTGGGTGTAAACATAGGTGGTACAGCCCCTATCAATATGCCCGCCACTATCAGAGGCATGAACAAGTTTACCATACAGCCTAACCTTGTGCTGGGGCTTGATGTCTACAAGCCGCTCAACGGCCACTGGGGACTGATGGCAGGACTGCACATGGAGAACAAGAACATGAAGGTGGATGCCCGTGTAAAGAACTATCACATGATACTTACACAAGGGGGCGACCAGCTGGAAGGCCGCTTTACAGGCAATGTTGTTACGCAAGTAGACGAGAACATGCTTACGCTGCCTGTGCAGATGACCTGCGACTGCGGCAAAAGCGTGCGCATCATGCTCGGTCCTTACATCAGTTATGTACTCTCACACCAGTTCAGCGGCTATGCCTATAACGGCTACCTGAGGCAAGGAGACCCCACTGGCACCAAGGTAATGCTGGGTAACGACGATTCAAGTCGGGGCGACTACAACTTCTCTTCCGACATGCGCCACTGGCAGTATGGTCTCAGTGGAGGCATAGACTGGAACTTTTCAAAGCGCTGGGGCTGCTATGCCAACGTGACATGGGGCTTGTCAGGACTCTTCAAGTCAGACTTCCACACGCTGGACCAGACCCTTTACCCTATCTATGGTACCATCGGTCTGACCTACAAACTGAAGTAAACGCCACACTGCAGAACGCTGCTTACCGGCTGTTTGCCCATCAACAGCTACCGCAAAGGAGCAATAAGGGCACGCCACACACACAAGAGGATACTCAGAAAAAATATATACCATTATATAAAGAAAGGAAAATATGAAAAAGATTTTTACACTTGCAGTCGCTGCTTTGATGTCATTGGCAGCATCTGCCACTAACTACAAGGAGCCACTAACGGTAGAGTTGAACGGCATTCCAATGCCTTGCGACCCCATCGACGTAACCGTTGACGACAACGGCAATGGCAGTTACACCTTCTCTTTGGCTAACTTCAACTTCCAAGGAATGCCTATCGGCAATGTAACAGTAAAGAACGTAGGCGCTACTGCCTGCGGTTTCTACACGCTGTTGAGAGACAATGAAGCTGTCAACATTACCGAAGGCGACGATGCCAACGTGCCTGCCGGCACATGGTTAGGTCCGTCTTTAGGCCTTGTAAACATCTACTTGAACGGTCAGATCAAGTCAGACAGACTTTCTGCACTGCTCAACATCCAGTCAAACACAGGCATGACCATCAAGGTTTTCATCGGTCAAAACGCCCAACAGTTAGGACAAGTGCCCAACAGTGGTTTCGAAGCTTTCCACACTGCCTCTGTAGACATGTATGGTTCCAATAAAGTTGAGAGCGATGAACCAAACAACTGGCACTCTTTCATGAGCGCATCCGGCAATCCTGTACTGGTTTATCTGGCAGGCTGGATGCCCCACACATTTATCAGCAACGATGTTCGCCCAGGCTCAACAGGCAAGCAGAGCGTAAAGGTAATTGCCCTTAATACAGGCATTAGCGACGAGACTACAGGTGAACCTGTCATTGCCAACGGTACCATTACTACCGGCCGCATGAACACTGGCTCTACTACTGCTACCGATGTAGACAACAACTATGCTTGGTCTGCTGTGGACTCTTCTGACTTGGACGCCAATGGTGACCCCTTCTATGTGCCTATGAACACCTGTCCTGACACGCTGAAGGTATGGATTAAATATGGTCAAGGCACACCTAATGAGGCGCATCCATACGCTACTATCAATGCTGTACTGACCGATGGCGAGCGTTTCCAAGACCCTGAAGGTGCGTTAGACGAAAACGGTGAATCTGCTTTTGCCAAGCATGTAGTAGGTCAGGCATGCAACGCCAAGATAACTTCTACCAACGGAGAGTGGAAACAAATGGTAATACCTTTTGACTACTCACGCGGCCAGAAGAACAATATTGAGCCACGCAACCTACAGATTACCATCTCTACCAATGCCGATGCAGGCAAGGGTTCAGACAGTGATTCTATCTTTGTAGACGACTTGGAGTTGGTATACAACTACAAAGTAAAGGGCATTACCATCAAAGGCAAGGAGCTGGAAGGCTTCAACAAAGACACCTATTCATACAACGTGAACTACGATGGCGAGCTGACCAATGATGACATTAATGTGATTACCGACGGAGCCAACAGCCTTGCAAGCTGGGATATTGTATCAACTGAGACGGGTGCTCAGCTGAACATCACTGTTGTTTCCGATGACATGAACAACAGCAGCAACTATACTGTCAACTTCAAGGGTGCTACCACCGGCATCAACAGCATCAAGCAAAACCAAACTTTGGGCAATGCCAAATTCTATGACCTCAGCGGTCGCCAGATAAGTGGTGCTTTGCAGCACGGTATCTACATTGTACGTACTGCTGACGGCAAGACTTACAAGATGCTCAAGAAATAAATCTGTCCTGCCCAGCAGGCTGCCAAGTCAACTCTGTATTGACACTGTAACCTGCTGACAGGCATATTGCCACAAGGCTGTTTGACAAGTATCGGCACGACTACGGTCTGCTTTTGATGCTTGACAAACAGCCTTTTTTGTTGTTTCTTCGTGCTCTTTGCCATTCGTTTGGATAGCTTTTCATGCCGTTCTCCACAGCTTTTTCACTCCGACTGCATAGTTTTCGGCATTTATTGGCACCGTAATGAATTAAAATATGTATTTTTGTGAAGTATTCATTCACTTGTACCCCTTGCACTGAAAGGCGGTACAGGCAGTTTTATTTGTTTCTACACTTATAACACATCACTATGATTAATGACCTTATTGACTTCTTAAATGCTTCGCCTGTCAATTTTCTGGCGGTGCGAACCTTGGCAGACAGGCTTACAAAAGTAGGTTTTGCCCATAAGGATGCCACAGAATCTATCCGTTCCGCCCAGCCTGGCGAACAGCTGTTTTTTACCAAAAACGATTCTTCGCTCTATGCGGTACGCATAGGAAAGCGCCCTTTGGCAGAGGCAGGTTTCCACTTGATATGCGCCCACTGCGACTCACCTACCTTCCGCATCAAGCCCCATGCCGAGATGCTTTGTGAGGGAGGCATTACCAAACTCAACACAGAGGTATATGGCGGTCCCATTCTGAGCACCTGGTTTGACCGTCCGCTGAGCTTGGCAGGCAGGGTAATTGTGCGCTCAAGCGATGTGATGCATCCGCAAACACGCCTACTGCACGTAAAGAGACCGCTGCTGCAAATCAGCAGTTTAGCCATTCACTTCAACCGGCAGGTAAACGATGGCGTAAAACTTAGCCGCCAAAAGGATATGCTGCCCATCTTGGGCATCGTCAACAATGAACTGGAAAGCAATCAACTCTTGATGGATGTCATCTGCTCAGAGTTAAATGTAAAGGCACAAGATGTGCTTGATTTCGATCTGTATCTGTACGACACTACCCCTGCCTGCACCTTTGGTGTGCACAAGGAGCTGATTTCCGCAGGCCGTTTAGACGACCTCAGCATGGTGCATGCAGGCTTGACAGCACTGCTGAACACCAGCGATGCTGTGCCCGAAACCACTCAGGTATTGGCTATTTTCGACAATGAAGAGACCGGCAGCCAGACAAAGCAGGGAGCAGGCAGCCCCTTCTTGGCCTCTATCTTGGAGCGACTGACGTTGGCACAAGGCGGAACAGCCGATGACTTTTACCGCAGTGTAGAGCAAGCCTTCATGATTTCGGCAGACAACGCCCACGCTTGGCATCCCAACTACACAGAGAAATACGACCCCACCAATCATCCTGTATTGGGCGGAGGCCCTGTCATCAAGTTCAATGCGGCACAAAAGTATGCCAGCGATGCCGTGTCGGCTGCCGTATTTGCAGACATCTGCGAGCAGGCAGGAGTGCCTTGCCAGCGCTTTGTCAATCATAGCGATGTGGCAGGAGGCAGCACTTTAGGCAACATATTAGCCTCATCGCTGCCTGTAAAGGGCGTGGACATGGGCAATCCTGTGCTGGCCATGCACTCTGTAAGAGAGACAGCATCAGTGGCAGACCATGAGTATTGCATACAAGCCTTTACCAAGTTTTACGAGCTTTAGCAGTGCATGCGCTGCCAAAGCGCTGCAATCGGTTTCCAATAGCTATGCAATCGCAGGGTGATTGCACTGCTATCGCATCCTGATTGCAGTGCTGTTGGAAACCGATTGCTATGCTCTTGGAAAAACACAGAAAAACAAACTCATTGGCAAAACATGCCTTGTACACTTACAGTACCGGTATAACCGGACATTATAAATACGCTATCAAACTTACAACAAATCAGAAAACACAATTTATCAAATGAGGAAAAAAGTACTTTTTGCTACGCTGCTGGCAGGCTTGACCTTGTCTGCTTCAGCCCAACAAGTGAAAGAAAAGCTTAACAGAGCGCCCGTGGCAGTGAAGACCAGCCAAGGTATCTTGGTATCATGGCGTGCACTTACCGCAGATGCAGCCAACACCACATTCAGCGTTTACCGCAACAACAGCCAATTGGCCACGGGCATTGACAACGTAACCAACTACCTGGATGCCAACGGCAAGCCTGGCGATGTGTATAAAGTGGTAAGCTCTACAGGCGAAACCTGCCAAGCCACAGCTTGGGACAACATGTTTACCAACTTTGACGTAAAACGCCCTGCCCCCATCAAAACGGGCAACACTACAGGACGCTACCGCCCTGACGACATGGCAGTGGGCGACCTTGACGGAGACGGCAATTATGAGCTGATACTCAAATGGCTGCCTGACAACCAGCGCGACAGCGGAAAAGACGGCTATGCATCGCCCTGCATCATCTCGGCCTACAAGATGGACGGCACACCACTGTGGCAACACGACATCAACATCGGACCCAATGTGCGCTCCGGCAACCACACTACCCAGCTGGTGGTCTACGACCTTGACGGAGACGGCAAAGCCGAACTGCTCTGCAAAACGGCGGCCGGCACCACCGACGGCAACGAAAACTATGCTACAGAAGCTGGCGACGAGACCATCAAAGCTATCGACAACAGCAAGGTGTACATCAATTCAAAGGGGCGCGTAACCGATGGCGAGGAACTGCTCACTGTGTTCAACGGCGAGACAGGAGCCGCCATGCACACGATATGGTATTCGCCCAGCCGCTCGGGAGTGGACTTCCCTACCGGCGCTACGCAAGCCAACTCGTTCTTTGGCGACAGCAACAGCAATAGAGCCGAACGCTTCAATGCCTGCGTGGCATATCTTGACGGCATGCAAAAATTGCCTACTGCAATATTCCAACGCGGCTACTACAAAAACTGCTTCTTGTGGGCTGTAGACTGGAACGGCAAGCAACTCTCCACACGTTGGCTGCATAAAGGTTTTGAAAACAAATGGGCAGTGGTAGACACGCAAGGCAACACACTGCATGAAGGCACAGGAAAATCGAGTTTTGGACAGGGCGTGCACGGCATATCTGTGGCTGATGTCAACAACGACGGCTACGATGACATCTGCATAGGCAGTGCTACCATAGCCCATGACGGACAACTGCTCTGCTCTACCGGATTAGGACATGGAGATGCTATCCACTTGGCAGACCTGCTACCCGACCGTCCAGGTCTGGAAATAATGATGCCACACGAGGAAAAGCCCTATGGCTACGATGTGCACGATGCCGCCACAGGCGAACTGTTAGTGTCGGCAACAGGCTCTGCCGACAATGGACGCGGACTGGCAGCAGACTTTATTCCTGCCAACCGTGGCTATGAATTTTGGTCATCTGCAGACGGAAACATCCATGACTGTGCCACAGGTCAAGTGGTATTGAAGAAGAAACCGGACACCAACTTCCGCATATACTGGACTGGAGACCCCTATGACCAAACCTTTGACGGGCGCTACGATGCGGGTACAGACAAGGCTGCGCCACGCATCAGAGTGTACAACACCGAAACAAGAGGCATAACCACATTTCAAGAGTTCAGCGAGTATGGCTCGCCCATGTCATGCAACACCACCAAGGCTACACCCTGTCTGCAGGCCGACTTGCTGGGCGACTGGCGCGAGGAGCTCGTTATGTTTCAGCATGAAACAGACTGGTCATCGCCTACCTGCAAGATTTTGATTTACTCAACACCCGAACCTACCCGCTACAAAGTGCCCTGCCTGATGGAGGACCACGTGTATCGCATGGGAGCAGTTTGGCAAAATTCATCTTACAACCAGCCGCCTCACCTGGGCTATTACCTACCCGACTATTTAGGCATTGACGGTACCGCATACGCCACACAGACGCAAAACCATGCACCGGAAGTGGCACCCGCACCCGTACCTGCTGAGGGCGAAGAAACGCTGAAGATGCCTGCTGAAGACAAAGGCACCGTTACGGGAAACTGCTATACCGCAGGCGAAAACGGAGAAATAACCACCAGCAGCTCCAACGGCTACATAAAGATGCGCACCGGTAACAACAACGAGATTGCGTTTAGCGTAAACAGCGGTTACACCATCACCGCCATGACCATCGAAGGATACAGCAACAATGCCTCTACCACTGCAGACAGGTCTATCTACATGACTGGTGTATATGTAGACGGAAGCGAAACCTCGCTGCTCACTGCCCCTTTCTGCTTTCCCGGCGGAACGGCAAAACAGACCGCGCAAAGCACAACAGTAGAACCAATGGTAGCCAAACAGCAAATACGGCTGACCTTTGACAACTCCAACATCGTAACTTCTGCTGAAGACTCAAAGGGTAAAAACAAGCAGATTATGGCCACTATAACATTCAAATACCAACGGCTGGCAGATGGCATAGAACACGTTACAACACCTTTAACAGTCATGTCAAAACACACCTACAACCTACAAGGCCAGCCGATAAACAAAACTGTTAACGGTACCGTATACATACGCAACGGCAAAAAGTTTATGGCCAAATAAGCAACAGCAGCCATTCTGCATGAAAAACGACAGAAACGACATGCTGATACAATAGCCGAAGATATAAAGAAAGCCTTGGACCAACTTCTCAGTCCAAGGCTTTCGTGTATAAAACAAATTGGTTTTCAAGTTGTTGTCTATTCTTTTATATAACAGGAAGTACCAACCAATTAATAGATACTGTTGCTGTTACTCCAAGCAATAGTCCAACTCTTTCTCTATCTCTTCACGGTTCATGTCCTGACCTATGAACACCAATTTCTGCATACGGTCGCCATAGGTATCGTCCCAGTCGCGAAGTATGCCGGGGTTTTGCTTCTTAAACTCTTCCAGTTCATCCTTAGGCATCGTGGCATACCACTGTCCGGCATTGCGCAACGACACTTGCTTGCCTGCCTGTTCAAACACATAGCAGGTGTCTTCCTCACCTTTGAAATAGCACAAGCCCTTGCATCTGATAACACTCTTAGGCCACTTCTTGGCCACAATGTAGTCAAACTTGTTCATGTCGATAGGCTTACGGCGGTAATATACAAAGGTACCGATACCATACTCCAAGGCTTCGCCCTCGTCTTCGTTCTCAAGGTCATGCTCGTCTCCCTCTACTGCCTCAATCCAACGGGCAGAAGTAGCCACCTTCTCAAAATCAAACAAATGGGTGTTCAGCAGCTTATCCAAATCCACATCACCATAGTTGCAAGGCAAAATCTCTGCTTTAGGCTGCAGCTGGTGCAGAATAGCCTTGATACGAGCCAACTCCTCAGGGCCTACCTCGTCAGCTTTGTTCAGCAAAATCATATTGCAGAACTCTACCTGTTGTATCACCAAGCTGGCCAAATCGTCCTCATCAAGGTTGCCCTTTGTAAGGTCATTGCCCTCGGCAAACTCGTCGCGCAAGCGCAAGGCATCCACTACCGTAACGATAGCATCCAGCTTTGCCACACCGTCTTTAGCCAAATTAGGATACATCTTTGGGTAAACACTGATAGATTGAGCTATCGGAGCAGGCTCGCAAATGCCGCTTGCCTCTATCACAATATAGTCAAAACGATGCTGGGAAACAATGTCGCTCAACTGCTGCACAAGGTCCATCTTCAGCGTACAGCAGATACATCCGTTCTGAAGAGCTACCAAGCTGTCGTCTTTCTGACCCACAACACCACCCTGTTGGATAAGGGTAGCATCTATGTTTACCTCGCCAATATCATTTACTATGACTGCAAACTTTATTCCTTTCTCGTTAGACAATATTCTGTTAAGCAGTGTTGTCTTTCCACTTCCTAAGTAACCTGTCAGCAAAAGCACAGGCGTTTCCATATTATTCATATACTTGTTGTTTAGTGTTTATTGTTAAAGCATAGCAAAAAACATGCCATCAAAGCATTTTCAAGTATAAAATTACCTGTTCAACACCGTAAAAACTTTTCTTCATAGTATAGTGTTCAACACTGTAACGGTTTGTATTGAATTTAGCAGAAACAATAACCTATTGACAAATAAAAGCACCTTTATATCTATATATAATAATGTAAACAATAAAAAAATAGTCAAAAAGCAAACTTGATATTAAAAAAAATAGGTAAAATTGCATGTTTTTAAGAAAAATGCTTGGAATCTACCATCTTATTACTTATATTTGCAAACGATAACAATTCGTTAGTAATATATACTTTTAAGAGCCAAATAGCAAATCTAAAAGAAAGGATTAGCTTATGAAGAAGATGTACTTAACAATGGCGGCAGCCCTTTTTGCCGCATCGGTTTCTGCCCAGAAACCTTTGGTTAAACTAAGTGTGAACAAACCGTCAAGCGCAACAGCCTTGCAATCTGATGCTGAAAAGATGATGAAACGCAGCATCGCACCTGTCAAACTCTCAGGTATCGGCATGTCGCAAAGTTCACCTTTCAGCACGATGCGCCGTGCAGCTGCCGACAACAACACCATTATCACAGATCAACCAGCCGGTACCCTCTACAAAAATTGGTATCAGAGAGCTGACGGTTACATGGTTTTCTGGGGCTATGTATTCACAAATGCTACCGACGGTGCAGCCATTGATGTAGTGAAAGCCGATGATGGTTCAGTGTATGTAAAGAACTTGTTGAGTACATTTGCTGCCAACTACTGGGTGAAAGGCGAGAAAGCACAAGGCGATACCATTGCTTTCAACTTCCCGCAGCCCGTCTATTCACAAGAAGGCGATACAGAGGGAAGCACCGATTATTACAGCCTTTGGCGTATGGTACTGAAAGACGTGGAGCAAGATGGTCAAAGCTACACCACGTATGTGCCCGATGAGACAACCCAGACTGTCAAGTTCGTACTGCGCAACGACTCCTTGATTTTGACTGATAAAGACATATTGATTGGCTTGGGAAGTGCAGAAGACGGAGCATGGACAGGTTACGGCGATTTAACCGAAGAGGTATCTAAGTTTGAACAGCCCATTAACGCTCCCTCTGATCCTTCTGCTGCAGTGACAGCAATATTCAGTTTTGAAGGCGGAGACAGCCTTGACTACCGCTTGGGAAAGATTGCTTTTGAAGGCGATAACGTGTACATAGGCGGCATTACAGATGGAGCACCCGACGGATGGGCAAAAGGTCATGTCAACGGTAACAAGGTTACATTCTCCGGTTCGCAGTATTTAGGCGTCGATACAGTCAACAATGCACACGTATTCTTTGCTCCCGCAGGTCGCAAGAGCATCTATGACCCAGACTATGACTATACTTACGACAGCGTATATGTGGTGAAAGACGTTGTATTTGACTATGATGTAACAGCCAAGAAGATAAGCAGTGATGAAGGATTTATAGTCAATCAAGGCATCAATGATGTGTATGCATTGGCAGACTTCTTTACTCCTACCGTCAAACCTTGGATAGAGAAGCCGGGAACTCCACAAAATGCGTACTTCTATGACTTCATGAACTACGATGAAGAGTATGGTTATGGTGGCGTACAGTTCTACCTCAGCCGTATCAGTACCGATGGTGAATACCTCAATCCTGACAAGATATACTACAATCTTTACTTCGATGACGACCTCTTCACCTTTACTCCTGACGAGTATCCAGAGTTCACTGAAGACGTAACAGACGTGCCTTACGGCTATGTAGGCTCTGATGTAACCTCTGACGGCGACAATCATATCGTCTATTTCTATACCACCGGATTTGAGAAATTGGGCGTAAAGACTATCTATAAGGATGGAGACAAGCGCTATGAATCACCTATTGAGTGGTACTATGTAGACGCTACGGGCATCAGCAAGCCCACTGTCAGCAGCTCAGCTCCTGTCAACCGCGTTACTTACACCGACCTCAGTGGCCGCAGATTGTCTGCTCCTGCCCACGGCGTGAATATCAAGAGCGAGACCTTGTCTGACGGTACAGTGCGCACTTCAAAGGTAATCGTACGCTAACAACACGCAAACGATAACTTGCAGACAGATATTTTATAAACTATGAGGCGTTCCTTAGTTTTTTGAAAAGAACGGGCACGCCTCTTCTTTTAACAACTTTCAAAAGACGGTTTATTATTGTTAGAAAGCCATTTCTACTATTCCCAAAAACTGGTTGAACAGCTTTGAAAAGTAATTTAAAGCACTTTAAACAATAGTTCGAACCACTTCAGAACGTAGGTCAACCCCCTTTCAAAGGCTGTTTTGACATTTAAGACAAACCGTTCCACCATTTCTAAAAAACAGTTTAATATGGAAAATCCCATCAAAAATATAGCGCTCGTTACCTTATTCAGTTTCGGACTGTTGCCGACAGCGGCTCTTGCTGACACTGGCGACATTGTATTCAACCGCACAAGTGGCGGTGTTGCGACCACCAACTTTGGCACCAAAAAGGCAGAAACCTATGATGTGGCCACTTTATTGACAGGTTCTGACCTGAAAGGAATGACCATCAAGAGCCTTACTATACCGTTCAAATCAAAGAATAACATCACAGACTTGAAGGTATGGCTCAGCAAAGAGCTGAAATTAGAGAAGGTAAATGGTAAGAAAATCAATGTTCCCGACATTCTGTCGCAAGACGTTACGATAGATGCTGATACCATAACGGTAACCTTTGCAGAGCCTTATACCATCACATCTGACTCTATCTACTTGGGCTATTCGTTCAAAGCGGCCAAGAATGAAGGCACTGCACGTACCCCTGTTATATTGTCTACAACCGTTACTGACGGTGGTTTCTTTGTCCATTCGTCAAGCACTTACCGTTCTTGGATGGACTATTCTGCCAAAGGCAGTGCCGCTATTTCAGCCTTATTGGGTGGCGCACTGGCTGATGCCATTGAAGTGTCAACCACTAAATTGGACTTGATTGCCCAGACAGGACAAAATGTCGATGTCAATGTTGAATTTGAAAACCATGGCTATAATGGCGTAAAATCTGTAGACTATGAATACACCATAGACGACACCAAGGCTGCCCAGCACCTTGATTTGGACACTCCGGTAGAACCTGTGTATAAAGCTCCTGGAACGATTGCACTGTCGATACCTGTTCCTAATGCGAAAGGCGGACACAAGGTAAGTGTAAAATTGACTGCGGTCAACGGCAAAGCCAACCCTACCAAAGCAGAGATGGATGGTTCTCTCTATGCCTTTACCAAGATGCCTAAGCACAGAGCAGTAGTAGAAGAGTACACGGGAACATGGTGCGGCTTCTGTCCACGTGGCCTGGTTGGACTGGAAGTGATGAACAAGCTATATCCAGACGACTTCATCGGCATATCTTATCACAATGGCGATGCTATGGAAATCATGAGCAGTGCCTCATTCCCGTCTGACGTATCAGGCTTCCCCGCAGCTTTCCTTGACCGTAAAGTTGAAACCGATGCCTATTATGGCAACTCCAATTCCGGCTTTGGCATAGACCAAATATGGAAGCTCATGTGCGACCAGTTTACCCCTGTTGTAGCTGATGCCACTGCAACTTTGTCAAAAGACAAGGCTAAAGTAAGTGTCAATGCAAACCTTACATTCGTAAAAGAGTTGGAAACCAAGGGCTACAACGTTGAGTTTGTGCTCGTATCAGACAGCTTGCACGGCACAGGCAGCAGCTGGACACAGTCCAACTACTATGCAAACGGTGCCTACGGTGGTGCAGAGACTTTCCCGGAAGAAGAGTTTGAGCCTTTCTACAACGGTGCAAGCAAGGTGGAAGGCATTTACTTCCCTGATGTAATCATAGCTACCTCACGCCTTGGCGGCAACAATGCTGCGCTGAAAGACAGCTATGTTGAGGATGAAGAAGCCAAATTATCTTATACCTTTGACCTGTCTGCTGCGGTCAACACTTCAGGCGAATCGCTTGTGCAAAGCACCAAGAACCTGCGTGCCGTTGTATTGGTTTGTGCTGCTGACGGCACCATCGTAAACGCTGCCAAGGCTGCTGTAAAGGCTGAAGGCGATGTTACGGGCATCTCCACGGTTAACACTTCTGCCACGGATACACCTTCTGAGGTGTACAACATAGCCGGTCAGCGTCTGCCAAACATGCAACGCGGGTTGAACCTTGTGAAGATGTCCAACAACAAGACCGTAAAGGTATTTCTCAGAAAGTAAGTCTGCTCATTCATGACCATACCATAATATGCAAGAGAGTGCGTGTCCTTTGTCAGGGGCATACACTCTTTTCTTGTTTATGACCGTAGTCTGCATTAAGCATGCATACACTACTTTGTCAAAGCCAACAAGTGGCAGCAAGATATTTAATGCATCACTATTATCTCTTATTTTATACCAAGTAACGGATAAATACATACCTTTCTACGGACGAAAAACATACCTTCAACCTTTCTTCAACAATGGTATCACATCGCATGGCAATAACTACATTTATGAACTTCATTGAAAGGATTTTCCTTACAATACATTTTACAGATAGTAATTCTTTTACTTCCATTTCAAAGAAATCGTAAACTTATTGATTTGTATTCACCGTTCTTATTCATAAGAATACAACATATTCCATGCATTTCCATACAAGTTGAACCTTAATTTGTAAAAAATAATACATAAATTACATTTTATTGTAGAATTTATTTTTATATAATCTTTTTATTATATATTTTTGCAAAGAATAACAATTAGACATAATTATACTTATCAATAAAGCATAATGTAAATTCACATAAAAGGATTAGCTTATGAAAAAAATGTACTTGACAATGGCGGCAGCTATTTTTGCCGCATCGGTTTCTGCCCAAAAGCCATCAATGCAACTAAGTGTAAAAAGACCATCAGATGCGACAACATCACAATCTGATGCTGAGAGAATGATGAAACATCGCATTGCACCAGTTGAACTATCAGGAATCGGCATGTCACAAAATTCAACTCTCAGCACAATGCATCGTGCAGCAGCTGGCAATAATACCATTATTACAGAGCAACCAGCAGGTACTCTATGCAAGAATTGGTATCAGAGAGCTGATGGTTATTTGGCTTTTGTAGGATATGTCTTCCCCAGTACCAAAGATGGTGGTGCCATTGATGTAGTAAAAGGCGATGACGGCTCAATATATGTCAAAAACATGTTGAGTACATTTGCATCCAATTATTGGGTAAAAGGCGAGAAAGCACAGGGCGATACAATCGTTTTCAACTTTCCGCAAACTATTTATTCTCAAGCTGGGAAAGCGGAAGGGAGTACCGATTACTTCAGCATCTGGCGCATGATATTAAAAAATGTGGAACAAGATGGCAAGACTGTCAATACTTATGCGCCCGATGAAACGACACAAAGTATCAAATTTATATTACGTAACGATTCGTTGCTCTTAGTAGATCAAGATATATTGATTGGTTTGGGAACTGCAGAAAACGGTGTATGGACAGGTTATGGCGATATGACCGAAGAGGTTTCCAAGTTTGAAAGACCTATTTACGCACCGTCAAATTCGACTTCCGTGCAGACAGCTGTATTCGGTTGGGCAGGAACTGTTAAACGTGATTACGGCTTAGGAAAAATAGCTTTTGAAGGTGATGACGTTTATATTGGTGGCTTCATCGATGGGACATCTAACGGATGGGCCAAAGGTCATATAAACGGTAATAAGGTTACATTCTCTGACTTGCAGTATTTAGGTGTCGATACTGTAAACAATGCACATGCATTCTTTACGCCCGCAGATTTCGAAAACGTCTATGATTCAAGTCTAGGCTATTCCTATGACAGTATATACATGGTCAAAGACATTGTTTTTGACTATGATCCCAGCAATAGAAAACTTAGTAGTAGTGACGGATTCATCATTAATAGAGGAATTCACGATGTGCATGGATTATCAGGTTTCTTCAGTTGTCCCTCCATGCAACCTTGGATACAGAAGCCTGGAACTCCCGAAAATGCATATTTCTATTACTTCATGAACTATGATGAACAGTACGGTCTTGGTACCATACAATTTTATCTCAGCTGTATGAGTACCGATGATGTATATCTCAATCCTAATAACATCTATTACAATCTTTACTTCGACGACGAACTCTTCACTTTCACTTCAGACGAGTACCCAGAGTTTACTGAAGACATAACAGATGTACCTTACACTTACAGTGGCAATGCCGTAAAATCTTATGGCGACAAACATATAGTTAATTTCTATACTACTGGATTCAATAAAGTGGGCATAAAGACTATATACAAGGATGGAAGCAAACGTTACGAATCCCCAGTCGAATGGTATTATGTAGACGGTACAGGTATCAGCAAGCCTTCTATCAGCACGTCTGCTCCTGTCAGCTGTGTTATCTATACTGACCTAAGTGGTCGTACTTTGTCCATTCCTGCACATGGTGTAAATATCAAGATTGAAACATTATCAGATGGAACTGTACGTACTTCTAAAGTAATTGTGCGCTAACAACATGCAAGGCAATGACTTGCAAACATATATTTTATAAATCACAAGACAATTCTTGGTTTCTTAAAAAAATAATCTCTCCTCTTCTTTTAAGAATTTTCAAAAGAGGATAGAATATTTTGCCAAAGCCCAAAAGTGGCAGCAAAGAGATGTTATACCACTTTGCTGCCACTTGTATTGATACCGGTAAAGGATAAAATCCTACTCTTCCACTGGCGAAAAGTCTTCTTTACCTACGCCGCAGAGTGGACATACCCAGTCATCCGGAAGGTCTTCAAATGCTGTTCCCGGCTCAATGCCATTGTCAGGGTCGCCTACTGCTGGATCATAAATGTATCCACATACATCGCAAACATACTTTTTCATAATGTCTCCTTTCTTTTTATAACCATACATTGCCACTGCTTACGGCTTCTGTCAGCATGACACTGCACTGTAAAATCCATCTGCACAGCCTTGTGCAGGTGCGTTGTTTATATTAAATTGGCACTGATTGCTATGCAAAAAGCGTGCCATCTGCTGTTTTTCGGCTATGCAATCTCTGCCACATGACAAAGATTCTATTGAAAAGATACTGCGCCAGGGCTTAAAACACATGGTTGTGTTTCAACACAAACTCTACCCTTTCCACTATCTGTTCGGGCGATATATTCTTCAGGCAAGGGTAGGTTCCCCTCATGCAAGGCTTGTTGCCATAGATGCTGCACGGTCTGCAAGGCAGGTCCAGCTGCACCACATTATCCATGCTTTGCCCCCATCCCAAGAAGCCTGCGTACGGATGTGTGGCACCCCAGACGCTCACTACGGGTGTGCCCACAATGGATGCCATGTGCATATTGGCACTGTCCATAGACACCATCACATCAAGATGGCTCATCACTATCAGCTCGTTGGCAATGCCTCCCAACATGCTGGATGCACACACGCACTGTTCGTATCTGCCTTCCCACTCTGCCATGGTCTCCATTTCTTTGATACCACCGCCAAAGAGCATGATACGGCAATGAGGGTGCCGCTCTGTCAGCTGTTCTATGACATGCTCCATGAGTCTGGCAGGATACACCTTGCCCTTGTGTGCGGCAAAAGGTGCTATGCCTATCCACATGTCGCAGTCTGCCTTACGGTAGGTAAATGCCGACGGCAGCAGCTCCAAGTCGCCTTTTCCTTCGCCATAGATGGAACTGAACTCTAACTTTACGGGATAGCCTAACTGTCTAAGCACATCGACATAGTTTTGAAACGATGTGGGCTGTTGGACCAGTTTTTTGTTTGTTGTAGCAGTCAGTTGCCGACGTCCGCTTCTGTGTTTGTCTATGTGTGCCACCTTAAAGCGGTCTATATTGAAGCGCATACGCAAGTAGCTGGAGCGTAGCACGCTGTGAAAATCGGCAATAGCGGTAAAGTTTTTGGCCACTAAGCGCCGATAGAGCGCATTAAGCCCTTTCACGCCATGGTACTCCCGTTTCAGGTCTGCTGCCATAAAGCCTACATTGGAAGGCATGTATTCAAAGAAAGGGCGTGCAAATTCACGGCTCAGCACCGTTATTCTTACATCGGGATACTGTGTGGCCAATGCGTAAACTACGGGCACTGTCATCACCACATCTCCCATAGCCGAGAATCTGATAATCAGTATATGTTCAGTTCTCATTTACTTTTTGTTAGCGTAAAGCACGGGATTGGTAGACGGGTCGTTATACATCTTCATCTGTTTATAGACCTTCATATACTTGTCTCCGTTGGCTATATCCTCCAGCAGCTGGTCAATGGCAGTGCTGAGGTCTACCTGCTGTTGCAGCAACACATTCAGCTTAGCCTGGCACTTCTCTATATGCTCTGGGCTGGCATCGGTTCGCAAGGTCTGCTCTTTCATGTGATAGATCTTCAGTGCCAAGATAGACAGGCGGTCGATAGCCCACGCCGGGCTTTCGGTATTGATGCGTGCATCTGGTTTTACCTTTACATCGCTATACTTGTTGCGCAGGTAAGCGTCTATCTCCTCCACCAAGTCTGTTCTGTCCTGGTTGCTTCTGTCTATGCGTCTTTTGATAAGCAGTGCTTCAGTAGCATCAATCTTCGGGTCCCGGATGATGTCTTCCAGATGCCATTGCACTGTGTCTATCCAGCATTTCAAGTAAAGGCTATAGTCTATTGTAGACCTGTCAAAGGGATTGTTGATGGCAGCGTCCACATTATCCGTCAGGTGATAATCGTCTATAACCCTATTGAAAATAGCGTTGCAGTGTTCTGTAAAAGTCATTATTCTGTGTTTTTATTACTTAAGTTAGCATATATTGCGGCGTTGTAATGCCAATGTGCATTAGGCACCACATATTTTTGCAAAACTAATAAAATAATTTTATCTAACCAACCAAATAAGTATTTATTTACTTTCTGCGCCTTAAAAGCGGGAGTTTGCAGGGCTTTGCAGCCTACTCTTGCCTGTGCTTTTCTGCCTGTTTTGCCCCTTTTTGCCAAGGCTTTGCGGCGGTGCCCGCCCAAGAGCACTGCAATCAGCTTGCAAGAGCACTGCAACCGCAGTGCGATAACGGTGCAATCGGCTTCCGATTGCAATGGAACGAGCAACCGATTGCAGTGCTCTTGCAGACGCATTTGCCAAAAGCCTTATCGCCTCTGTCCTGCCTTGGCAATGAACTATGCAAGTGGCAAAGCATCTACCTGTATTGGTCTATCTGCCGCAAAACAACTGATTTATAGCCAATAATTTTTTTATCTGCCATAAAAACCGTATTTTTGCATGTTAAGTTGTTCACAAGAAAGGCTATACGTTGCCGCACGTTGATTGACGCGAAGGCAACTGCTGCGCCGCTTGAAAATATTTTATTATAGTCAAATATGGCATCCGTTACAATAAAAAAAGTAAGCAACAAGAAAGAACTTGAGAAATTCGTGGATTTTCATTACGACCTGTATGCAGGCAATGCGTATGATGTGCCCAACCTGTTCAGCGACGAAATGAACACGCTGGACAAATCAAAGAATGCAGCATTTGAATTTTGCGAAGCAGAATATTATCTGGCATACGATGCTCACCAGCATATCGTGGGCCGCATAGCAGCCATCATCAACCACCGTGCCAACAAGCGCTGGGGGCGCAAGTGTGTGCGCTTCGGGTGGATAGACTTTATAGACGACCGCCAGGTATCGGCAGCCTTGCTCAAGGCTGTGGAAGATTATGGCCGCGCCAAGGGCATGAACGAGATGATCGGTCCGCTCGGCTTTACCGACATGGACCCCGAAGGCATGCTTACATGGGGCTTCGACCAGTTAGGCACTATGCCTACCATCTACAACTATTCTTATTATCCGGAGCACATGGAGTCGTTTCATGAGTTTGAAAAAGACAACGACTATGTGGAGTTCAAGATAATGGTGCCCGATGAAGTGCCGCAAAAGCTCATGAAGCTTTCTGACATGATTCAGAAGCGTTACAACCTGCATGTGCGCAAGCTGACCAAAGCAGACATCTTTGACAGGGGCTATGGCAAGCGTATCTTCAAGCTTATCAACGTGTGCTTCAAAGACCTCTACGGCTATTCCGAACTGTCTGACAAGCAGATACAGCAGTATATCAACATGTATTTCCCGCTGGCAGATCTCAGCTTGATTACGATTGTGGAAGACCGTAGTGCCGACAACAAGATGGTAGCCGCCGGTATCACCATCCCGTCGCTGGCCCGCGCCCTGCAAAAGTGCCGCCGCGGCCGCCTCACTCCTTTCGGATGGTGGCACGTGTTGCGTGCGCTCAAGTTCCACAAGACCGAAGGCGTTGACCTGCTGCTGCTCGGCGTGCTGCCCGAATACCGCATGAAGGGAGCCAATGCGCTCATGTTCTCCGACCTCATACCCCGCTATCAGCAGTATGGTTTCAAGTGGGGTGAGAGCCAAGTGGAGATGGAAACCAACGAGAAAGTGCAAGGACAATGGCAGTATTTTGAAACTCATCTGCACAAGCGCCGCCGCTGTTACAAGAAGTGGCTTTAGCTCTCGTGCCCCGAACAATAAGGAACGAGCAGCGCAAACAGGTAAGGCTCATCAACCATCTTGACACACAACAACCGTAAAGAGTAAAACATGACAGACGAAAAAGATACACCCATCGCTGACGACAGCCAGCAACCAACCGTAGCTTACAACGACGACAACATCAGACACCTGTCTGACATGGAGCATGTACGCACCCGACCCGGCATGTATATAGGCCGGTTGGGCGACGGAAGCATGCCCGAAGATGGTATCTATGTGCTGCTGAAAGAGGTAATAGACAACTCTATCGACGAGTTCAAGATGAACGCCGGCAAGCGCATTGAGATTGACATTGAAGACAATCTCCGTGTCAGCGTGCGCGACTATGGCCGGGGCATTCCGCAAGGCAAGCTCATCGAAGCGGTAAGTGTGCTCAACACTGGCGGCAAATACGACTCCAAGGCTTTCAAAAAGAGTGTAGGACTCAACGGTGTAGGTATCAAAGCCGTTAATGCACTCAGTGCAAAGTTTGAAGTAAAGTCCTACCGCGACGGGCAAGTGCGCTCATGCGTGTTTGCCAGAGGTGTGCTCCAGTCTGACAACACCGAACCTACCGACGACGAAAACGGTACCTACATATTCTTTGAACCCGACAACACGCTCTTCAAAAACTACTCCTTCCACGATGATTACATAGAGACCATGCTGAGAAACTATACCTATCTCAACACAGGTCTTACCATCATGTACAACGGCAGGCGCATCCTGAGCCGCAACGGACTCAAAGACTTGCTCAACGATACCATGACCACCGATGGCATTTACCCCATCATACACCTCAAAGGCGAAGACATCGAGATAGCCTTTACCCACACCAACCAGTATGGTGAAGAGTATCACTCCTTTGTAAACGGACAGCACACCACCCAGGGTGGTACACACCAAAGCGCATTCAAGGAGCACATAGCGCGCACTATCAAGGAATTCTTCAACAAGAACTTTGAATACACCGACATTCGCAATGGTCTTGTAGCCGCCATAGCCATCAACGTGGAAGAGCCTATGTTTGAAAGCCAAACCAAAATCAAGCTTGGCTCGCTCACCATGAGTCCCGACGGCGTTAGCGTCAACAAGTATGTGGGCGACTTTATCAAGACTGAAGTTGACAATTATCTTCACAAAAACCCTGACGTAGCCGAGGTAATGCTGCAGAAGATACAAGCCAGCGAAAAGGAACGCAAAGAAATGGCAGGCGTAACAAAGCTCGCACGCGAGCGGGCAAAGAAGGCCAACCTGCACAACCGCAAGCTGCGCGACTGCCGCATACACTTCTCCGATGCCAAAAACAACCGCAAGGAGGAAAGCTCTATCTTCATAACCGAGGGCGACTCTGCCAGCGGAAGCATCACCAAAAGCCGCGATGTCAACACGCAAGCCGTATTTTCTTTGCGCGGAAAACCGCTCAACTCTTTTGGACTGACCAAAAAGGTGGTATACGAAAACGAAGAGTTCAACCTCTTGCAGGCTGCACTCGACATAGAAGACGGACTCGACTCGCTACGCTACAACAAGGTAATCGTGGCCACCGATGCCGATGTCGACGGCATGCACATACGCTTGTTGATTATCACTTTCTTCCTGCAGTTCTTTCCCGACCTTATCAAAAAGGGGCACGTATATGTGTTGCAGACGCCCCTTTTCCGCGTGCGCAACCGCCGTTCCAAGATACGTGGCAAGAAGAAACTGGAGGAAGCCAAAGGCAAGAAGGGCGACTTCATCACACGCTACTGTTACAGCGAAGAGGAAAGACTGAAGGCAATAGAGGAGCTTGGACCTGAACCTGAAATCACACGCTTTAAAGGTCTCGGTGAGATTAGCCCCGACGAATTTGCCAACTTCATCGGTCCCGACATACGATTGGAGCAAGTTACGCTGCACAAAACAGACCAAGTGCAGAAGCTCCTGGCTTACTACATGGGCAAAAACACCCCTGAACGGCAAAACTTCATTATAGACAATCTGGTCATTGAAGAGGACTTGCCTGAAGCAGACACCGACCCCATTGACTGATACGTATTATTATACCGGCTAATACATATTATTATAAGATATCATCAGCTTATCATTAAAGTGGCATCCGGGCGCAACCACACAGCCGACACACCGTTGCCACCCTACAAAGACATACTTTATGCACATGAAAAGAATAGCATTGACCCTGCTGGTCATCATCACTTGCCTGACAAGTGCCACAGCGCAAATACGCTTTAACTTCTCTGGCAACAGCCCACTGCGCAAACTTCAGATAGCCGAAATGGCCATCAACAACTTCTATGTCGACTCTGTTGACGAGTCAAAGCTGGTAGAAGATGCTATCAAAGGCATGCTCGAGAAGCTTGATCCACACTCTTCTTACTCCAATCCCGAAGAAGTAAAAGCCATGAACGAGCCTCTTCAGGGCAATTTTGACGGCATCGGGGTACAGTTTAACATGGTAGACGATACCCTACTCGTTATCCAACCCGTATCAAAAGGCCCGTCAGAGAAAGTAGGCATCATGGCTGGCGACCGCATCGTGTCGGTCAACGACACCGCCATCGCTGGCGTAAAAATGGCAAGAGACGTTATTATGAAGCGGTTGCGTGGTCCGCGTGGCACGAAAGTTAAGTTAGGTATCGTGCGCCGGGGCATAGGAGGAACCCTGTATTTTACCGTAAAACGCGACAAGATACCGGTCAAGAGCATCGATGCTATCTACATGATACGCCCACAGATAGGCTATATCCGTATCAGTAATTTCGGCGCTACCACCTATAAGGAGTTTATGGATGGCGTGCAACAACTCAGCAACCAGGGCATGAAAGACCTCATACTCGACCTGCAAGACAATGGCGGCGGCTATTTGCAAGCCGCTGTTCAGATAGCCAATGAGTTCTTGGCTAAAAACGATCTCATTGTTTACACCAAGGGACGCACCTCCAACCGCACCGACTATAAAGCCCAAGGCAACGGCAAGTTGCAGCAAGGCAAAGTCTATGTGCTCGTCAATGAGTTTACAGCTTCGGCTGCAGAGATTGTAACAGGAGCCATACAAGACCAAGACCGCGGCACAGTAATCGGCCGACGTTCCTTTGGCAAGGGTCTTGTTCAACGCCCATTGGAACTTCCCGACGGCTCTATGATACGTCTTACCATAGCCCATTACTACACACCTTCTGGCCGATGCATACAGAAGCCCTATAAAAAAGGAGATCTGGCAGACTATGCCAAAGACTTTGACAACCGCCTGAAGCATGGCGAACTCACCAATAGCGACAGCATACACTTTGCCGATTCGCTCAAGTTCTACACCGTAAAAAAGCACAGAACAGTCTACGGTGGAGGCGGTATCATGCCAGACTATTTCGTACCGCTTGACACTTTGCAGTATACCAAGTTGCACAGAGAGCTCGTGGCCAAAGGTATTGTCATTGAAAAGTGCTTGCGCTACATTGACAATAACCGCAAAAAGCTGCACAAAAGCTATCCTACTTTCGAAGCCTTCAACAAAAACTTCACGGTACCGGCACAGCTCACAGACTCTATCTTGAAAGAAGGCGAGAAGCAGAAGTTAGGCAACAAGACTGCCGATGAGCGCCAAAAGACGCTGCCTGCACTGCAAACACAAGTGAAGGCCTTGGTGGCAAGAGACTTGTTTGACATGAGTGAGTACTTCGCTGTTATCAACCAAAACAGCGATATCGTAAAGAAAGCACTGCAAGTGGCTACGGGTAAGGAGCAATAAGCAGTTATAAAGGCGGTTTATCCATAGGAAGCAATACGGTAAAGCAACAGGATAAAAGCCACTTTGTACTCTTGTTAGCCTGTCAACAGCCATCATCCATTCTTTCAATTATGTTTACACAAGAGGTTACTTATGCCGACTTAGGCATCCAACAGAAAGATATCTACGAGCAAATGGGCTATGGCGAGAGTACGCCTGATGCCGATGTGCTGCGCGAGTTGAGCGATATAGAGGCCCGTATCAGCAGTTTCCTGCGTCCGCAATTTTGCTTTTTCCTGGCCAAGGGCACCCTTGACGAGCAGCAACACACGCTTACCGTGGGTGGCAAAACGTTTCAAATAGGGCGCATCATCAGCCGACAGTTGCGCGGTTCGCAAGCATTTGCCTTCTTTGTGGCTACCGGTGGTATGGCGTTTGAAGCCTTTCAGCAGCAGTTGAAGGCCGAAGGCGACATGGTAAAGGCCTATTTAGCAGACTCTGTTGGCAGTGTATTGGCGGAGCGAACGGCCGACTTGATGGAGACTTCGCTGCAAGCTACGCTCCAGACACATGGCTGGCACCACACCAACAGGTTCAGCCCAGGCTACTGTGGCTGGCATGTGTCGCAGCAGCAACAGCTCTTCAGCCTTTTCCCCACGCCCGAACCGTGTGGCGTCAGGCTCACACCCTCCAGCTTGATGGTACCCATCAAGTCGGTAAGTGGAGTCATCGGTGTGGGCGAAAGTGTCAAAAAGCTTGACTATACCTGTGGACTGTGCGACTTTGCGCTGTGCTACAAGCGGCGCAAAAAGCCGCAAAAGCACACTGACAGCCATGAAATAGCCTAACAGCCACACTGCAAGCACATGCCCTTTACTATATAAGCATATAACCCTCACCATACAATAAAGCGCTAACGGCACAGTGGTTTGCCTTTGACAAGCCACTGTGCCGTTAGCGCTATTGGTATCACTGCAGTTTACTTTCAATCTGTTGCAATCACTGGAGTAGCCTCCTCGCCCTGCGTTTGCGGCCCTGCCCCAAGCGTGCCATTGGCATACTGCTGCCTTATATCATTGAGAATAGCCGTCAGTTCTTCCATTTTTGCAGCACGAAGCATGGCAATACGCGTTTGCCTGAAGTTGGGAATGCCCTTGAATATCGGGCTGGCAGCCAAGTGTCTGCGTGTATGCAAGATGCCACGATACTCGTCTATGCGCTCCACATTGATGCGAAGCTGCTCTTCAAGCACATCCAATTTCCAGTTAAAGTCCATGGTAGGGTCAGGATCTTTGCCGTCCAGATAATCACGAAACTCCTTAAACAGCCACGGATGGCCAAAGGTAGCGCGCCCTATCATCACTGCATCCACCCCATAACGTTCAAACGCTTGGCGCGCCTGTTCTGGCGTAGTGATGTCGCCATTGCCAATAATCGGAATATGTATGCGTGGGTTTCGCTTTACTTCTCCTATCAAAGTCCAGTCTGCCTGCCCTGTATACATCTGTGCCCTTGTACGCCCATGAATGGTCAGTGCCTGTATGCCGCAGTCTTGCAACTGTTCCGCCAAGTCGGTAATGATAAGGTTGTCGTTGCTCCATCCTAACCTTGTCTTCACCGTTACGGGCACTTTCACAGCATCCACCACGGCTTTCGTTATCTCCAACATAAGCGGAATATTCTGCAACATGCCTGCTCCTGCGCCCTTGCCAGCCACTTTCTTGACCGGGCAACCAAAGTTAATGTCTATCAAGTCGGGACCTGCCTGTTCCACGATCTTGGCCGCTTCAACCATCGAAGCCACGTCTCTACCGTATATCTGTATGCCTACGGGCCGCTCCACATCGCTGATGGCAAGCTTCTTTATCGTGGCTTGCACCGAGCGTACCAGTGCTTCAGCACTTACAAACTCGGTATAAACCATAGAGGCTCCAAAGCGTTTGCAGAGCAAGCGGAAGCCTATGTCTGTTACATCTTCCATCGGTGCCAGAAACAAAGGTCTGTCACCAAACTGTATATTGCCTATTTTCATTTTCTTTTTACTATGATATAAGGTGATAAATGCCTCCTGCCAATACCCTTACCACGCCCTTCATTTCGAGCGAAAACAGGTTGGCAGCCACTTGGTTAACAGGTTGTGAGGTTTTCATGGTCATGCTGTTCAGCTGCAAGTCGCCTTCTGTCTGCAACAAGTTGACCAGTTGCTGCTCTTCTTCCGTAAGGTCAGGAAAGAGCGAAAGCTCTATACCCGCCTTCCGCTTCTGTGCCATCTGCGCTTCGTCTGCCCACTGTAAGATGAACATGAGGTCTGCTGCCGAGGTAATGAGTGTGGCTTGCCGGTCTCTGATTATCTTGTTGCAGCCCTGCGAGTAAGTGTCTGTGGCGCGCCCCGGCACCGCCATTACCTGTCGACCATAGTCTTTGGCTATGCGTGCCGTGGCCAATGCGCCGCCATGAGAGGCACTTTCTATGACCACGGTGGCATCTGTCAGTCCTGCCACAATGCGGTTGCGGCGCAAGAAGTTGAGCTTGTCGGGGCGTGTGCCTGTAAAGTATTCGGTGAGCAGTGCCCCGTGTTCCACCATACGCACCGCATCAGGCCGGTGCAAAGAAGGGTAGATACGGTCCAGACCATGTGCCAGCACAGCCACCGTAGGCAACTTGTTGTCCATGGCTTCGCGATGGGCATGAATGTCCACTCCATACGCCAAGCCACTCACTATGAGCAGTTGAGGACACATCGCTGACAGCTCTTCCACCAGTTTTTTGATAAAATCCTGCCCATACTGCGTGCAGTTGCGTGTGCCCACTATGCTGACGGCACGGGGCACATTGAGCGTAGCGTTGCCCTTGGAGAACAGCACCAAAGGGGCATCATCGCAGCCTTTGAGCCGCTGTGGATAGTCTGCATCGCCCCATGCCAGCACCTTTATGCCAGCTTTTTCGGCAAAAGCCAGTTCTTCCTCTGCCTTTTGCCGGGCTGCTTCTATGGCTTTCAGGGCAGAATCAGAGCCGTTGGCTCCCCGCAGCCGTGCACGAGCCATATCGCTGCGTGCCTCCATGGCCGCCGTGGCAGAGCCAAAATGTTCGCACTCTTTGGTAGCTCCTCCCTGCTGAAAGTAGGTAAGGCGCGACAGTGTCAGCTTGTTAACCAGTTCTATGTTGCGCTCCATAGGGGTCTACAACCATTGGCTGAAAGCCTCATCATACTCCTTGCTGTTGGCCAACTTGCCGTTGACCAGACATACCAAGTCTATCACTCCCTTGAAGCATACCTTATGGTCACTGGCGCGATATATATCTTGCTGAAACACATAACGCACGCCCTCCTTGCGCAAATTCAGACAAGAGATAAACTCATCGTCGCACTGCAAGGGTGTCTTGAACTGCAAGTTCATGCGTGCCACCACGGCATCTATGCCTTTACGGTGCATCTCTGCAAAGCTCAGACCGCACTTCTGCAAAAACAGATGGCGGGTATGCTCTGCATAATGCAGGTAGTTGGCATTGTTGACAATGCCTTCGATGTCGCACTCATAGTCGCGAACCATCATGCGGGTTTCAAATATATATTTCATGTTTCGGGTCATTATAGGGTACTGTCTGGTTGCTCATGGCAATGCAGCATGTTGCCGCTGTCCTGCAAGAACAGCCAAAACTGTATGCAAAGGTACTGTAAAAATCCGATTACACACGTCAAATGGCGGCATAAAGTTCAAGATTCAGACTGTTGTCCACGCAGATATTCGTAGCCTATACGGCAGCGCAAGCACTCGCGCTTGTCGCAATATTCGCGCTTGAGTTGCAGCAAAGCCTGGCTGTCGGCAGCCGATGAGGGAACTATACCGCACTGCTGCCAAGTGCGCACAATGGTATTGTTCTCGGTAGGCAACTGTTCCAACAGGTCGAAAGCGCGCTGACAGAGCTGCTCGTTGGAGCGGTGGCGGCCGTAGGCAAAGAGCGTAGGCACCACTGTATTGATAATCAGCAGACGGATGGATGCCGGCGAAAGCCGCTTGCGTGTCTTGCAGCTGGTGGAGCCAAAGGTATAATGGGTCTCCCAATAAGGTGTAACACAGGTTTCCAACAGGTCTGCCAGCTGCTCCACGGTAGTACACTCTATCAGTGTGCTCAGCTGGAAACGGTGCAAATGATAGAGCTGTGCCAACTGCGAGATGCGTATGTGTGGAAAGTTCTGCGGACGCAACCTGAGAAAACGCCACTGCCCTGCATCCATAGGCTGAAGCCCAAACTTATGGGCAAGATAGGCATACTCGCGCTGCAAACGGGTAAAGTATCCCTCGCTGAGGGCATCTTGCCGGTAACGCTCCGGCACGGTATGAAGATCCAACAACCCTGCTTGCCCCATAAACATGGCTTCTATCTGGAACAGGTCGTCGCGATGATGGGCTATGGCATTCAGGCCCAAGCCCTGTGCCCATGCCTCAAAGGCATCGCCATTGACGCCAAAGCCATAGTTACGTGCCAAGGTTACGAAGAGTGCATACTCCCAAGAGCCGCCTTGAAGTGCCACACGCTGCTCTATCTGTCGGGTCTTCTGCTCCAGACGTTCGGCTTGCAAGCTACTCATCCATGAGTGTACCGTAAGTTGAGAAAGCTGCGGAATAACGGCATAACAGGGCGGATAGCTGTCGGTAGAGAGCAACTGCTGATAGTTGTCTGCCACCTGCCGGGGCACCGCAAGCACCATTTGCGCCACCTGCTTGCCATTGGCTGTCGTAACATCGGCATCGTTCTGCCCCGTAACATGCAGCACTACATTGTTGTAAGCGGCATCTTTGTCGTGGCCGTGCAGATACCAGTCGCTCGACTTGTCGTGTATCTCTACATTACCCACCCACAGTGTGCCGCCTATCTTTACTTTCGCATTAAAGAAGTCGGGACCTTGGTGCCGGTTGTGCAGTCCGGCGTCTATCACCTCTATGGATTGTCCGTCAACAGTGGTCAAGGGGTGCAGCGGAAACAGCTTATGCTTCCATATATAATGCAACAGTACTTCCATGGCTATTCTATATATTAGGTATTATAAGATGCGAATATACACATTTTTTCGGGAATTGGACGCATGCAGTCTATTTAATTCAATGGATAGATAATTTTGATGCCATCCACCAACCAACAAGGCGGATAAAAGAGTGAAGCAGAGGCACTGCTTTTCCGCTTGCCGCAGGGCTGAAAAATGGAATGGAAATGCCACTCTTGGGTGCGCAAACAGCAGCCTTTCATTTTACTGAAAATATTAGTTAAAGCCATGGCTTTCAATGTTTTATAGGCTATTCTGATTGACATAAATCAACAAATGGCATTTCCTGCAAAAAAAGTGCATAAAAAGTATTGCACATTTTCAGAAAATTCATACCTTTGCAACGTGTTTTTCATAGTATTAGATTTAAGGTTAACAAAAGGTTGGAGTACAGCGGTACTCCTTTTTTTATACCCTTACGTCAACTCATTTCTTCCCACGCATTCAGTTTTCTCATTCTGTTCCCATTCCAAAAGCATAGCAATTGACTTCCGATAGCACTGCAATCGCTTGCCAATAACATTGCAATCACCGGCTAATAGCACTGCAATCGGCAAGTGATAACATAGCTATTGGCAAGCAAGCAAAATACAAGTAAAAACAAACACGGCTGACAGCTCCATAAAAGAAGACAGACAACAAGGATTTTTTCAATAGTCCTTATTGTCCGTCCATGACCTATACATAGTATATTATATATGCACTTATTCTTTCGTTGCGTCCGTTTCCTGCGCCTTCAACTTCTGATATACCGATGGCGTCATGCCGTTTACCTTTTTGAAAGCCTGTATAAAACTGGCTGCCGAGTTGTAACCTAACTCTTCATAGATAGCCTGTATGGTCATGTTGCCATAGTGCTTTTTGTCATACAGCCGCTTGCATGCCTCGCGAATACGGTATTCATTGAGCAAAGTCTTGAAGTTTTTGTGATACGTTTCGTTAATAATCCACGATACATACTTGGTGTTAGACTCCACCATTTCTGCCAACATAGACAGATTGAAGTTAGAGTTTGAGATAATGCTCACATCCTCCATCACCGTAGTAATGCTGTTCAGCAAGCGGTTGCGCTGCTCTTCGTTCATGGCTACACCTGTGCGTTCGCCCTGCTGTTTGTCTTTGTCTTCAGCCACATCATCCGCCTGCGGTTCATCAGCAGGAGCATGAGTGGCTGTCGGTTTCTGCTGTTTCTCGTTCATAGCCTGCACATACTGTTGCAGCAGCTGCTTGCTTTTGCGGTCGCTCTGCATCAGTTGTTCATTCTTGCTCACTAAAAGCTGCTGTGCCTCTTGCAGACTTCGGGTCTTGCGTCTAAGAGCTGTATAGAGCAGTGCCAAGGCAACAAGCAACAGTACAAACACGCTGATGACCCCCCATTGAATGTGGTTCTGCGACACAAGGTGGTTAATCTGCTTCTGTGTCTCGGCATTCTCATACTCAAAAAGCTTGCTGCCAGCCATGGTAAACTGGCTCATGTTGAACACCGAATCAGACATGCTGAGGTAGCGGCGGTGGTACACAGCAGCGCTGTCTGCCTGTCCCTGCTGCCTGAAAGCCTCAGTCATAGCCTTATAGACACTTACCAAAGCCTCCTGATGGGGCAGCTTCAGCAAGCCATGCTGTGCCTTTCTGAAGCAAGCCAGCGCCTCTTTTACATTGCCTTCCTTCATATACAGTCTGCCAAGATCTACCAAAGGATTCAGACTGTAGTTAGGATCCATCTTATGGTCAACGGCAAAATCGCACACCTTCTGCAAGTAGTAGCGTGCCATCTGTGGCTTGTTCTCTGCCTCAGCTATATAAGCCTGGTTTATCAAAAAGTAGTATTCCTTTTGCTGTACGCCCTTGATAGGCAGTTGCATCTGCATCTGAAAGAAAGCCTTTGCACTCTTCGGGTCTTTCAGTTGGCAATAAGCCGACACCAGATTGACCGCAAAGCGCCATTGCAACTCTATGTATTTGCTCTTTGCAGAAGCCTCATAGCCACGCGTATAATAGTGGACAGCACGCTTCAGGTCGTCCATGCTGGCATAGATATTGCCAATGTTTCCCAAGCAAGCATAGTAGATTCGCTCATTTTCTTCATTCTTTGATATATCCAGAGCCTTGGTATAAAACTCCAAAGCCTCTGAAAACCGCCCTGCATTATAGCAGGCATCACCTTTTGTCTTCTGCACAATGGCCGACCCTGCCTGCTCTTCCATAGCCATGGAAGGTGCAACCGACAACAGCCATAGCAAGGCTACTGTAAATAAAGTACATAATTTCTTATAGTCCATAACAAGTGCAAAGATAGTGCAAGCCGAGTAAAATGCAAAATAAAAAGAAATGAAACGGATTTTAATTTTCAAGAATCCAAGTCTTACTTTATGTTTTACATTGCAGCATAAACATATTATATTTATTCTAAAAGTGCAACAATTATAGTCTTTTTGCTACTTTTCTATTTAAAATTCAAGAAACTAAAAGGAGTAGAAGCCTTAATGTTTGCAAATAAAACAGATAAAAATTAATTTTGCAATCGTAAAAAAACAGTTCATAACATTAATCACTTTTTAATAGTTTGCGCATGAATAGATTTACCAATTTGATGATGACGCTTACCGTGGTCGGTCTGGGCTACTCCGTTGGAGCAGTTGGGCAGTCTGTGGTTTCGTTTGCTCCAAAGAAGCAAACCGATGCGACATCGTTGACAGCTACTCAGAAGAAAGCTGCCGACAACCAGAAATCTATAGAGGAAGCAGCAAAGAACTTCAAGAGTAATTTGCCCCTTTATAGCCAAAGTGATCGCACTGTCTACGGACAATTTGTGGTAAACAAGGGTACCACCCCTACCACCACCCAGCGCATACAGCCCAGAAAGGCTGCCAACAAGGCAGAAGCAAGCAAATGGACTTATACAGGCTTTAATGCAGCAGCTGGCGTAGCGGAAGACGGAACCACTGCTACAGGAGGATTGGTCAACTATAATCTCAAGCCTTTCGAGTGTGATACCGTATCTTCAGACAATGGTCTCTCACCTTATTCGTATATGGCCAAAGGCAAACTTTACAGCTTCTTGCCTAATCAAGACACGAGTACAGGCAACTTTACGACCCTTACACGCACCGTGTATGATGCCAACACATTGGAACGTCTCAGCCAAAAGACATTCACACTCGACAAAAACGGCAAAGACCGTGTGCCTTACTTGCTGAGCTATGACGACCAAAACGACATTGTATATGCCGTCTCTTTCAACTCCAACATGCCTGAAGGAGATACCGAGAGCTATTATCTCAATGTGCTCGACACTGCCACCTGCCAGCTCAAACGTATCGGCTATATCGGCGGATACAACGATGAAGCAAAGAACGACTTTGTGCCCAAAGCCTTCACTGCTACAGGTGGAATACTCAGGTTCCAGGTATATACAGACTCACTCTATTTATATGAAATCAATGCACAGACCCTTGAAAAGAAGAAAATAGGTCGTATGGATATTCCAACACAATACACCTACGGTCTGCAACCGATGATTTACGACGGCAACACTGGCTATCTGCTCGTCAATCACTACGATTTCAACAACGGCACACAGTATTATAAGGTAGCTCCGTTCTTGGCTTACGGCGCCAAAGACAATGTATTGAAAACAGAATTGGTAGAAAAGACACCTACCGGTTTCACTTTTTTCTATCAGCGTCCTGAGTCTCAGACAAGCTACTTCAAGTATCATCTGGCAGACATCACAGACCTCAAGGCCGATGCTGCCGATGGAAGCAACAAGGTAACCGTCAGCTTTACCGTGCCAAACAAAGACACCGAGGGCAACGACATCACTCTTCCTTCCTACGCATCGAAGAACTTCCGCTGCTATGTCATCGTAGACAACCAATACGTTACGCCTGCTGACATGCCTTCAAGCATCACTTATGGCAGCAAGGTTTCTTTCTCTCTCGACCTTGCCGACGGTGTGCATGCCATCACCGTGCAGGCTTATCCTCTATGGAACGAGCTGGAACAAGCCCGTGCCAACACCTTTGTGGCTTGCGGTTACGATGCTCCAGCCAGCGTAGGTTCACCGACATTGGCTATCTTGGGCGATGTTGCCACCATCTCATGGAAAGCTCCTGCAGAAGGACGTTATGCCGACTTCGGTGCCAAATTTGACGCTTCAGACCTTACATACAAGGTAGTTCGCAACAACGATGGCAAGGTAATAGCCGATGGCACTGCCAATACCACCGTTCAAGACAATGACCTGGCAGATGAGATACAGACTTACAGCTACACTATTTACGCTATCAGCCATGACAACACGGGCGTTGGCGTAAAGACCAACCGTGTAAGTGCAGGCAAATACTCACCTTTACCATACGCCAATGACTTCTCTGACAAGAACTGTCTGGATGGCTTTACCGTTTTGAATTTGGACAACAACGGTTCCTATCGCACCTGGATGTGGAACAATTATTACAACAATATCACCTCCGGTGGAGGTTCAGGAGACGACTGGTTGATAACTCCATCATTCAAGCTGGACGGCAACAAACTCTACGAAATGTCTTACAAGCTCAGTGGCAGCAACTATTTACGCACCACTGTCGGCCAAGGCAACACACCGGAAGACCAAAACAACGTGTTGGAAGACCTGCAAGGATACTCTACCAAGGTCAAAGACGAATTGCATGAGGTCTACTTCCGTCCTTCAGAAAGCGGCACCTACAACTTCGGCTTCTATAACTACAGTATCGGAGGTGATGCATACTGGTCAATAGATGACCTCAGCGTGAAGGCCGTAGCCCCTGTTACTGCTCCTGACAAGGTACGTTCTCTCACCTTCAAAGCTGACGAAAAAGGTGCTTTAGGCGGCACACTGAGCTTCAAGCTTCCTGCTACCGCCATCAACGGCAATAACCTTTCAAGCCTTGCAAAGGTTACTGTTTACGACCAGGACGGCAAGGTCGTAGCTACCGAAAGCAAGGTTCAGCCTGGTGGCAACGCTTCTATCAAGGTTACAGCCGTACACGGTTGGAACACCTATAAGATAATAGCTGCCAATGCCGACGGCGAGGGCTGGCCGGTATCCATTACCAAATTTGTAGGCGCTGACGTGCCAAAGGCTATCAGCAACTTGAAAATAAGCTGGGGCGAAGACCGCACCGTGGCAAACCTTTCATGGGATGCCCCTACTGAAGGCGTCAATGGAGGATATGTAGACCCCTCAACCTTAAACTATAAAATATACAAATACGATGCTAACAGCAGTCCTTCTGATGTGGAGTTAGGCTCTTCTGACAATGAGACAAGCATAGAAGTAACTATCAAAGACGCAGCAGAGGCACAGAACCAATACGTATTCAGCGTTACAGCTTCCAATGACCAAGGCATGTCTGACTATGCCCGTGCAGGCATCGTAATGGGCAAGCCTTATGACCTTCCGTTCGAAGAGGCATTTACAAGCAAAGGGGTTGACCACTCACCCTACATTATCTATCAAGGCAAAAACAACCAAGCATGGACTATAGACGGTGGTTACTACAATGACAAGATACAAGCCGTAGACAATGATGGTACAGACTTGGTATTCGTTAACCATGGAAGTGAAGATGCATCAAGCAGCTTTGTTTCACCCATCATCGACTTTACCAATGCCAAGAAGCCTGTATTCTCTGTATGGCTGCACCACTCCGATGCCATGCCTAAAGAGGCTTACGTTACGATTACCGCCACAGTGGACGGCAGCAAAGACTTCATTGCCGCAAGCGACAGTACCTCTTTGACCGGCAACAACGGCTGGACAGAGCATGTGTTTGACCTTTCCAAGTTAGTAGGCAAGAAGGCTCAGTTAGGTCTTACAGCCTATGTGCCAGACCCAAGCGTACGTATCTTTGCCGACAAGTGGAACATTCACGAGGCTACCGGCAACGACCTTGCCCTTGCTTCCATCTCTCAGCCTTACGCACCGGTAGTGGGCGATACCGCAGACATAGCCGTAACGGTAAGCAACAACGGTGCAGAGACTGCCAACAACTATTCAGTACTGTTCACTGTTAATGGCGAAACCATAGCCGAAGAGGAGGCAACAGAACCTTTAGCATTGGGAAAGGCTGTAACCTACCACTTCACTCTGCCTATCACAGCGGCTCAGAAAGAGCTTGTGTACAGTGCTGAGGTGCTCTATGACGGTGATACCAATGCCGACAACAACTGCAGTACGGAGGTTGAACTCAACCCAACGCAGGTAAATCTGCCCGCTCCTACCGACCTTGCCCTTAGCGGTAATGATGACTTGGCATGGGTAGCACCTGAGCAAACGGACGGTCGCAAGGTAACACTCGGCTTCGAAGACCAGCCTGCCTTTAAGGTGGACAACATTGACAACTGGACAACCTACGACGGCGACGGGCACTTGACACTTACGTTTGTACAGTACTACGGCAACTATTGGCCTTATGCCAACCAACCATTCGCATGGATGACCTGGAGCGCAAAGGAGGCAGGGTGTCCTACTGCCACAGCATGGACTCCTTACGAAGGCGAGAAGTGCCTGATACACTTCGGCAACTACGGTGCCGATGCCGATGGACGCACAAACACTGATCCTGATGATGACTGGTTCATCTCACCTGAAGTAAAGGGTGGAACCGAGCTTTCGTTCATGACACTGTCCAACGAAGCTACTTCTTCCATTGAGGTACTGACCTCCAACACCGACCGTGATCCTGCTTCATTTACCAACAAAATAGAGACCGTTGGCTACGAAACCACTGGTGAATGGAAAGAAGTAAAGGTTACTCTTCCTGCCGATGCCAAGTATGTAGCCATACACACTATAAAGGACGACTTCGGTATCATGATTGACAACCTTAGCTACACCGAGGCTAAAGCTCCTGTATTGCTGGGCTATAATGTCTACAACGGTCTTGAGAGCACAGCCCGTGTAACCGAGAACAAGGCTAAAGCCACCGCAGGCAGCGGCAACTATGCTGTCAGTGCGGTATATGACTTGGGCGAATCTCAACTCTCCAACACTGTTGCAGTAAGCACAGGCATTGACGATGTGAATGCTGATGCAGCTCAAGTTACAGGCGGCAAGGGTACAATTACCATTACCGGTGCCAACGGAAGCAACGTAGTCATCTACAATGCTGCCGGTCAGCGCGTGGCAAAGAGCGTCAGCGCTGCTACCGAAACAGTGAACGTGCCTGCCGGTGTGTACATTGCCAAAGTCGGAAAGAAGACTTATAAGGTCAATGTAAGATAACTATTCAGTGATAATTTTGTAGAAGAGAAGTCTGAGAGGATTCCTTTTAAGGGGGCTTCTTTTACTTCTCTTTCTTTTTATTCAAACCCCTTTAAAGATATAAAATGAAAACAAACAAATGGGCTGTCATGGCTTTTATGGTGCTGACAGCATTTCAAACAGCCAGTGCTATTCCAGCTGACCCTCAGCCCAAGAAGCTGAAGCAGCCGGGCGGTAGCTATATTACGGTGATGATGCGCGGTGATGAACACCGCCACATGTTGTTTTCCGAAGACGGCAAACCACTTTTCTACAATACTGCAAAACGTGCTTTTGAGTATGCCAAACTGCAAAACAACCGTCTGACAGGTAGCGGCATCATTGCCAAAGACGCTGCCCAACGCGAAGAAAAAGCACGCAACTATGTCAAGAGCATGGACGTAAAGGCGATGGAGAAGGCTGCAATGAGTATCAACAATGTGCCTTTTCAGCCCACACTGCGCCGCTATTCTGTGCCAACAGCTACCCAAGGAGGACCGCTCCGCATGCGTATCAACGATTTTCCTACCATAGGACACCAGAAGACACTGGTCATCCTGTGGGAGTTTAGCGACAAGAAGTTTACCTCCATCAGCAACCCTCAGCAGTTCTTTACCGACTTGTTGAACAAGCCGGGCTTTACTTATGACGGCGGTATCAACGGTTCTGCCCGCGATTTCTATCTGGACGCGTCCAACGGTCTGTTTGATCCTGAGTTTGTAGTGGTAGGTCCTGTTACGCTGTCTCACGAGGCATCTTACTACGGAAGCGACAAGCCTTCGCAGGATGCCAAGATTTATGAGGCCATCATTGAGTCGTGCAAGGCACTCGATGACCAAATAGATTTCTCGCAATACGATACTGACAACGACGGAAAGGTAGACAACATCTACTTTTTCTACGCCGGCAACGGACAGGCAGACACGCCTAACGGCACAGAACTGATATGGCCTCACTCTTATTACCTGGGCGAAGGGGGTTGGAAACAAGACCTTACGCTCGACGGCAAGCAGATAGACCGCTACACTTGCAGCAATGAGCTGAGATACTATGCTGACGGCACACTGCTGCCAACGGGTATCGGCACGTTTGTACATGAGTTTGGACATGTGCTCGGACTGGCAGACCATTACGATGTAAGCTATGGCATGATGACCTTTGGCTTGGGTTCATGGGATACCATGGCCAGTGGTTCTTACAACAACAACATGAACACTCCGCCTACTTTCTCGGCTTTTGAGCGGGCTGAATTGGGCTGGCTCAACTACCACGACCTGAACCTCAATGCCGACACCATCAGCACCCTGCCTAACCTTGTAGACTGCAACAAGGCATACCGTGTGCCGGTAGAGGGCACCAACGGGCGTGAGTTCTATGTGATGGAAAACCGCCAAAAGACGGGCTGGGACAAGTATCTGCCCGGTCATGGCATGCTGTTGTGGCACATAGACATTGATACTACGGCATGGAAAAGCAACACTGTAAACGTGCAGCCCGGACATCAGCGTGTGGATATAGTGGAAGCCGACGGCACTGCCACTGAAGCTACCCGCAGCGGCGACATCTTTCCCGGCACCAGTGGCATTACCCAATATCAGCTGAAGGCGTGGGACGGCACTGCACTGTACAAGATTGACGATGTAGCGGAGCGCAACGACACCATACGTTTGCTGTTGGCAGGCACCCGATACAAGTTGGCTGCGCCTGAACCTGTGCTGCTGTCAGACATCAAAGACAGTAGTTTTGTGGCTACATGGACGCCTGTGGCTGATGCCAAGAGCTACTGTGTGAGTGCCTACACCACTGATGCCAACGGCCAGAAGGTATTTCTGCAAGGCATGAACCAGAAGATTTATCCTACGGTAGACAAGCTGCTCATTGACGGTTTGACACCACTCACAGACTACAGCGTGGAGGTGGCTGCCAAGGTGGGCGGCTATACCTCAGACACCATAACGGTAGATGCACAGACCTTGCCGTTGGTATTTGCCAAGAAGATGCCTGTCGGGCTCAACGCCACCGACATACAGTCTACCGGCTTTTCTGCCAACTGGAATGAGGTAGACGGTGCTACCGACTATCTTGTATCGCTCTACAAGCATACTTACTCTGACAAGAGCACACAAGAGGGATACGACTTTAGCGATAAGTATGACGGACTGCCTGAGCTGTGGTCTACCAACAGTCAGACGTATTACGGTGTCAAGAATTACTATGGCGAGAAATCGCCGTCGCTGCGCCTGTCCAATACCAATGACTATCTTATCGTAGCCTATCCGGAAGCTAAAATAAAAAGCCTCAACCTGTGGATACGCGCCAGCAAGGCTGATGCCAAACTACATGTGGAAGCCGCCGATGGCGATGACTGGAAAGAGCTGCAAACGATAGATATTCCTACCGTTGGCACTACTGTCAATATAGAAGCTGCCGGTGCTGTCAAGGTTCGTCTGCGCCTGGAGCGCCAGAGCGGCTTCGTGGTAATAGACGATGTGATGGCTACAATCAACCAAATGGAACGTCATTCAGTTGAAAACTACAACGGTGTAAAGACCGGAGGCAAGACTGCTTATGCCTTCAATGGCTTGGAAGCAGGACAGACTTACAGCTTTACAGTGCGTGCTACCGATGGCACCGACCTTTCTTATACCTCAGCAGAATGCAAGGTATTGTTGCCTGATGCCACCGGCATAGCGGGCATAAAGACTGGCAACGGCCAGCAGCCTGCTGCTGTCTACGACCTGTCGGGCCGCCGCATCAGCAACAGCAACGCCGCTAAAGGCGTCTATCTCATCAAGCGTGGCAACACTGTCAGCAAGGTAAGGAAATAGTGCCGGCAAGGCAAAAAATGCAACAACAAAACAGGTTGTTTTGCAAAAAGCAGTGCTATTGGCTTGCGAAAGCATAGCTTTTACGTGCCGATTGCACCGCTGTTAGCTGGCAAGAGCAGTGCTTTCAGAAGCCGATTGCACCGCTCTTGCACAGCCCTGGCAATCAATACCCGTCAATAAAGCATATTAATATGAGAAAAACAATATTCAGCTTGCTCTGCCTGATGGCTGCCATAGGGGCACAGGCACAGAGCGACACCCTTTCCATAGGTTACTGCAATGGAAAGGTGAACACGGAAAGCAGTCATAAAAAGAACGGAAAATGCTGGAACAACTGCGCACTGTGGCTGTCTAAAGAAGCACTGAACAGCTATGAGGGCAACGCCATTGTGGGCGTAAAGGCAGGTCTGGTCAATGTGCTTAACACCGATACATTGGTGGTATGGGTAAGAAAAAAGAAAGACGGACCTAACATAGCCGAAGCCAAAGTGGTAAGAAAGACGGGCACAGGCAATGTGGCAAAGGGCTGGAACAAACTGCTCTTTGACCAGCCGCTCACGCTTGATACTAACCAAGAGGGCTACTACGTGGGCTACAGCCTGCGCCAACGTGCCACGGTAGAGGCGGTAAGCACGGTGCAGCCAGCCCGCATAGGCACTTCATTCTTGCAGCAGGGCAATGGCGAGTGGCAGGACATCAGTTCTGAAGGGGTGCTAAGCATTGAGGCATTGGTAGCCGGCAGCAACATGCCCGACTACGACTTGGGGGTGGCATCAGCCACTATCGTACCGCGCCCATCGGTCAGCACCACAGCACTTAGCCTCAGCGTAGGAGTGCACAACTATGGCACCAAGGCTGCAAAAGGTTATACCATAGCGCTGAAAGCAGCCGATGTGCCCACACAGACGGTGCATATAGCCCAGTCTTTGCCAGCTATGGCAGACACTACCCTATCGCTGATTGTCGACCCTGGCGTGGCTACCCATGCGCAGACACAATGGACGGTAGAGCTGACTGCCAGTGACGGGGCTACCGACTGCAACGCTTCCAACAACACCACGGTACCTTACTACACTTATGTGCGCAACGTATTGCTGGAAGAGTTTACCACTGAGAAATGCTCCAACTGCCCTACCGCTGCCGCCAATCTGCACACACTGCTTGGCGACGAACGTTTTTCTGCCAACGTAATGGCAGTGGCTCACCACGTAGGTTACTACACCGACTGGCTTACTTTAAGCGGTGAGGAGGAGCTGTTGCGCTTCTACGACAACGGCAATGATACCTATGCCCCTGCTGCCATGGCCAACCGCAAGGCTTACTTTGAAAATAACGCCGGCAAATCTGTACCCGTATTCCTGCCGACTGACTATGAACTGCTGGAGAAAGTAACTGCTACCGAACTTCAGCAAAGCACCAATGCCATGATAAGCGTAGACCTGCAACTGGCCAATAACAACTCGGTGGTCAATGTCTGTGTAGGCGGCGTGTGCAATGAACTGTACAACCAGGCCTCTCCACGTGTTACCGTGTACCTCGTGGAAAACGATATCAAGGCGCAAGCGCAGGAAGGTGCCTCCGGCACTTACTACCAGCAGCATGTTACCCGTGCGGTAAACGCCACTTGGGGAGAACCTGTCGAGTGGAAAGACGGTGCTTTCTCATACTACTGTTCATTCACCATAGACCCCGCATGGAATACCAAAAACATGGAGGTAGTGGCCTTCGTGGGCAACTATGATGCTGATGATGTGAGCAACTGTGCCATCGAAAACTGCGCCAAAGCTACACTGCCCGTTGGCGGCAGCACTGCTGTAAAGGGCATCAATGCAGCTGATGATGTGCAGACTGTGGCACGCTACACGCTGAGTGGTGCCGTAGCGCCCCGTGGCTACAAAGGTGTAACCATCATAAAGCTGTCTGACGGCAGCGCAGCCAAGCAGATAATAAAGTAAAAGGAATAGTAGACGGAGCCTTGTTTAGGCATCTTATACAATGAAAAAGCGGCGGAAGCAAGGGTTTAATACCCTCGTTTCCGCCGCTTTCTGTATAGTTAAGCGGCAGCTGTGAACCGCTGGCAGTCATTTGTTTCAGTACAAGAAAACCAATGATTGCCTACAACTCCACACCGGCAGCCGCCGCTTCGCGGCGCAACTTGCGCTGAAAGAAAGTATAGTAAAGTACACCGGCACAAATCAAGCTGATAGGAAACGCCCACCAAATGCCGGGCAAGCCATAGCCCCAATGTATGCCGAACAGCCAGCTGAACGGCAATGACATGATGAAATAAGAGAAAAACGAGATATACATCATGGGCTTCACGTCTGCCACACCACGCATGGCATTGGAATAACAGCACTGCATACCGTCGCCAAACTGGTAGGCAATAAGCGGAAATATCGTAACAGCTACCAGCTGTGCCACGTCTGCGCTGTCGGTAAACCAATAGCTTACCGTATGGCGAAGCATGAAAATAGGAACCGATGCCAGGCATGCTACCCACAGAATGATATGGAAACCCGCCATAGCATTGACCTTGGCAGCAGCAAAGTCCTTACGACCGTTGAAATAACTGGTGCGTACCGCCACCGCAGCCCCCAATCCATAATAGACCATATAGAACACTTGAGAGAGGGTAAGCATCACTTGATGCGCTGCCAAAGCTGTAGCCCCAATCCATCCTACGAAGACAGACACCAAAGAGAACGCCCCTGCTTCCATGCCCATTTGCAGCGCCAAGGGCCAGCTAAGGGCGTTGACATGGCGAAAAGCGGCTGCACTGAACTTGCTGTGCAGCAGCCCGTGGGCATAGACACGATAGCGTTTCACACCGAGATAGATCGTGCAAAGAGCCACGGTCATCATGATACGGGAGAGCAAAGTGGACATACCGGCACCCAAAAGGCCTAATTCCGGCAGTCCACACTTACCGTAAATCAGTACATAATTGCCCACAATGTTCATCACATTGCCGCCAACCATCACCGTCATAGGCGTCTTGGTATTGCCGATAGCATCGAAAAACTGCTTGAAGGTGTTAAATACGCACATGAAAGGGATAGACACTATCAGTATCAGCAGATAGGGAAGCATCAGCGGCAGCAGCTCTTCAGGCTGCCCCATCAACGGCAAACAGAGGTAAAAAACTGCCAACACTGCCAACAATATCAAGGCCAACATGCCATTGGCTGCCAGCGCATTGCGCATGAAAGGACCTATTTTCTCATGTTCGCCACGCCCAAACATGCTGCCCACTTCGGGGGTTACGCTGTACGAAAAGCCCATGGCAAACACCAAAAAGAGGGCAAACATCGTGTTTACAAAGCTGGCAGCACCCAGCTCAAGCACACTATGATGACCCACCATCAGCGTATCCGCAAAGCCCAAAATAATGTTTCCTACTTGTCCTATCACTATCGGAACGCCCAAAGAAAGCAGCGCCTTATAGTGCATTTGATACTTTTTCTTGAATAATTGCATACCTATTGTTTCTTGTTAATTGCTATTCTGCATTTCATTTGACCTGTTCAGCAGATGTATTGGCTATACAGACAGGCTCCAATTGAACTTGTCTGCATAGCCAATACATCTGCTCTCATGGAGCAACCCTTACTCAGCAGTGCCCTGCTTGCGGTATTGTGAGGGCATTACTCCATACAACTCCTTAAAGTATTTCGAGAAATAACGGGGATTATTGAAACCCACCCGATACGCCACTTCGCTCACATTGAGCTGGCTGTTGCGCAAAAGCTGCTCCGCATGGCGCAGTCTGACAAGGCGAATAAACTCTGACGGGGTGTTGCCTGTGGCCGACAGCAAGCGCTTATAGAGATGAACACGAGACATGGACAGCTCTTCGCTCATGGTCTCTACTGAGAGTTCAGAGTCAGACAAGTGTGCTTCTACATAGCGGGTGGCATCCTCCACCAGTTGCTCATCCAATGAAGTAATCTCCTGTTGCTTTATTTTCGGGTCCATCTTCTCGCCCACCGGCGTAGCATTATGCCACTTCAGCAGGTTGCCTATGCGCAAGTTGAGCAAGTCAAAGTTAAAGGGCTTGGTGATATAATCATCCGCCCCGTTGGTCAATCCCTCAATTTTACAGTTGGTAGAGAGGCGTGCCGTGAGCATCACAAAAGGTATTCTCTCTGTCTTTGGATTACCTTTTATGGCACGGCAAAGCTCATTGCCGTCCATCTCCGGCATCATCACATCGCTCAAGATGATGTCAGGCTTGTGCTCACCCACTAACTTCAGGGCCTCTATACCATTGTGCGCGGTGCGCACTTTATATATTTCCTGCAACTGACTGGTTACAAACTGCAAGAAATCATCACTGTCATCCACCAGCAACACCTCATATTCGCCACGGCGCAAGCGGTCGTTTGCATCGTCCATCAATACCTGCTGTTCCTCGCTTGCCGATTCATTCTGTACGCTGTTGACAGTCAACGGGTCGCTATCTGCATTGAGGTCAGGCAGCGTTTCATCCAGCCTATACGGCAAAGAGACGGTAAACACAGTGCCGCCTCCAGGGTTATCGGCTACGCTGACGGTACCGCCATGCAATGCAGTAAACTCTTTCACGAGATTCAGACCTATGCCATTGCCGCCAAAAGGCGTACGAGTCTGATTGTGGGCTTGATAGAACCGGTCAAACACATAGGTCTTGTCGGCATCGCTGATGCCCGCTCCCGTGTCTGCCACACGCAGCGTTACCGTTACAGGAAGGTTGGTAGCACTGGTCGAGAGGGGCGGAGTGGTGCCCAGAGACACTGCTATCTGCCCGCCGCTTGGCGTAAACTTGAATGCATTGGAGAGCAGATTGTTGGCTATCTTGTACACTTTGTCATCATCGAATGACATGTTCAGACAAGGCACAGTCGATGTAAACGTAAACTTGATTTGCTTCTGTGAGAGTCTTGTATGGGCGTTGCAGATGTCGCGCACGAAGCCAACAATATCGCCATTGTGCAGATTTAGCTCTGCCTTTTTCTTCTCTATCATGCGCAGGTCGAGCGTTTGGTTCACCAAATTGAGCAGCCTGTTGGCATTGCGAAGTATCAAGTTGAGCTGCTGTAGCTTGCCTTTATCCTGCTCCTTTTCAAGCATAGCCTTCAATGGAGAGATGACAAGAGCGAGCGGAGTGCGCAATTCGTGACTCACACTGGTAAGGAATGTAAGCTTCATTTCATCCAGTTTGCGATTGCGTTCAGCCTCTTTCTGTATCTGCTCTATCTTCATTTTTTCCAGCTGTTGATAAATGGTGAAGCGCCAAATGAGCCACACTACCAGCACAATAAGGATGACATAAATGGCAAATGCCCATGCTGAAAGCCAGAAAGGAGGGTCTATTACAATGGTAAGTTGTGAGATTTCGCGGCTTACTGTGCCATCTCTGTTCACCACTTTAACCTGCAACTTGTAAGTGCCTGATGAGAGATTGGTAAACGTTATGCTGGGTTGTGAGGCATAAGTAAGCATCCATTTGCCATCGTTTACGCCCTCCATCCGATACTGAAAGCGCACTTTCTGCGGCACACTGATGCGGTCTGACGCCAACAGCAGGGTGAAGGTGTTGTCCGAGTGGCGCAAACGCAGCATGCGACTGCTGTTGATGTCCTGTTCTGTTATAACGGAACCATTGAACTCTTCGCCCACATTGACAAGATGATCAAAGAGCACCAAGCCGCTAAACAACACCTTCGCATTCGTTGTTTGCACCGTTTGCGGAGTAGGCGGAATGATGTTGATACCGTCTTGCCCGCCCATGATGATATTGCCATTTGCATCGAGCATGATGCTTCGAAGATTGAAACGGCGCTTCTGCAACCCGTCCAGCTCATCAAAATTAGTGGCAAAGAAGTCCCATTCAAGGTTACCCTTGCGTGTTACTTTCACTTCTTGTGCCCCGTGATCAAAGGTTACCCACACATTGCCCATGCGGTCTTCTGCCACGCTACATGCCATCTGCGAGGGCGATGCCAGCCGATATATTTTCTTGCTGACAGGGTCATAGATGTTGACACCACCCATAGTGGCGCACCAGATAAGCCCTCTGCGGTCTACAAACACATCATTGACAGCCCTGCTGTCAAAGCTCTGACCATTGGTAGAAGCCGCAATATTGGTTATTTGCAGGCTGACGGCATTGATAACAGACACACCTTGCGAGTGGCCCGCTATGATATTGCCATTGCGGTCGGTGCAAAGCGTAGCTATATAATTAGATGTCAGCTTGCTGTTTTGGTTGTTGACGGTGATGAATTGCCCTGTCTTGGGCTTCAGCACTTGCAGTCCGCTGCCCAAAGTTCCTATCCAGATGTTGCCCCTTTTGTCTTCTGTCAGACTCCATACACTGTTGTTTGCCAACCTGCCCGGTTCCTTTTTATAAGCCGTAAAGATGCCATTGGCATAATGAACCATGCCGCCATTGAAGGTGCCGAACCACAAACTGCCGTCTGATGCCCGCAGACTGCTTACCACAACATCAGTTCCCAAATGGGTAATATCTTTGCCCAAACGCACAGATTTGCCCGTATAGGGATTATAGCACACCAGTCCTGCATCGTTGGTTCCGCACCAGTAATTGCCTTGCAGGTCTTGTGTAATGGTGCAAATATCGCCCAATGACACTAACTTATAGCGCGAAAGCTGTGGCGAGTAGTAGGCTACGCCATTCTTGTACGTGCCTATCCACATGCCATTGTCATTGTCTTGATAAAGCGTTTGCAGCGTGTTGTCGGGCAGCGTGTTGGGCGAACCGTAGGTGTAAGTATAGTGTTCAATGGTGTGCTGCCGCCTATTGACCACAAAAAGTCCCTCGTGTTCGGTAGCTATCCATAACTGTTGCTGCCTGTCTTCTGCCACAGCCTTGACGTTTAACCGCTCTACTTGGCAGTTGATACCTACGTGGCGCAGATAGTCGGCGGCATTGTCAAACCAGCGTTTCTCTGCCGATGAGTAGACCATTGACACGTTATTGGACAGTACCCAGTAGTTGTAGCGCGTATCTATATAGGTCTCATAAGTCTGGTTTTTGCCCAAACTGCGGTTTTGTGCCAATGTGGTATTGACCCACACCACACGTTTCCGCTCCGGGTCAAGCCTTATCATGGTGCCATTGTCATAAGTTACCACGATAGAAGCGCCCCTTTGTGTAATATCGGTAACAACGCCAAAAGGCAGTTGGTTCCGCCCTTTGCCCATAGTAAACAGATGGGGTGTGCGGGTCTTGGCATAGTACACATAACAGCCTTTGCCATTGACAGCTATCCAAAGGTTGTGCTGCCCGTCGGCAAATACCCTGCCGGGCACGCCTGACATGCCTTTTTCTGCCATCCATGTTTCAGGCTTTCTGTTAAACTTTTCGGTTGTAGGGTCGTATATGCAATAGCCTTCGTTGGTGCCGACCCACAGTTGTCCGTCAGCATCTTGTACGATGTCTTCAATCGTGTTGCTGCGCACAGAAGTCTTGTCGTTACCGTTAAAGCAGAAGTTCTTGAACCTGAAGCCATCAAAGCGGCTCAATCCTGTGGGTGTGCCCATCCACAAATAACCGCTACGGTCTTTGAATATGCAGTTGATTTGGCTGCTTGCCAAACCGTTGTTGGTATCCAATTGTCTGAATTCTACTGTGACGGCAGTAGCTGTCTTCACAAAAAGCACAAGCAGCAAGAGCCATAGATACCGTAATATATAGGGAGTTATCTGTCTTTTAAAGTGCATGTTTTAAGGTTAAGATTGCGTGTTTGGGTTTACAAAATTAGCAAAAATATCCACATTCGCACTATAATACAATGTATTTTTTGCTGTTCTGTTTCACCTTCACCGCTGTTGTCGAGGGGGAGTACCAGTTCTTTTCCTCTCGCTTACTGCTTTTCAAAGTGCTGGTAATCCTTGGTATGACGCCAACTGCCGCCCCATTTGAATCCGTGACACGTAAAGAGCTGGTAGCAAAGGTCTGCTGTATCTATCTTATACTTAAAGTGCTTGGTACGCTTGGCATAGGGTTTTCCTGCTGCCGGACTTACAAAGAGCGTGCCGTCTTTGCGCTTTCTCACCATCGGATTGTACAGTGGATTGATGTCGATAGCCTTGCCCTGACTGTGGTTGGAGAGCACTTTGGTGCCTTCCACATAGCGGAAGTTGAAACATGATGTATTGTTGTGGTTCATAGACAGCTCGTCGTCTGCTCCGTAATTGTCTATCAATACCATGCGCTCAATGGGGTAATGCGCTTCAAAAAGTTGCTTGAAGATAGCCACCAAGTCGGCACTGATGCTCTGATGGCCCACCAATTCGCCCAGACAGATGTCGCCCTTGAGGTTATAGTGCAACACCTTGACATAGCGCAATGCGCTGCGTGGCACGGTGCAATAGCTCTTGTAGGAGCGGCCCTGCATGCGGGCAAACACACGATTGCTTATCTTCTCTGCCATGAAACAGCGCTGCAAGCCATACGCTTCAACGCTCTTGAGACTCACAGTGGTGCCCGCCTGCCACTGCTGGAGCTGCTTCTGCTCAGCAGTGAAGGCTACTGTGCGTGCAGCAGTGGCGGTATCGTGCCGTGCAGCAGCTTTGGTGGTTACCTGCGAACGTGGTGTATGGGCTTGACAAGCCATGGCCAAGCAGGCTGTGAGCAATAATAAATAGAACTTAAAACAATGTATCATGCTGCAAAGATAGCTAAACTTGGCCAAAACACCTGCTTTCCTGCCTTCAATCATGCTGTGTGTTAAGCTTTATTGACGTTGCCATACTCCTCGTCTACCTGCGGTTTCAAGGCTTGCAGCCGGGCTATTTCTTCCATGGCTTTTTGGCAGAAAGCCTGACGCTGGGGGGGCGTCAGCTTATGGATATGGGCAGCGGTAAGAGCCTGCAACACTGCCACCGCCGGCGAACCTATCTGCTTGAGCACAGGCATAGCCTTGTGGGCAATGCGGCGCATGGCGTCAGTGTCGTCGGTGCGGGCAGCATCCCGCAGTGCCGCTACATAGGCATCCAGCTCAGTAAAGAAGCTGCCGAGAATGGCTTGCTCTGCCGCAGCGTCGCCATCGGCAAAGGCCAACAGGGGTTGTAGCCACCGGCGGGCAGGCGACACGGCAGAAGCTGCATGCCGCTTGGGCTGTGGCGGCACTGTTTGAAGGGGCACATGCAGCAAACCACTGACCAAAGTGGCCAACTGGCGCAGGTCAAACGGCTTGAACAGACAGGCGTCAAAGCCTTCGGCTATCAAGCTGCTTGCCATGCCCGCATCATGGGCTGTCATGGCCACCAAGTGGCAATGGTCATGCCGCTGCAAGCTTTTCATAAAGCTGAGTCCGCTCTGCCGGGGCATCTCCAAATCGATAAAGAAAAGCTGTGGAGGCGTTGCATCATAGTGTTTCTTGGCTTCTTCCACATCTGTATAGGTCTTCAGGTGCAGCTGTCCGCCAGAAATACGCAGCAGCATCTCTGTGAGCAGTTGCAGTTGAAGGGCATTGTCGTCTACCGCCATCAGCCTTATCTCATCGTGGCAAGCCAACTGTGGCACCTCATGGCTGTCTGCCTGTGGAGCGGCAACGCAGGTATCGGTTTCCACTGCCACGCGCTGACCCGTTGACGGACAAGGAAGCACTACTACAAACTGTGTGCCTTTGCCCTTGACAGAATGTACATGGATTGTGCCATGCAGCAGGTTTACCAGCTCATGGGTGATGGACAGCCCCAAGCCTACGCCCTCTATGCCTTGTGCTTGGGGCAGACGCGTAAAGGCTTGGAACACGCGCCGGCACTCATCCGGTGTCATGCCGCAGCCTGTGTCTGCCACTGTCAGTCTGAAACCATTGACCTGCAAGGATAGCATGACCTCTATCTTGCCCTCTGCGGTGTATTTAAGCGCATTGCCCACCAGATTGTCCACTATCTGTTTCAGGCGGAACGCATCGCCCCGATAGAGGCTATGCGTCATGCCATCGGCATGAAACGCAAGGGAAAGTCCCTTGTGGCGGGCTTGTGGTTGCAGGGCTTCTACCGACTGTGCCACCACCCGCTGCGGGCTAAACTCGGCGGTATGCACACTGGCTTTGCCACTCTCCAACTGGTGATAGTCAAGCAGCGAGCTGACCAGTTGCAGCAGATGGGTGGCAGAAGCGTGTATGCTGTGCAGATAGTCTTGCGCCTTGGCATCGGTCATGCGCTCCGACAGCAGCTCTATAAAGCCCGATATGGATGCCACAGGGGCTTTGATGTCGTGGGTAATGGTAAGCAACAGGCGCTCGCGCTGGTTCATCACACGTTCGGTTTCATCCTTGGCTTCTGCCAGATACTGGCGTTGCAGCGCCTCGCGATGAGTGTCGCGCCACACAAAAAGCAACAGAATGCCCGATGCCAACAACGATACTACCGCCATCAGCACCAACTCTATCATCAGTTGCCGGCGTGCCTCTATATCGTGGTCAAAGGCTTGTTGCAGCCATTGGTGCTCATCTGTGCGAAGGTCTTCAAGCAATTGCTCAATACGAGACACCAAGCGCACGCTCTCCAACAGCTGCTGCTGGCTGGTGTTGGCTTGCTGCCGGCGCTGGCGTTGCTGCATGCGGGCTTGCTGCTGGCGTATGTCGTCGAGCACGCTTGCCACGGTATGCGCCACGTCGATAGTCTTGCTGACAGAGTCTGCCACCGCCTTTGCACTGCTGCGGCGGATGCTCACGGTGTCTTTACGCTGCCGCCTGAAGGCATCAGCCAGACGCGAGAAGAAGCCTTTACGCGTCTGCACCACATCGTACACCACCTCATCATTCTCTTTCACATTGGTTTCCACAGGATGCACCAGCACCGAGTCTTTACCCTGTTGCAGGCTTTTCACCTTCTGCTTGTAGTAAGCATCCGTAGAGTTCTGTGCCAAAGTGGCCATCAAAGCTAAAGTGTTGGCTCGCCGCCGCATGACCAAGCGGCGCAACGTGTCGAGCTTATGCTGCATGACAGGGTCTGATATCTGGTGCTTGAGCGAGTCGGCAAGCTGGGCAGTCTGGCGCATGGCACGGTCAAACTCGTCCCATTGGTCTGCCTTACCCGAAAAGACGGCACGCTCACTGTTGCCGGCTTGCAAGAAGGTAAACACCAAACTGTCTACCATATCGCGACGGTTGGAAAACTCAGTCTCGGCCGTCTTGATGCGCGTCAGCTCTTGCGTGTTGCCGCAAATAAGCCATATAGCCACTACCAAAACGGCAGACACCAATACATAGCCTACCCCTACTTTTACAGGAATGGTCGATTTCATATCTTTACTTCTGCTTATGTGTTATACTGAATCATCTGTTTTCAGAATGCTAAGATAGCTATTTTTCATAGTCAGTCAAAATTTACTGTCTTTATTTTTAAGAAACAGGGCATTGCACACTTTCTCTTTCCTTTACAAGCCAAGACAGTTTAAAGCCTCAAAACTGCCCTCGCTCTCACGGAAAAGGCTGTTGACGGCAAAAAAGGAAGCTATTTCATTAAACATACAACATGTTGGTATTCAACGAATTATACGGTTTATGCACACTATTGACAACTTGTTGACCGCCAACAACGGTGCTTTTGCCCACCCATAGCAGTGCTTTTAGCCCGTAAAAGCACTGTTCTTGCAGTGCAAACAGGGTGTTTTCACCCAATAAATCATAGGGTTACAAGGCGTAAAAGCATGGTTTTCTATCCAAAAGCAATGCTTTTCTACCCAAAAAGAGACCAAAAGACGAGCCGCCACCCCATTGCAAACCATAATAAAGAGCTATTTGGCAAATTTTGTTTGTCATGATTTTTGATTGCACACCGCACTGAAAACGAGAAACCTCACAAGCTTTTTAACAGCTCATGAGGCCTCATCACCTAATATACAATCTAAACTTTAAAAAAAATACAGAACCCTATTTTCTAATCATTGTATGCATTTATCAATCATTGTATTTTGCTTTCAACATAAATACGAATGACGATAAAACTTTACTTAATACCTATTAACTTTACTTCTCCACCCTCGCGGGCTGTCTTCTATATATGCGTATGTCTGATAAAATATGCGTTTTAAAAATTAAATATTTTGTACTTGAAATGTGTATCACCCCAACGCAAGTTACCATCACTGGCAAGAGAGGGTGAATGAAGCAGGGGCTCAAAATCTGTCTGTTTTGAAACCGCCTGCTTTCAACACATTTCTAAAGGTCTCTCAAACTCCTCTTATTCTGCTGTTGCAGGTGCGTTTGTTGATGCAGGAGCATCTGCATTGCTTGCAGGAGCATCTGTTGATGTTGAAGGAGCATCTGTTGATGTTGAAGGAGTCTCTGTTGATGTTGATGGAGTCTCTGCTGATGTTGAAGGAGTCTCCGTTGATGTTGAAGGAGTCTCCGTTGATGTTGATGGAGTCTCTGTGGTTGAAGCTGGTGTAGAAACAGTGTCTACTGTGTCAGCTGCTATGATGCGAGCGTTGCTTTCTACTGTTGCTTGACCTGCAAAAACGTTGCCTACTGAAACCATTGCGATGACTGCTACTGCAGCGAAAACTAACTTTTTCATAATTCTATGTATTTAATTGATTAATAATTTTTGTTGTTCTTTTCGCTTATCTATATTGCAACCACCGTGCCAAGCTTACCATCAAACAGTTAAAACTCTGTATATCAGTACTTTAGCATGCGTGCCAAAAATTATGGAATATGTGGAAACTGTGGAACAAGTGTGGAATTATTCCACAATAAAGTGTGGAATGCCATTCTGCAAAGTGTGGAATGTAGTCTGTCCGGGTGTAGAATACCGTTCCATCAAAGCATGAAACCGGTTATTAACCCTGCTGAAAACAAAAATACGACCGCTCTGCTTAGAGGCCGTATTTCTGTAACTTGTTATACAATGTCTTGCGGTCAACGCCCAACAGGCGTGCCGCTTTGCTCTTGTTGCCGCCCGCAGCACGCAAGGCATCTTCTATGCGCTGGCGCTCCGACTCCTCGTCATGAAGGGCCAAAGGCTGCTGCCTGACAGGCACAATAGACTGCGAAAGCTCGTCTACACCTATATAACGCCCCCGCGCCAACAGCGTGGCACGCTTGACAACATTGTTCAATTCGCGCAGATTGCCAGGCCAATCATAGCGCGCCAACAGTTCTGTGGCTTTCTCGTCAAAGCCTTCCACATGGCGCTGAAGCTCGGCATTGGCCTGCTTTACAAATAAATTGGCAAACAAGAAAAGGTCTGAACCACGGTCTTTCAAGGCTGGCATATAAATGGTAAACTCGTTGATACGGTGGTAAAGGTCTTCTCTAAACTTGCCTTCTGCTGCCAACTGGGCCAAATTACCGTTCGTGGCACACACCAAACGGATATCTACCTCTATCTCGTCAGCACCGCCCACTGGGCGTATCCTGCGCTCCTGCAACGCACGGAGCAGCTGCACCTGCACATCATAGCTAAGATTGCCCACCTCGTCAAGAAACAAGGTGCCGCCCGAAGCCAGCTCAAAAGCACCTTTCTTGTCGGTCACGGCACCCGTAAAAGCACCCTTGCGATAGCCGAAAAACTCTGATGCTGCCACATCTTTGGGTATTGCACCACAATCAAGAGCATAGAAAGGACCGCCCGAACGGGCACTCAACTGGTGGATACGGCGCGCTACATACTCCTTGCCTGTACCGCTATTGCCCAAGATAAGCACCGACATCGGCGTGGGAGCCACTAACGATACATAGTCATAAAGACGTCGGGAAGCCTCGCTGTTGCCCTCTATATAGCGAGGAACAGCCTCCTCGTCGGAAGCAGAAGCAGCCGTAGCGGGGGATGAAGCGGAAGCTGTGGCAGCAGAAGTCGTACCCGAAGAGCTTTGCTTGGCAGCAGAAACAGAAGCTGTGGCAGCCTTTTCGGCTGCCGAAAAGGCTGCCGTACCGGCTGCACCCGACTGCAACGCATCGTTTATCTTCTGCAACAGAATATCTGGTTGTACAGGTTTCGCTATATAATCGCTGGCACCCGACTTCATGGCTAACACCGCATTCTGCACCTCGGCATAGCTGGTCATCACGATAAAAGGTACCAACATCTGCCGCTTGCGCATCCAATTCAACAGGAATAAGCCGTCATGGTCGGGCAAACGCAGGTCTGACAACACCAAATCTACATTGCTGTCTGCCAACAACAGCTTGGCAGCAGCAGCCACATTGCTCACCTTATCCACTGTAAAACCCTTCTTCCTGAGCCACGTTTGCATCATGGTGGCATACGTTACATCATCTTCTACTATTAACAAATGAGCCATGTCATCAACTGATATAAACCTTATTGTCCCTAAAAGTCAACACTGTTGCAAAAGCAAAACTACCTTTACAACAGGGCCTTTCTATTTTTCACCTTGAAAACACACAAGAGGTGAAGAGCTTCTTGCACCCTTTCACCTGTATAAAAAGTAAAGAGGCGTTGACACACAGCCTTGCTTTCTCAAGCAAAAACAAATGTCAACGCCCATATAAATCATTTAAATTTTACTTAGGTTGCTTACCAATGTAAGCCAAGATACCGCCATCTACATAGAGCACATGACCGTTTACGAAGTCTGAAGCATCAGAAGCCAAGAACACAGCAGGACCCATCAAGTCCTCAGGAGTGCCCCAACGGGCAGCTGGAGTCTTGGAAATGATAAAGCTGTCGAATGGATGACGGCTGCCGTCAGCCTGACGCTCGCGCAGCGGAGCAGTCTGAGGGGTAGCTATATAGCCCGGACCGATACCGTTACACTGTATGTTATACTCGCCAAACTCAGAGCAGATGTTGCGGGTAAGCATCTTCAAGCCACCCTTGGCAGCAGCGTATGCAGACACAGTTTCACGTCCTAACTCACTCATCATAGAGCAAATGTTGATGATTTTGCCATGACCCTTCTTCTTCATGCCAGGTATTACAGCCTTTGACACAATGAAAGGAGCGTTCAGGTCGATATCTATCACCTGACGGAAGTCTTCAACAGACATCTCGTCCATAGGAATACGCTTGATGATACCAGCGTTATTAACCAATATATCGATAGTACCCAACTCCTTTTCAATGTCAGCTACCATCTTCTTTACATCCTCCTCTTTGGTAACATCGCAGATATAGCCTTTAGCCTCTATGCCTTTAGCCTTATAGTCGGCCAAAGCTTGGTCCATATGATGCTGAGAACGGCAGTTGAAAGCTATCTTGGCACCTGCTTTAGCGTAAGCTTCTGCAATGGCAAAACCTATGCCATAAGCCGCACCTGTAACGAGAGCTACTTTTCCTTCGAGTGAGAAATTCTTTGAAAATGTATCCATTGTTTAAGTATTTAATTAAAAAATATATCGTATTTTGTAAGCAAACGCATAGACTTCAGCACGCTATTATGTATGCTTTGGCCAATAGCTGCAACACTTTAGCAGTCAATTACTATACGCTTTTACAAGCCCTGATACGTACATTCCATGCCGTTTGCCTTGCAAAAAGAGCCAAACAGCACTATTTCAAGTCTGTAATCTTAAAGAAATCCTGGTCGCCATAGTCAAGGTTTTCACCGCCCATGCCCCAGATAAAGGTATAATTATGAGTGGCAGCGGCAGAGTGTATGCTCCATTCCGGCGAGAGAACAGCTTGGTTTCCGCGCATCCATAGATGGCGAGTTTCCTGTGGTTGGCCCATAAAATGGCACACTGCTTGGTCTTCGGGCAGTTCAAAATAGAAGTAAGCCTCCATTCTTCGGCTGTGAATATGAGCGGGCATCGTGTTCCATACGCTACCTGGTGCCAGCTCAGTCATGCCCATCTGGAGCTGACAAGTAGGCAACACCTGCGACACAACCATCTTGTTGATGTCTCGCTCGTTGCTCATCTCAAGCGAACCCATGTGGGCTACCAATGCGTCTTGGCGTGTAATCTTGCACGATGGATAAGCGCAATGAGCCGTAGTGCTGTTGAAATAGAATTTGGCAGGGTGGCTCTTGTCTTTGCTTACGAACACTATCTCACGGTCGCCACGGCCTACATACAAAGCCTCTTTATAGTTTAAGGTGTACACTTCGGTACCTACATGCACCTCACCTTCACCTTCGCCTACATTGAATATGCCCAACTCGCGACGTGTGGTGAAGTAATCGGCCTTCAAAGGGTCTATCGCTTCCAATGGCAAAGCCTCGTTGACAGGAGCTGCACCACCCACAATCATACGGTCATACATAGAGTATACCATATTCACTTCATCGTCTACAAAAAGAGTTTCTATCAAAAAGTCGCGGCGAAGACGTGCCGTATCATAATGTTTGGCATCTTCCGGATGAGCCGCATAGCGTATTTCGTAATTTGTTTTCATTGCTAATATCTTGATTTAACGCATCAATCAGCTGTATTCTTTATGCTGTCTGTCGCTACTTATCGTACTGATTGCATTATAATTGCAGTGCCATTCTGCCAACAAAGATACAACAAATACACTTTAATCGCAAAAAATAAATTCACAAAAAATATGGAATTAATGAAAAATAGCATATCAATTAATGATAAATGGCACATCAATCAATAATCAATAGCGCACCAATCAATGACAAATAAAAAAGCATCGTACCTCGCGATACGATGCTGAACCAAATTAAAAAGGTTGTCCCAGGCGGACTCGAACCACCACTGACAGAACCAAAAACTGTAGTGCTACCATTACACCATAGGACAATTGCGAGTGCAAAGGTAAGCTATTTTGGGGTGTCTACCAAATTTTCTTGCAACAATTTCGCTGTTTTTACCTAAAAAAGTGCATTTACGGGGTATTAAAGTGCATAAAACCGGGGATTTAAAGACTTTATTATCGCTACAAGACTGCTTTGCTACCATAAACGAGTGGCTATAATACGGCTTTTCAGTTGCACTGTCATCACTTTTATCCTGCGGTTTTCTTGCATGACAAAAGCCTCTGTGCAGTTGTGCCGTTAGGTAAAAAGCACAAGCCACACAGAGGCTTTCATGATGATATTTCCATTGCTTTCACAAGACTTTTTCGCTCACTTTAGCAAGATGTAAGCAGGAGTTCGAAGCCCATTTACATATCAACTTTTATCATTCAGTTAATTCCGAGCACCTATTTGTCAGTGAAGCAACAACTTGTTTCCGTTACTTTACAGAAACAAGATAATAGTTTTTCTTACCGCGTTGCACCAAAAGATACTTGCCGTCAATAAGGTCTTCAGCAGTAACAGGACGGTCAAAAGCTGACAATTTCTCTTTATTGAGCGATACGCCACCGCCTTGTACCAGCTTGCGCATTTCGCCTTTGCTGGCAAAGATGGCCGCATCTTGTGTGAAGAGCTCTACTGCCGGCTGGCCTATTTTGTCCTTTTCCACCTCAAAATGAGGCACACCTTCAAAGATATCGAGGAATGTTTGCTCGTCAAGTTTCAGCAGACTGTCTTTGGTTGACTTGCCAAACAGTATGTTGGAAGCCTCTACTGCCATGTCATAAGCCTCACGAGAGTGAACCATTACGGTTACTTCCTCTGCCAAACGGCGCTGCAATGTGCGGCGTCCCGGGTCTTGGCGGTGCTCTTCTATCAGTGCATCGATGGTCTCTTTGTCAAGACTTGTGAAGATTTTGATATAGCGTTCTGCATCGTTATCGCTCACGTTGAGCCAGAACTGGTAGAACTTATAAGGCGAAGTACGCTTTGGATCGAGCCAGATATTGCCGCTCTCGGTCTTTCCAAACTTTTTGCCATCGGCCTTGGTGATAAGCGGACAGGTAAGTGCAAAGGCGGTAGCCTCGCCTCCTAAGGTACGGCGAATAAGCTCTGTACCTGTGGTCATGTTGCCCCATTGGTCGTTTCCGCCCATCTGAAGCTTGCAACCTTTGGCCTGATAGAGGTGCAAGAAGTCGTAGCCTTGCAGCAACTGATAAGTAAACTCGGTGAAAGACAATCCGTCGCGGGCCTCACCGTTCAAGCGCTGTTGTACACTCTCCTTTGCCATCATGTAGTTAACAGTGATGTGCTTGCCCACTTCACGTGCAAAGCGAAGGAAGCTCATGTCTTTCATCCAGTCGTAGTTGTTGACCAATTCTGCCTTGTTAGGGGCATCGCTCTCAAAGTCAAGGAACTTGGCGAGCTGCTTCTTGATGCACTCCTGGTTGTGTCTGAGTGTCTCTTCGTCCAAGAGATTGCGCTCAAGACTCTTGCCTGAGGGGTCGCCAATCATACCGGTAGCACCGCCAACGAGTGCCAACGGCTTGTGGCCACAGCGCTGGAAGTGGCGCAACATCATCACTCCGCACAAGTGGCCTATATGCAATGAGTCAGCAGTAGGGTCAGTGCCTAAGTAGGCAGTTACCTGTTCTTTCTGCAAAAGTTCCTCAGTGCCAGGCATGATTTGTGCCAACATGCCGCGCCATTTGAGTTCTTCAACAAAGTTTTTTGCCATTGTTTTGTATTTTTATTTAGTAAGTTATCTGAGTAACAGGATTGTTTTCAACGGTAATGTAAGGTAAAACTGGAGTACAGACCGATAGCTGCCTATCGGCAAGAGAATAAAAAGTGTCCTACAAGAGGAGATGCATCTGTCTGCCACCAGAGAAAGCTCTACCTGCCAACAGGGTATTGTCTGCCAACAATCGTATTGCTACGGCACAGGGTCGTAACCGCTTCCGCCCCAGGGGTTGCACCTTAGTATGCGCCAAATGGCCAGTGCCAAACCCTTAACGGGACCGTGCTTGCGCAGGGCTTGCCGTGCATATTCCGAGCAGGTGGGCGTAAACCGGCACGATGGTGGCGTAAAAGGCGATATGCACCGTTGGTAAAACAAAATGGGCAGACACAGCAACCACACCAACACCTTAGACAATAGGGCTAACCATCGCTTTACCATAGGTTTGCTGCATTATGGGTTGGAGGGGTCTGCCACGGTGCTGCTGTCGGCAGCATCCATAACCTTGTCTGCTAAAGGTGCAGCATCTGCTGCATGAACGCTTGCCAATGGGCTTTGAGTATCGCCTTGCCAGCTGCCCTGTTGGTGGGCGGCAGAAAGGCGATGCTGCCCTTGCCGCATTGCCTTTTCAGCCAAGCGCTGCATGAGGTTGACCACTTTCTGCTCTACAACAGCGGTATCATAGAGTTGGTTGTCTATCCATATAAATGCCAACAGCAGCGTGGTGTCGCTGTCGGCAGGCAGACTGTTGTAGACAATTTGCTTGTTCAGGCGGAATGCCTCACGCACTTGGCGCTTCACGCGGTTGCGCTTTACAGCCCGCTTGAAGCACTTCTTGGGCACGCTTACCAGCATCTGTACAGCGGGTTGCCCCGCTTCCCGCGGGCAACGGGTATACACAAGTCTTACCGGGAAGGCTGCCATAGCTCGGCTGCCACCCTCATTAAAGAGCTTGTCTATCAGTTTTCGGCTGCAGATCCGCTCTTTCTTGCCAAATGTATGTGCTGCGGATGCTGACATAAAGTATTATTGATTCTGTTCAAGATAATCGTGTAATGCGCTTGTCATGGACGGATGCTCTTTGGTAGGAGCCTCCAATGCCACTTTCAAGCCTGCATCATGTGCTGCCTTGGCGGTAGCAGGGCCAAAGGTACCTACCACTACCTTGTCGTTCATGGTGTCGCCAAAGGTGTTGGTAAAGGCACTGATGCCTGAAGGGCTGAAGAAGATGCACATGTCGTAATCAAAGTTTTTAACCTCTTCTTCGGTAAAGTTGTTGCTTACAGTGCGATACATCACGCACTCTGTATGGTTGAGTTTTTTTGCATCCAACAGCTTCTTTACGCTGTCATCATGTACATCGCTCAGTGGCACAAGATACTTTTCTGCCTTGTGTTTGATCATAGTGGGCAGCAAGTCGTCTATCTTGCCGGTCTTGCCAAAGAACACCTTACGCTTGCGATACTGCACATACTTCTGTATATAAAGGGCTATTGTCTCGGTAACGCAGAAGTATTTCATTGTCTCAGGTATCTCTATACGCATCTCAGCTGCCAGTTTAAAATAGTTGTCTATGGCATGACGAGAGGTGAAGACCACAGCGGTGAAGTTCATAATGCTTAGTTTCTGCTGGCGGAACTCTTTTGACGAGATTCCTTCTACCTTGATAAATGGGCGAAAAATCAGTTCTACGCCATATTCTTTTTCCATTTCATAATAAGGCGATTTGTCGCTACTTGGCTTTGGTTGCGATACCAATATCTTCTTTACCATCAGTAAATTTCCTAAAATTTTATTTTTAAATAGTCAACTATTATTGTCAATATTCCCCACACCGAGAGCATCGGCATGATTTCAAGGGCACAAAAGTACAAAATTATTTGCAGAAAAAAGGCGGTTTGCCTGAAAAACACGACAAAACACTTATACAGCAGCAGTATTTTAACCACTATTATTACCGTGGCAACATAAATGACAGCATTTTGCACAGAGAGGTCGAAATAAGACTGCAGCATTACCAATGGAAACAGTGCCACGCCTTCCATGGAGGTAATAAAGAGTAAATGCTTGAGCCACTGCCAGCTGCGCTTACGGCCGAAGAACACATTGTTGACCATCCAATAGAGCAGTGCCCGCAGGGTAAAGTAACCTGTAAATACGCCAAAGAAGATGGCTATCAGCTGATATTGTGAGGAGAGTATAAAGGTGTCTGCCACACAATCTTGGGTGTACAGGAATGATATGATCGAGAGCAGCAGGCTGGTCTGCAATACAAGGAACAGTTGGAAGCGCAGCTCATTGGATGTTTCTGCCACTTCAGTGGTGAGCGAACTGGGCTCATAAAAGAAGTTCTTGGCCTGCCGCACGATAAAGCGTCTCGACTTGGAGAAAGATATCAGTGCCAGTATAAAGCACCCCAAGAGCAAGCCCGTAATGGTATTGTCGCCGCGAATGGTGTAAGGCATAGGGTCGCCTGCCACACCTACGCGCCCTCCATCCAGCTCCGGATGATAGTAGGGGTCGTTGGAGAAGAAGTTTTCGCGGTAGTATTGAGGCAGACTTACATCTTTCACGCTCTTGCCTTTGTCGTGTCCCGGCAGATGGAGTGTGTCGGGCCGTGTGCTGAGGTGGGTGTTCTCTACATGAAACACGGCTTGTATGGCCGAGTCTTGCTGCGCCGGCGTAGCGTTGGCGGGCAATTTGCGCAACACCTGATAGGGGTGGTGCGGCTCTGTTTCGTGGCGTTCGGCCTTGATAGGGCCTACCTGTTCTGTAGGTTCGGCTACGGCTGTTGAGTCTGTCTGATGTAAAATCATGCTTCAGATGCTTTCTATTTGCAACTGAAGCAGCTACAGTATGCCCTGCAGCTGCTTCACGGTATGCTTGTTATATGTATTTTTAGATTCCAAATTCGCGCTTGATATCGTCTACTTTGTCAAGCTTTTCCCAAGTGAACAGCTCCACGTCTATGGTCTTGGTGTCGTGATAACGGCTGCTGAAGGTCTTCTTCACCACCTCACACTTGCGGCCCATGTGGCCATAGGCTGCTGTCTCGCTGAACATAGGCTGACGCAGCTTCAGAGTCTGCTCAATGGCTTTTGGCCTGAGGTCAAACATCTTCTGGATGTGCTGGGCTATCTCACCGTCGGTCATGTTGACATGGCTTTTGCCGTAGGTATTTACGCAGATGCTTACCGGACGAGCCACACCGATGGCATAGCTAATCTGCACCAGCATCTCGTCTGCCACACCGGCGGCTACCATGTTCTTGGCTATATGGCGGGCTGCATAAGCAGCCGAGCGGTCTACCTTGCTGGAGTCTTTGCCCGAGAAAGCACCACCGCCATGTGCGCCCTTGCCGCCATAGGTATCCACGATTATCTTACGGCCTGTCAAGCCAGTGTCGCCATGAGGGCCGCCGATAACAAACTTGCCGGTAGGATTAACCAGATACTTGATGTTGTCGTTAAACAGTGCCAGCACTTTCTCGCTGTGTATCTGTGCCTTTACACGCGGCACGAGTATATTGATTACATCGTCTTTAATCTTGTTGAGCATGCGCTTGTCGTCTGAGTCAAACTCGTCGTGCTGCGTACTTACCACAATGGTGTCTATGCGCTGTGGCTCGCCGTTGTCGTTATACTCCACAGTTACCTGGCTCTTTGAGTCTGGGCGCAGATAGGTCATTACCTTTCCTTCGCGGCGGATGTCTGCCAAGGTGCGCACCAGCAGGTGTGCCAAGTCAAGCGTTACAGGCATATAATTCTCTGTCTCGTTGCAAGCGTAACCGAACATCATGCCTTGGTCGCCTGCACCTTGGTCTTCTTCTGTGCCGTTGTCCACGCCACGGTGTATGTCGTCGCTCTGCTCATGAATGGCATTGAATATACCGCAAGAGTCGCCGTCAAACTGATATTCTGACTTGGTATAGCCTATGCGCTTGATGGTTCGGCGGGCTATGGTCTGCAAGTCGATATATTCTGAACTGCTTACCTCACCGGCTATGATTACCTGGCCGGTAGTAACGAGGGTCTCAACTGCCACACGTGCCTTGTCGTCGTAAGCCAAAAACTGGTCAAGGATAGCGTCGGATATCTGGTCAGCCACCTTGTCTGGATGACCTTCCGACACTGATTCTGATGAAAACAAATATGCCATGTTTCTATGTATATTTTTATATGATTACCTTATTAAATACTAAATAGCGTGCAAAATTACGGCAAATAACTTGAAAAACAAAATCAAAACTGCTTTTTAACTTATCTTGTACTGCCACGCCAAAAGCGCTTTGAAAAGCCTTTCTTTCTGTTCATCTTTTTCAAAAGCACTGCAATCGGGTTGCAAAAGCGGTGCAATCGGCAGCCGATTGCACCGTTATCAGCAAGCAATTGCCATGCTCTTGCAAGGCGATTGCACCGCTGTTGGAAAACAGCTGTTGGCAAGCGCCCTGCCAACAATATGCCAACATGCGAAGAAAGCCCGGTTGCCCATGTAGGCAACCGGGCTTTCTTCGTGCTTTAACAAGTGTATATACGATGGTCACATTTGTTATCTGTGGCGTTTGACAACCTTGGTGCGCAAGGTGCGCCCTTGGGCTTCTACTGTCAAGATGTACACACCATCAGCCAGTCGGCTTACGTCTGCCCCACTCTCTCCGCCTACATTGCCAAGACAGAGCACTGTGGCGCCGGCAGTATCCGTCAAGCGAAGACTGACAGGAGCATTGAAGCCATGCACATAGAGACGCTCATACATAGGCGAAGATACACGCCATGACAGGCTCACCGCACTGATGCCCGATGCCGTGTTGACATTCAGCAGCAGTGGCTTATCGGCAGAACCGCGCATTGTATTTTCCAACTGGACAGACGGTGTTACCTCATATTCCTGACTGTTGTCGGCAGCATAAGCCTTGAAGGTAATGTTGTCGCCCGCTGTACCGTACACATTCATCAGCACAAAGCCGTCTGCCACAGCACCCACACCGCGGCACTCGGTACCGCAGAAAGCGGCTATCACATAGCGGTTGGCATCAGCATCCATGCCATTGGCTTGCAACTGCGCCACCACTGGCATTACCTGCGGGTAAGCATATCTGTCTACCTGCCAAGGCGAAGCTGTGGCAACATCGGCAGCATGCAGCGGAGCGGTAGTGGCAGTTTGCTGCGTATAGCTAAGCGTCTTGCCCGTTTGGGTGCCATACTGATAGCCCTCGCCCGGCACCAAAGTGGTAAGTGTAGCTATCCATGTGCCGTTGTGATAGGTGGCAAAGCCACGCTGCCCCACCATATAGTCGCCGTTATCGGGCTGCACATTGCCCAAAGCATGGTGTAGCTTGAGCGTCTTGTCCAACGGATATCCCACCCAGTTGACGCCGGCTTTCAGTTCGGTCTGCCACTCGGCAGCATCTACCTCAGGACCTGTAACGGCAGCCTCAACATCGGCAAGCATGTGCACCTTGTACATTTGGTCGGCTGTAAGGTTTGCCAAGCTGCCTGTCCATCCTTTTTCTTCAGTATAGACAAGCTGCTGAGTGGCTGCCACAAGCCGGTCGGCACCCTCTGGTATCAGTGCTTGTGGCTCCAAAGGAGTTTGGGCGTTGTGGGCTATCCAGTTCCAGCCGCTCTTCAGGTGCAGCGTTACATCACTCAGTTTGTTGAAGCGTGCCTCTATTTCTGCATCGCTGTCTACGGTATATTGCAGGGTAGCCTCGGCAGACGCAGCCTTGCCGTTGACCGTCCATCCGGCAAACTCATAACCTTGGGCTGCCTCAGCTGTCAGTTGCAGCGTGGTGTGGTGGTCGTAGATGCCTGTCTGACTGCCCCCTACCGTACCTGCCGCAGCATCATAGCTGACGGTTACATGGTGCTTTACAGGAATAAACACTACGGTAAATGCCTCATCTGCCACAGGCGTATAACTGAAGGTTGCCGTGCGGCTGCATATTTCATCGCCACGCTTCCAGTAGGCAAACTCATAGCCTCGGGCAGCTTGTGCCGCAAAAGCTATTGCCTCGCCATAAGGTTGTCGGGCAGTAGCAGGTGTAGCCGTACCGGATTGGTCAGGCTCTATTGCCACGCTTACAGCCACCTTGCCATCTGCATATTGGGTCCATGCGGTCTGCTTGCCTTGACTGCCTTGGTAGCCCTCAGCATCGGTTATGCCCTGCGTCTGCACGGTCAGTACATAGTAGCCATTGGCCAATGTTGCGTCGCCAAGGTCTATCAGGTAAGCATTGTCTGTCTGTTTGCTGACAGCAATGCCCGTGATAGCCACCTGCTTGCCCTGGCAATTGAGCCGGATGGCATCCGCAGTAAAGGTGCGTTCCACAATAGGCTTGTTGAACAACACCTTGAGCTGCCGGAGCGGAGCAGTCATAAGTTTACCTGCCTCCGGTGCACCCACAATGCTGTCTACACAGAGTTCTACCGTAGCTCGCGGGGCAAAGGTAAGCTGATAGGTTTCTGTCTGGTCGGCATTGACTATAAAGTGCAACTTGTTTTCATACACAGGGTTATGTCCGTCACGCAGGGTGCGGTCGGTAGTCCAGAAGTTGTCGGCTGCCAGCTCCGCCCCATCGCTCATGCGCTTTACAGCTATCAGCTCCTGCTTGCCTGCCGTAACATCTGCCACAGCGCCATACTGCCAACCGGAAGCGGCAGGTGTAATGGTAAGCTTGTACTGATTGTCGCCGTCAACTGCCATGTCGGTAGCCGCAGCTTGCTGCACAGTCTGCTCCTCAGTACCGTTGCTGAAATAGACCATATCGGGCAAATCGGCAGCATCGGCTATATCATTTACCAAGAAGCCACGCACTGTCTGACTGTCGGTCTTGGCCACAGTAAAGCCGTGTATCAGCTCATGTATAGCCACATGGTCGAGCAACGACAGGTTCTCATTGCCGTAGCTGGTTACATGGGTGGTCTTCACGTCATAAGCGGTAAAGTGGCCTAACAGCGAACTCTTGAGCCACCACTGGGCGTAAGCTTGCTTGTGGGCGGCTATATTGCCAAATTCGGTAGCGATGTTTGCATTGAGTGCCAAGGTAGCATCTGCACCATTCAGCTGGCTGCTCTCTATCTGGAACTTCACGTCAAGACCTTTTTCATTGTCTACAATAGCGGGCTGGCGGGTTATCATGCGCACATTGGTGGCATCGCCGTAACCCTTATTGTTGACAACAAGGGCAAACTCTGCCGTCTTGCTGGGTTCTACCACATCAGTGGTCAACGGGTCGTCGCCATAGATATCACGCTGCATGAAGTAGTCGAGGTCAAGATTGGGCGACGGGTTCACTGTCAATGTGGTGGGCGTAAGCTCACGCATCACTTCCAGATCGGCAAACGGGTCTACATAAGAGATAGAACCTTTGAAGGTATAAGGAGTCTCTGCGGTTTTGGCAGCCGTCTTGGTAGGTATAAACAGCACAGTAGCCTTGCCCTCGGTATTGGCTTTCAGACTCCAGCCTGCTGTAAGGTCAAGTTGCCCTTCAAAGCCTTCCAGACTCTCCGGCACCACTTGCATAAGGTCTGTACCGGCAATGTTTCCGTCCTTGTCAAACACGGTGAGGTTGAGTTTCACGTCTTTCATCGCATTGGCAGCATGTCCGTTCAGCACGGTCAGCGTGCCACGGATAGCCTGACGGGTCATGGTAGCAGTCTGAGAGAGCTGCAACGTTACAGACGAACATACCGAATTGCCGGCACCCTCATAGCCGACAAGCAGCTGGGTATAGGCATCTTCTACCATGTCTGCCACACTGTTGTAGCCATAGTTGTCTGCCACCTCATTGCAAGTCTTGATGCGTTGCAGATAGCCTTCTATCCTGTCAGTGTGTATATAGTTGGTGTCTGTCACCGCCTTGCCTTGCTCTCTGAGCATGGTATTGTTGATACGGGCTATAAAGGCGGCAAAGGTAGAGTCGCTGACGCTTTCTGGTTTATAAACCGCCAAGGTACTTGCCTCTATCAGTTGGTCGGCAGGTTGCTCGCCAATCTTCTGCAAGAGCAGATACATATCAGCCAAATCAGCATTTTCAAAGTCGTAAGTGCCCAACAGTTCGTGCACATAATCGTGTATGGCTTTACGTCCATCCAGCACATAGCGCATTTTGTCTTGGAACTGAGTGATGTAAGACGGATAACCGTTGCCTGCTGATTCAGCCTTGGCAACAGTGCTCCGAGCGGTATTTTTCTTGTTGTTGTCCAAGTCGTTGCAGGCAGTCAACAGCTTGTTTCCACAATCTCCATACTCTTTTCCTTTACCTGCTATCTTGCATATAGCCTCCATAAGCTTTCCCCCTACAAAGAGCTTAGGGTCTTTGTAGGCTGTACCTATACCCGCTAATGTTCCTCCAATGGCCTCGCACGCTTGCATGGCACAACTGAACAAATCGCCGCCACATCTTGAGAACCAGCGTCCGCCTTTTTCCTTTGAACAGTTATAGAGGTCGAAGCCACAGCCCAAGGCATCGCCAATGACAGGTATTTTCTTTATGATTGACTGCACCGGATGGTCATCATCCCAACCGGCACAATCGGCTCCTGCCTTCATAAAGTTATTGACACAGGGGTCGCAGACAAATGACTCAAACTTGTCCGCCAATATTTCGCCATAGTTTTTCTTGTTGCTTTCAGTCTTTTTGTTGCTTGGAGTAGAGGGACTGCCCGTAGGGCCCTTAACAGTCCAGCCTCCAGTAGATGGCAATGAAACGTTGTCCGGGTTGACCGGCTTGCCTGGAGAAATGGGGTTGGAGGGCGATGACTTACAAGTGCGCACAGTAAAGGTACGCTCATAGGAATGAATGCGGTTGTCTGGACCACACTCCGACTCGTAAAGGGTAAACGAATGTACCGTACAGCCGCTGCCACCTGCCTTGGCGGCCTTCTTCACAGCAGTCTTGGCAGCTTGGTTGATGCGTGTAACCTTTACGGGCATGGTAACGCTTTGCTGTGGCTTCAGTTCAAAACCGTTGTCGGCAAGCAGCGTAAACGTAAGGTCGTCTTGAATCTCCGGCAGCACAAACTGGGTGTTCTTGGCTGATATCAAGCCACGATTGGTCAGCACGACATTGAACAGCAGCGACTCACCTTCAGCCAACTTGTCGGTCTCAACATGAGAAGGCATGTTGGTTTCCACCACAGGTATGGGTACGTTTGTCTCATACTTCACGGTGGTTTCTATCTCATATTCATCTTCAATCTCGGTCTTTTCGTAGGTCATGTCTATACTGATGCCGTTCAAGCCGAGGTTAACCACTTGGGTGGTGGTCTGTGCAGGATCTACCATCAGTGTGCCCGCATACGATGTGTGCTTAGGTTCGGTAACGGTAACATAGTAATATCCCTCCGGCAATACAAACTGGCAACGGCCGTCTTGCCGTGTTTTGTCAGTGGCAACCACCTGCTTTGTAACAGGATGTTGCACGGTAACGGTGGCTCCTTGCAGATGAGGTTGCTCCTTGGTGTTGTAAGTATATTCATCACAAGCATCGATAACCAACGTTCCGGTCTCTTCAGATACCGTTTCAACGCGCAGGTTTACCAATGTGCCATCACCGTTTTCACAGTTCATGGCCACTGTTGCGCCTACCATGTTGTTCAGTTGCTGGCGGTCGGTAGGGGTCAAGCGCAGCACTACCGTGGTCTGTTCGCCAGGCTGCAGCGATGCCATGTCAGTAGGTGTAGCACATGTCAACCATTCAGCATCAGGTACACTGACGGTTATCTTGCCCGTAGCAGTCTTGCCACTGTTAGTCAGCGTAATCGGATAATCGCGGGTCTTGCCTTTGGCCATCGTGGTGCTGATGTCTGTTTGCGCCACGGTAAGCAGAGCCTTCTGCGCATGTACAAAGTAGTAAAGGGTAAAGTTGGCTTCCACTCCCTCTGCCGTGGTCAGCCGGACTGGCTGCTTCAGCCAGTCGTTGCCTGTTGTTACGGCATCTCCCAGAACAGTATAGGTCAACTCAACGCTCTGGCCTCCCGCTACGGTTTGCGGCACCGCCCAGGTTATGTTCTTGGCAGTAGTTTGCGGAGTAACCTTCAGTTGGGTCAGCTTCTGAGCTGCAGGATTGGTCAGCAGTACCTTTCCTGTTGCAGTTTCACCTACGTTCAGTTCCTCAGAAGCATAGTTTGCGCCCAATGTCAAGCCATAAATATCAAAGGAGGTCATCTCTTTGCGCAAGTTTTCACCGGGGAAACAAGCGCCCACAATGAAGTGTCCGCACTGACGATTGTAAGGCTTCCAGGTGGCAGCAAAGTTGCCCTTTTCATCTGTATAGGACGTAACGGTCTGGCGCAAACCATCATTGATGACATACACCTCAATGCTGTCGCCCTCTTCAAATCGCCCTGTGAGCTGTCCGTTGACAGTTACCGTTTCACCTTGTGCATAGGTTTTCTTGTTTGTTTTGGCTGTAGCCGTAAAGGCAGGCTGCAATTCTATACTTACGTTAGCCGACGAATTGTTGGCATACAACAGTTCTTTTACCGTCTGTTTCTCATTCACTACTGCACGCAAAATACGCTTTCCTGTGGCGTTTGGCAAGCTAACGGTCTTTTGCAGTGCCACAGAATCATTCTGTTTCAAAGGTTCTTGGGTGTAGGCAGTAGCTATCAACGTTTGATTTAGATAGATATTGACAGGTGTAATGGCTGGCAAAGGCTGGTTGCCTTGGTTCTTCAGCACAGCCGTAACAGTGAGTTTGTCTCCTGCTCCAGCAGTTTTCTTGTCGGCAGAAAGGCGAGACAGTACGGCATCAGGCAGCGACTGGTCGCTGATTTGTACCCAACAAGCGCCTTGTGTGTAGCCATCGGCAGTAGCAGTAAAGGCTACTATACTGTTGTCTCCAGCCTCTTCGTTGGCTTTTACCTCCACTTCCACATTGACAGAACGCTGTCCTGCGGGTATTACTACACTGTGGTTATAAGCAAGCTGGGCGTCTTGGCTGCTCGACAGCGTTATACCGAGAGCCTTGGCAGTGTCTGTATTGCGGCTGACAGTGATGATATTGCCCTTTGTTCCTTCTAACATCACAGCATTAGGAGCCACCAACTGGAGGGCAGGACCGTCATCGTCAAGTATGGTTATGGAGTCAGTTACAAAGCCTTCCGACCCTCCTTGTGCTGCACAATTGCATGATGAGGCATAGACAGCGGCACTGATGCGTACTACCCGCTGCCCGTCTACCTCGGCTTTGTCTACCACACCGATGCTGAATTGTGCCTCATTGACTCCTTTCTCCAGCACCAATGTCTTGGCAGAGTAATAGATAGCGTCATCGGCATCATCACTCAGATTGACTGTTATCTTCCTGTCTGTATTGCCATTGCGCTTCACCAAGCCCATGACAGCGGCAGAACCAGCCGCCTCACTCACCGACTTTGGCGTCAGCGAAAGGGCAATGGAAGGCATATCATTGTCTTTCAGCAGCACCAAGCACTCGCTACTCTGGCAATGTTCGGCAGAAACCTTGAAAGCGACAGTGGTTTGTAGCTCTATGTCATCATTGTCAAGAGCAGTTACACTGACCGTTTGCTGCGACTGACCGGCAGGTATTACCACCATGGAAGGACACGAAATACGTGCAGGAAGTTCTGATGTAAGGTTTACTGTTACGGGATAACTGCGCGCAGGAACAATGCCTACTGTCAGCTGGAAGGTATCACCCTCTGTTATCTCGGTAGCAGATGCGGTCAGTTTAAGCTGCAGTTGCTCATCATCGGCTATGGTCATGGTAGCCTGAGTGGCTGTATAACCGTTGCCGGCAGCTTCTATTACGAATACTGAATCGGCATCAAACTGGTCGTTGTCGGCTACATTGACATAAAAATATGCACTCGATTGCCCAGCAGGGATTGCTACTTGGGCGGGCACCGACAAGCGGCTGTCGCCTTGTTTCAATACCAACGCAAAGGTTTCGTTTTGAAGCCAGCTGCCGCTGCGGCCCAATTGGCAGCGCACCGCGGCTTGATTGCTTTCGTCAACAGCAGCGGTGGGCAACTGCAAATAGAGCTTTCGCCCTATGTTTAACGGGGTATTGGCAGTAGACGAGATATTATTGCTCTGATAAGAGAGGTCCTCTCCCGCATCGGCATTAGGCACCAAAGCTATCTTCAGGTTAACATCGCCGTCAATGCCCAATAGCTTTGGCAGGGCTATCTTGGCTTGCCGCAATGCCACTCCGCCAGAAGCCAGTTGCCGAGAGTCGCTGTACAAGGTTGCCAAACTTACCTCATGACCTTGCTTGTCTGCCAATACAAGACGCTCGCTCCAACCTCCTTTGGCTGCCGCTGCACCTTGGTTGTTGACACGCCACGCCACTGTAAGCGTGTCGCCTGGCTGCATTTTAGCGGGAGACACGCTGATGTCGCTCACGGTAAAGTCGGCACTGGGCTTTTCTTGCACCGTTCCATTACCCACACCAGTCATTACATTGCGGCCTTTAGCATCGCTAATGACCACATCCGAGAGCTGAACAGGATAGGTATTGCCGGCAACTATGCTGCCCGTAATGGTGCCTTTCAACTGCACCACTGCCCCAGCGTTGGCTTTCAGCGGCGTGTTGGTAGGCGAATAGACCATCACTTTGTAGGTATCTGCACTGACAGAAGATGCCACTATCTGGTGATCTGCCGCACGGTCTGTAAGCGACACTGATGCAGGGTCAATGGTCAGTGCCTCAGCAGGCAACGTAATGTTGAACTGTAAAGCCACCACATCGGTAGTGGTATTGCTCAAATTGACGGGCACTGTGATGGCAGTAGACTTGACACCCGACAGGTCGGGCACAAAAAGCCGGTTGGAGTTTTGTGCATGGATGCACAGTGTCAGCAGCGACAACAGTGCAACCAGCAGCATGCTTCTTTGTATCTGTTTCATAATAAGATAGGGTTCGTTCTTTTATTTCTGTCTAACAATCGGTTACTTTCTCTCTAACAGCAATTTCTGTGTTCGCTTCTTGCCCGCTGCTTTCAGCGTAACCAAGCAAACACCTTGATGCGTCAGGTCTAATTGAGCCACGGTTTGTGTGCCCGGCAACAGTGTGCCATGTGCCACAGTCTGACCAGTCAGCGTAGTTACTGTCCACCGAGTGGTGGCTTGCGGGTGAGCTGTTATCATGAGTTTGCCATCTGCCCAAGAAGCCGAAGCATGGGCTGTGGTGGCAGGTTCCAGCCCTGTTGTACCTTTAAGTACTGCCACCGGGAGGGGCTGAGCAGCCTCATCTGCCAGTGTAGCCGACAAAACTGCTGGCTCACTACCCGTCAGTTGTCCTACCTCCACTGTGCCAACAGGCAACAAGGCGCCCAAAAGCGAATAGACAACAGCGTGCAAGCGCTGCCCATCCTGACTGTAGGCACAGGCCAAGCCCTGAGCTTTAAGGGCGTCAGAGAGCTGCAATGTCTGCGCATGATCTATCCATACGTCCATAGCTGCAACTGGCTGACGAGTGGAAAGCACCAATTTTCCATTGCTACTGCTTAACTGTGCCGTGGCAACAGCACTGCTTTCTGCAGCCACAGCAGCTTTGGCTGGAGCTGAAGAAACCGTACCCATACTGGCAGAAAGCAGCAAATTGACCTCTTCCACTACATCCTGCACATTGATTACCATATCATTGACACGGTTGGCAGCCGTAAAATTGAACGGGTAGGTATTGTATTTGTCAAACGCCCACAAGATAATGGTCTGCAAATCGAGCGCATTTATCTTGCCGTCGAAGTTAGCGTCGCCCTCGGCAAACTGGAGTTTAATCTTAAAGGTAGTGCCTGTAGGCTGCTTGTCGGTATTGAGCAGCATCACATTCAGCATGTCGCCACTGCTGCCATGATAGTCATTATGATTTGACAATGCCGCTACACCCAACTGTTGGTTGATATACGAGAGTATCATGGCAAAGGTTTCAGGCTTTGCCATATCAAAATCTGTCAGGTCAGCAGTCGTGGCCAGAGCTGTAAGTTGCGGGTCATAGATTTGCTTCTCGTGGTTATACACCACTACGGTAGGTACCTGCGTGAGCAGATCTTGTGGGTTCAGGTTGGACAAGTCTATTGATACCACACGGTCAATGGTCTGCTTGCTGATGTCCAAAGCCACGCTTTTGCTCACCATAGGAGCCACATCGGCAATGCAGTTGCCCGACACATTGAGTTCCTGCAGCGCCTTGCAGCAGTATGCCAACTTGCCCACATTGCCCGTCAAGCGGTTGTTTGAGAGGTTCAGCGACTTGAGATAGGCTGTAGCTGTCTTGTTCTGGGCCAACACCACCATCAATCCATTGGCCACATCTCCAGTAAGTCGGTTATTGGAAAGGTCAAGCCGCTCCAGCTGTGGCAGCCCAAATACGGTCCAAGGGATGTCGCCTTTCAGCCCACAGCTGTCTAAATGGAGCTCCACTACATGATTGTCTCTGATGACTACGCCCTTCAGATTGTCGGCATGGTCTTTTCTTACGGTAAAATTCCACGGCAATGGACATCCATTCTTGGTGAGTGTGGCTTGTATGGCCTGCAATGCAATCCAGTCGGCATCACTCACTTGCTCTGCCCGAAGGGGCTGCACAGCCATGCACAGTGCCACAAGCACCATAAAGAATTTTGCTGGTTGATACTTCATAACTATTGTGTTTTTATTGTATTTACAAATAATTTGGCTGATAACCTATATGTAGTATATCCACGTTACAAATTTAAGAAAAAAAAGTTTTCCTTCCAACCCCCGAAAACCAGCACAGAGTTTGAAAGCCTTCTTCATACTGCGCAGGATGCAATATGAAGGTTTAAGCGGTAAAAAAAACGCATTATCTTGTTGCAGCTTTTGCCAAAATAGAACACGAAAAAGAAGAACATTACCCCTTAAAAAACAAATACAGCGATAAAGACTCTTCCATACCCCATCGGGCATGAAAGTCTTTATCGCTGTATTTACAGTTATGTCAAATCTATGTTGCTTACTCAATACAAGCTGTCAGCAACAAAAGAGCAAGTGTATTACTTGTTAAGTTTCCACACGCAACCGTCTTTGGTGTCTTTTACCTCAAAGCCGGCTGCGCTCAACTCATCGCGTATCTTGTCGCTGGTAGCCCAATCCTTGTCGGCTTTAGCCTTGGCACGCAGCTCCAACACCATATCCACTACTTTGCCAAAAGCCTCCTCGCGTGCATCGTTGTTGGCAGCCTTGTCATCGCGAAGGCCCAACAAATCGAACGAGAACAGACGCATGGTATCTGTCAGTTCTTTCAAATCTGCCTCGCTGATGGTAGCCTTATGGTCTACCAATGTATTGATTACATGGCAAGCTTCAAACAGATTGCTGATAACGACAGGTGTCTGCAAGTCGTCGTTCATGGCATCGTAGCACTTCTGCCGGAGTGCTGCCACAAAGTGTGCGGTAGCCTCATCAGAAGCCTTGGCTGGCTGTATGCGGTCAAGGTCGGCTATGCCATCCATCAAGCGGTTAAGGCCTTTCTCGCTGGCTTGCAGTGCCTCGTTGGAGAAATCGACGGTTCCACGATAGTGAGCCGACAGAATAAAGAAGCGGATTGTCATAGGACCATAGGCCTGTTCAAGGGCTGGATGTGAACCGGTGAAGAACTGCTCCAAGGTAATAAAGTTGCCCAAAGACTTGCCCATCTTCTTTCCGTTGATGGTAATCATATTGTTGTGCATCCAGTATTTTACCATCTGGTCGCCCTGTGATGCCACTGCCTGTGCTATCTCGCACTCATGATGCGGGAACACAAGGTCCATACCACCGCCATGTATGTCAAAATGGTTGCCCAAATACTTGCGTCCCATGGCTGTACACTCACAGTGCCAACCCGGGAAGCCATCGCTCCACGGACTGGGCCAGCGCATGATGTGCTCCGGCTGTGCCTTCTTCCAAAGGGCGAAGTCGGCCTGATTGCGCTTCTCGCCCACACCGTCCAACTGGCGGCTGGCATTGATTACATCTTCCAAGTTGCGGCCTGAAAGGATACCGTAATGGTACTTCTGGTTGTATTTCTCTATGTCGAAATACACGCTGCCGTTGCTGACATAGGCAAAACCGTTGTCAAGTATCTGCTGTACCAGTTCCTCCTGCTCTATGATATGACCGGTAGCATGCGGCTCTATGCTGGGCGGCAACACGTTGAGAGCATCCATGGCAGCATGGTAGCGGTTAGTATAATACTGGGCTATCTCCATCGGTTCCAGCTGCTCCAGGCGTGCTTTCTTCTCTATTTTGTCATCGCCTTCATCGGCATCGTGTTCCAAGTGTCCCACATCAGTAATGTTGCGCACATAGCGCACCTTGTAACCCAAATGCTTCAAATAGCGGAACAAGATGTCGAAAGTGATGGCAGGACGCGCATGTCCCAAGTGCGGATCACCATAAACAGTAGGTCCACATACATACATACCCACATTGGGGGCATGAATAGGCTCGAAAGGTTCTTTCCTTCGGTCAAGGGTATTGTAAATAACAAGTTTCTGTTCCATAATCTCTTGCTTTTCTCTGTCATAGTGCCACGGTGCAAACAAAAGCTCATGCTGCCGCAAGAAGCCGCTCTTAGCCGCTGCCAATCGCTGTACATTGCCACGGGCAAGATAATAAGTGTATGGATAGTGCAAGCCGAACGCAAGGAAGTTTACTCCTGATTGCCGAGGCGCAGTCTATCTTATTGCAAAGATAAAGCATTTTATCCATAAAAGAATATTAAAGTAACATTTTTTTTGTAACTTTGCCAACAGTATGTACTGCAAACAAGCCTACAATGGTGCAACATTGCATGTTACTGCAACCCACCTGTGCACAAGGTCTGTTTGCTTTTGTAAGAGACCTTATTTATTCACTATTAAAAACTTATATAACAATATGGGATACACACGCATTTCGGCTGCCGAGGCAGCAGCCATGATCAAGAATGGCGACAATGTAGGCCTCAGTGGCTTCACTCCAGCCGGCACCGCCAAGGCTGTAACAAAAGAATTGGCCAAGATAGCGCAGACTGAACATAACGCTGGACGAGACTTCAAGATAGGACTGTTTACAGGAGCGTCTACCGGACAGAGTGCCGACGGCGACCTTTCCAATGCACAGGCGCTTAAATTCAGAGCTCCATACACCACCAACAGCGACTTCCGCAAGCACGTCAATGCGGGCGAGATAGCCTATACCGACCTTCACCTGAGCCACATGGCGCAAGAGCTCCGCTACGGATTCTATGGCGATATAGACTGGGCCATACTGGAAGTGTGTGACATTGAAGAGGGCGAAACCACCTGCAAGGCATACCTTACCGCTGCCGGCGGCATCAGCCCTACCATTGCCAGACTGGCCAAACACGTAATCCTGGAGCTCAACAGCTTCCATAGTCCTGAAGCCAAGCACCTGCACGATGTGTACGAACCATTGGACCCACCCTATCGTGAGGCCATTCCTATCGTGCATGTCAACGACCGTATAGGCAAACCTTACGTGGAGATTGATGCCAACAAGGTGGCAGGCGTGGTAGAATGCAACATTGCCGACGAGGCAAGAGCCTTCAAATCATCAGACCCCATCACTGACCAGATTGGCCATAACGTGGCACAATTTCTGGTCAATGACATGAAGCGTGGCGTTATTCCAGCCTCTTTCCTACCGCTGCAAAGCGGTGTGGGCAGCACTGCCAATGCCATATTGGGAGCATTGGGACAAGACAAGAGCGTGCCCGACTTCAATATCTACACCGAGGTGCTGCAAGACAGCGTAGTGGGCATGATGCTCGACGGCCGCGTAAAGGATGCGTCGGCTTGCTCTCTGACCGTGAGCAACGAGTGCCTGAAGCAGATTTATGACCATATAGACTACTTCAAAGACCACCTGACCTTGCGACAGAGCGAAATTTCCAACTCGCCTGAGGTAATCCGTCGGCTCGGCGTGATAGCCATCAACACTGCCATTGAGGTGGACATCTATGGCAACGCCAACTCTACCCACATCTGCGGCACCAAGATTATGAACGGTATCGGCGGCAGCGGCGACTTTGAGCGCAACGCTTATATCAGCATCTTTACCTGTCCTTCTACCGCCAAAGGCGGGCTTATCAGCTCTATCGTGCCCTTCGTCAGCCATCAAGACTCGTCAGAGCACGATGTCAACGTGATAGTAACAGAGCAGGGCGTGGCAGACCTTCGTGGCAAAGGTCCGTTGGAGCGTGCACATCTTATCATCGAAAACTGTGCGCACCCTGACTACAAACCACTGCTTCGCGACTACCTCAAGCTGTCTGCCACAGGTCATCTGCACCACTATCTGCCCGCAGCCTTTGCACTGCACGACACCTTAAACCGCAAAGGCGACATGAGACTGACAGACTTTGCCGAATACATCAAGCCGTAACTGCACAGCCTCAACCGTCAATACACCTGTCAAAGCATCTCGTATTGACAACATATAACCAAAAAGGGAATACCGCTCATTGCCGTATTCCCTTTTTCCATAAGAACATCTTCCGTACATGCCTCATTGCGCCACAGCCATCTGACAAATGCTCTTGTTTCATACTCCCATTCCATCCGTTTTCCGAAAGCACTGCAACAGACTTACAAGAGCATAGCTTTCGCATGATGAAAGCACTGTTATTGCATGCTCATTGCAGTGCTATCGGAAGGTGATAACGGTGCAATCAATCTTGCAATATGGCCTTGTTACAATATGAACAGGCAAAAGATACTGTCCACTTTCTACCTTTCCGCTTCATCACGTTCTATCAGTACCACGGCATAAGCGCTGATGCCTTCCTCCCGCCCTGTGAAGCCAAGCTTCTCGGTGGTGGTGGCCTTGATGGATATATCGTCTTCATCAATGCCCATTACCTCTGCCAGACAAGCCTTCATGGCGGGCACATGGGGGTTGATTTTAGGACGTTCGGCACACACGGTGGCATCTATATTGCCTACACGGTAGCCTTTGGTGGCTATCAGAGCTATGGTCTTGCGCAGCAATATCTTGCTGTCTATATCAAGTGTGGAGGCTGCCGTATCCGGAAAATGATAGCCTATATCGCGCATATTGGCGGCACCTAACAGCGCATCGCAGATAGCGTGTATCAGTACATCGGCATCACTATGCCCCAAAAGGCCCAGAGTGTGGGGTATCTTGATGCCGCCCAACCACAGGTTGCGACCCTCTACCAATTTATGTACATCATAGCCTAAACCAGTTCTTATCTTCATTGTCTTATTGTTTTATAGCGTTTATCATTAAAATAATTTCCATTCATGGAACAGTATGGTTGAACAAAACAAAACAGGTGCTCGAAATAACGACATGAAAGGGGATCTGTCTTATCTCTGAACACCTGTTGTATTATTATTAACATGACCGATTAACGGCGAAAAAGATCTTTAATGCCATCCAAATCAAAGCCCAAGGTAAAGCGCAGTGTCTGGTCAAGAGGGTTACTCTTGGCTGTGGCTATCACATAGCCGCAGTCGAGCGAGAAAGCACTCATCTTGAAACCGGCACCCACCGTGAAGTATTTGCGGTTACCCTTGTTGGCTGATTCATGGTGATAACCGGCACGCAAGGCAAACTTGTCGTTATAGATATACTCGCCACCGATGCTCCACCGTATCTCCTGAAGCTCTTCCTTGAAACCACCGGGGGCATCGCCAAAGCTCTTGAAAATACCTGCTATGCTGGATATGTCATAGTAATCTTTCTGCACACGCTGCAAATAGTCTTCCGAACTTTCGCCCTCCTCTTGTATAGGATAGGTAGGCACAAGCAGTTTGTTGGCATCAGCAGAAATGGTGAAGCGGTTGAACTCGTCGATAGGCACCATAAGGGCTGCACCCAGACGCATGTTGGCAGGAATAAATTCGCTGTTGTTGTCGCCGCCGAAAGTAATCTTGCTACCTATATTGCTGATGTTAAGACCTATGCCCAACTGGCACTCGCGCGAGCCTAAGTTGATGTAGTTGTTATAGTAGCAAGCCAAGTCTGCGGCAAAAGCGCTTCCCGGTGTAGTATCGTCAGTATAATTATAGGTAAGGTCTGAATAGATCCACCTCACTGCGGCGGCAATAGAGAACTTCTCGCTCAGCATCAATGAGTAGGCCACATCTACCGACATTTCATAAGGACTGATGGTCTGTGAGTGGTCATCGAGGTTAGACCCGTCGGTAAATACCTCGCCCAAAGAGAAATAGCGCAACGAGCCTGACACCGCACTGTAATCGCCGATACGATAGTAACCAGCCAAATAAGCCACATCCATATCGCTGACCAACTGGCGCAACCATGGCGTATAGTTAAGGGCTACACCCGCACGGCTGATACAAAAAGGATATTTGGCAGGATTCCAATATTGTGAGTTGACATCAGGATCGGTGGCCACACCCACATCGCCCATACCTGCCGCACGGGCATCGGGGGCTATGGTCTGTGAAGTAACTGAGTTACGTTCGGGGTTGAAGATATCTTCTTTCTGGGCAAACAGCTGAAGCGACAACATGGCAAGCAATGCCACGACTATTATTCTGATACGATTTGTCATTGTTATAATACTCTTATTGATAAGTTTCTAATTAAAATAACTGCTTTTGTGGCTTTTTATTGTAATAAACATGGTTTTTATCGACTTACTATAATCAGTTTGCGTGTCTGGGAAGTGGCATGAGTGCCTTGCCCGCTAAGTTTTACGCGATACAGGTATATGCCGGGACTGAGCTTGCCTCCGCTTTCTCCACAGAGATCCCAGTTGACTGTGTATGTGCCTGCACCAGCGGTGCCATTCTCCGAATGGTGCCAAACAGGACGTCCCCCCACATCAAACACGTCAATGTCTACCTGAAGCCAGTTGCCCGGACGGTCGTGGGCAATGACAAAAGTGGTTGAAGTGGCAGCAGGGTTCTTGGTGCAGCTCACATTCAGACAGTTGGGAGTAAGATTCTTGACCACATTGAAGGTCAGCTCAGCGGTAGACACATTGTTCATGACATCCCATGCGCGGAATCGCAACTTGTGCTTGCCAGGAGTCAATTCCGGCAGATTATAGAAAGTGGTGCCACGTGTATAACTGCCAAAGTCGAACTCAAAATTGTCGTTCAACGTGTAAGTTTGGTTCATGTCTCCATCAATGGTCAGTACCATTTCATGACCGATGCTGGTAGTAGATACATTAATGCCGTCTTTATCCGTTATCTCAGCCACGAAATAAGGCGTGGTGTTTACATTGCCGCCATCTACAAATGAGGTAGAGTTAAGATAGCAATAGATAGACGGACCGATGGAATCGGTATCCAGATTGCCTGTTCCTCCCACCACGAAATCGGCATTATAGCCATTCACGGTCTCAAGCGTTTCGCTATTGATGGCAAATACATTGATTAAACCTGTGCTGTTAGAATAAGCTATGTCCTTAGGCACTGCCATGTTGAAACTGAACTTGCCGCCTTTTATCTGGTTCTTGCCACTGTATAAGGTCTTGTCGCGGTCGGTATAAGTAAAGGCCGTGCTGGCACCGTCTTCCTTGCTGGTATTGTTTAGCCTGCAAGTAATCTGGCTGGCAGCATCACGCACCAATACCGACACTTGGCCGTTGAAGCTATTGTCCAACTGGCCACCGGCAGTGTTGACATGCCCTGTAACCTTTACCACAGTGCCCGCATTGAGCTGCGGATAGTCTTCCGCTTCAGACAAGGCTACACCGCCTATGCTGTCTATCACAGCTTGACAGGTAGGCACATTGAGCACCAAGGCAGGATCGCCCAGCAATGAATACTGGAGCTTGTTGCGGGTAATGTCAGTACCGGTATCTACCAATTCGTTTTTAGCCACACGCTGTGCTTCGCCCAAAGAGCGGTATTTGCCGTTGACAGGAGTAAGCAGTGCTTTTACGTAAGCACGGTTGATGGCATAGTTGCGGTCTGTCCATACAGTGCGTGTAGTGCCGTAAAAGGCTACAGCTCCGCCCTTGTCGTTGAGCACAGCCGTCTCACCGATAGTGCTTTGCTGCGAGTCGAAAGGCATGATATCGCAAGAAGCGGTAATCCACAACGGAAGATTGGTATTGGTAAAATTGGCAAAATCGTTGAGCATCAATACTTTTTCATGCGACAACTGGTCTGCACGGCCATGCCCGCTGTAATTCATTATCAAAGCACCGGCACTCTGCTGTTGCTTCAAGATGCGCGCAACATCAGGATAGGAATAACCTGTGGCAGAAGCAGAACGGGCATAAGCATCCCACATGACGCGTTTTACCCTGAAGCCAGGGTTAATGCTTTCTACTAATTTTGCCATGTTGTCGGCATCCTTCATGTGCTGGTTTTCATTGCCGTCATCGCCCATGAATACCACTTCATTTTGCCAACTGCCGGCATTTTTGTTCTCCATATACGAGATGCTCTTGTCTACCATCACCTTGGCTTGGGCATCGTTGCTCACAGGGAAACGGCCAACAGCCACATCAGACTTGTCTTTCGTCAGCGGATCGCCACCCTCGCCATCGTCAAGATAGCAGAAGAAGCAATCGTCTACATAGCAATCGGTAGCACTAAAAGAGTTTTCGCTCTCATGGCAAAGCAGCAAGTCGTCTGCATTCAGGCTGCTGCACTCGCTGGTATTCAAGCGATTGTCCCATACACAGTCGCCAAAGAGCACTAAATACGAAGGCATGTCTGCTGCAGTCTCTGCTCTATCATACAGCATCTTGAGATAACGGCGATAAGCGTTGGCGTCAGGTGTGCCACTTGAAAACTCGTTATAGAGTTCATCAGCAGGCACAATACGCACACGCATGCTGTCATGCTGCTCGTGATAAGCCTTGAGACGCTCTGCCTGAGTCAGCAGTTTCTGTGAGGTAGGAATAATGATAACCATATCTGCTGCGCCATCAGCATGATGGTTTTGATTGGTAATGTTATACACATATTCCGGAGCAGAGAATGTGGTACCTTTCAACACAGGACAAGGGCGCGGCTCTGTATAAGCCACGGAAATATAATCCAGTCTGGTCGGGCCACCCGAAACGGTTGTAACCACTACGGTATCCACTTGATGAGTGCCATCAAGGGTAAACACGTTTTCGCCTTCTTTGCCATGATCATACTGACCAAACGAGAGAGACACAGAGGAGGCATCCTGACCGTTTAACGATACCTTATAGGTTGTGGCGGACCCTGCTGTAACACCAACCCACATCTTGCCAGCAGACGAAACGCCCGACTGATGCTTTATAAGATAAGTCTTGCTGGCTCCAGCCTGGACAGGACTGTTTTCAAACAGATTGCGACCACCCTCATACCAGGCGTAATTGTCTATCTCATGCAATTGATGATAATACTCGGCAGAGGGGTAAACCATAGCCTTAAACGCTGTGCTGTCGATAGAAAGAGGTACAGAATCGCTCTCTGTTATAAAATAATAGCCATAATCCGAATAGGGATTGCGGGTGCGTTTCAAGGTAGCGTTGTCTTTCCACGACACAGGACCCTTGGCATAAAACAAGCGCTTGCCATCGACATTGCAGATAGGCACTTCCTTCAAGTCATCATAGGCTATCAGGTTTTCTTCGCTCAGCACTTCGTCTTGCATATTGCCGCCATAACCGTAGATGCTCACTTTGCTTGCATCTGTAAAGCCTGCCTTACGCACTACCGCACTGGTCAGCTCATAAATGCCTGTGGCTGGCACACGTATTTTAGCCCAACGCCCTTGCCGAAGCACAGAGTTCTGCGCATAACGGTCGGCTGCGGAAGCAGCTTTTTGTGCTTTACGCATACCGTGCAAAGCAGCAGCTTTGGGAGCTGAAGACACTTGCAGCATGAAACCTGTAAGCCACTGCAATTGGCCATTGCGATAAACCAAAGGACAGAAGACTACCTCCAAATGGCCCTGTTTGCGCTCTACTACCGTGCGCACCGTAGCTTTTGGCAACTTATCCAAGCCATTTTTTACAGCCAATTCTTTTTTGCTTACCCGTTTAAAGTCTATACCTTGCTGCTGACAGTAACGCTTCAGTTCTGCATCTGTCAAAGTTCTATACTCCGGATAAAGCAGTGCAACAGTATAAACGCTGTCTGCATAATGGCTATCTAACGCTATGGAGTAAGAAAAATAAGGCAAGTCGCGGTCTATCTGCAAATCTGAAGCAGACAGATGAAAGAATTGTTTAAAAGTGAAAGCTGTGCCGACAGAAGCATCTGCAGCCCTATTCTTGGACAAATCCTTGTCCAAAAGCATGGCACTGCTTTTCAAAAACGGAGTAGAGGCAAACAAAAAAACAGGCATAGCAGTACTGACTGCCACACTGTAAAGACACAACCACACCGTAACTAATGTTTTAACTATGTTCATTTGACATTAAACTCCATTACCTTACGGTCTTCTATATAGCCCGTAAGATGATCATTAATATGCACAGGGCCCACACCTACGGGGGTACCTGTATAAAGAATATCGCCTGTTTTCAAGGTGAAATAACGGCTGACATAAGCTATTATCTCATCTACTTTAAACAGCATATCACTTGTGCAGCCCTCTTGTGCAGTGGCGCCATTGATGTCTAAGTGGAAATGAATGGCTTGAATGTCTCTAAACTTGTCTACACTTACCCACTCGCCTATCGCAGCGGCACCGTCAAAACCTTTGCACAAATCCCATGGTTGACCAGCCTGACGCAGTTGTTTCTGCAAATCACGGGCTGTAAAATCAATGCCTACCGTAACGGCATCATAGTATCTGTGTGCAAAACGAGCTGGAATACTCTTGCCCAAACGGCATATTCTTACCACCAACTCGGTTTCATAATCTATCCTTCCCAAATCATCCGGCAAGAAAAAAGGCTTTTTGTCTTTCAATAAAGAGGAGTCTGCCTTTGTAAAGATAACAGGTCTCTCTGGTTTATATAACGTACCATCCAGCTCTTTATTGTGCTGAATATAATTCATTCCGATAGCAAATATCTTCATATAGCGAATAAAAAGAAAATTAATATCTGTTGCAATTTATCTTTGTTATGCTGATACGTAACGGCAAGTAGACAACTGCTACACATCCATTGCATAACTATTGCAAATTTAGATAAAAATCCTTGAATGATAAATTAATTGGAATAAAAATACAAGGAAGTGTGTGCAATAGTTTGCCTAACAGGTGCACATATCTAATTTAGAAAAGCGGAAAGTCTGAGTTACCATACATTTTTTAGCTGTAAGCATTTGCTTATATCCATAAAAAATATCACCCGGCAGTTGTTGCCGGGTGATATTTTTTTATTTTTGACTTTATTCTGTCCTTTTATTTCATCACTTTCTTTCCATTGATAATATAGATTCCCTTTGTGGCTTTTGTTACTTTCTGACCACTTAGGTTGTAAATGGTATCTGACTGGCGAGCACTGCCTGTTATGGTTTGGATAGCCGTTGGAGTGCCTTCAGCGATAGAGAAGCTGAACAGATGGGCAACAGTACTCTTGTCTGCGTCAACAGTCTTGCCTACAAAGGCAAAATGATACAGACCCGACTTCTCTACTGTAATGGCAGTTTCTTCGGTGTTGCTCTCGCTATACGTGTCGGTAAACGGAGATAACTTCTTTACAGTATTGTATGTAGAGGCATCTGTGCGCGATGTACCAATAGCAAGCGACAGCTCCAAAGCTCCTTTCGTATTGTTGAAAGCAGCAAGTGTCTTTGCTGTATAGGTCTTGCCTGCCTCCAGTTGGAAGGCGGGTGATACATAATAGTCTTCTCCTGCATTTCCACTCTTGAGCTTTACGTCTGCATAGAATTTGCTGGTAGACTTGTCATAGAAGCCATAATCAGGTTCATAAGCCCATGAATTGCCGCCAGTAGTCTCTTTAGTGATAACAGACCATCCGTCAACAGCAGTCTGGAAGTCTGCGGTGTATGGCAATGCTACTGCATCTTCCGATGTAGAGCCGCCACCTGCTTTCTCTTCAATAGAAAAAGAAAAAGCGTGTGCACGCGCTGAAGCGCCTTTTGATTCGCCCTTGGCCAATATAGCCAAATAATAGTTACCGTCAGCATCTACGGTAACTTCTGAAGTTTTCACAGCTTCTGCATTATAGCCTTTTTCTTCAGGAGTGAGTTTTGCTATGGTCTTGAATGAGGAGGCATCAACATTCGATGTACCAATTTCAAGAGTCAGCTCCATATCCAATCCACTGAGTAATGCAGTCAGTGTTTTCACCTCATAGGTCTTTCCTGCTTCCAGTTTGATGGCTGGTGATATAAGATAGTCATTGTAAGCAGCATTATAGTCCTTCGCAGTTACGATGTCATTGATAGATCCGTTATCTGTATAGCATGAGCCAGGTCCCCATGTTTTGCCTGTCTTCTCACTCATATCAAGGGTGGTCCACTCTGAATCGATAAAGTCTGTTGCCGACTTTACGGTAGAGAAATCAATCTTGTAGGGTGTTGCAACTTGTGCTGAAGCCATTGTAGCCAAAGCAGAAAGCATCAAGGTTCCGATTGTTTTGTGTAATTTTCCAAACATAATCTCGTGTTTTAAATGTTGATAATTATATATTATAAAGCTCTTATTACCATGACAGTTATTTATTTACGACAACTTTTTTCATTATGGTGCTACCGTCAGTATAAGTCGTAGCCTTGACATAAATACCAGATTGCAACTGATTGACAACACGTCCGCTAAGGTCATAATAGCGTGCTGCTTTCACTGTCTTTCCGCTTACGGTCTCTTTTTGAATACCAGATATGCCCTTTGTCCATACAGCTGGTTCCGCATGATGCTCTATGCCATCGCTATCTACATAGAATTCATTCACAGATACCTTATTGAAACCTGTGGTAAACAGATAGACTACGCGCCGTCCTTTATAATTTTGGAAGTCTTCTTTATCAACAAAGTCATAAGGAATATCCGTCATATCTTCTTTCAAGTTGATGTATTCATTTGGACTGAATGTCCATTCCTCATCATCTATATTTATCGTATAATAGATGCGGCGTGTATCAAGAAACTCACCTTTTTCTGTGGTATTGGACAAGATTAGCTCTATATAGCTGTATCCATATTCATCATAACAGTCTTCTACATCGTAGATTGCAGGCTTGGCAGGAGCTGCTTTCGTTTCTACATAAGGGGTCAACTCAGGCTTTTTATAGCCATTCAGCACATTCACCTTTGTCTTTCCGCCATTGACACTCAAGTAGTTGTTCTCGCCAATAAACCGGTCGGTAGCCGCATCATAGTCAAAAACGAATTGGTCTTTGAAGTACGTACTGTCCTCATAAGCATTGTTATAGGTAGGCACTGTCTTCCAGCCCAATGCCTCAAAGTAGTTAAAGTAGCGTATGGCATTATAGCTGTCAGCCTCTGTAAGTCCCATGTATTGTCCGCTTTTGAACGCCAATTTATTGTCTGCCATGGTTCCTTTTACATATATTTTGTCATCATTGGCAGTCAAATCGCTCAGATAATAATCGTTGCCATCATTGAACAGCTTCACAAGTTTCTTCTTGATTGTCAATGTATCTGCCCCCGTTTCATACGTGCCGTATGTCATCACATATTCCTTGGCAGCAGAAGCTGATACCGGAAGGCTGACAGCTACGTCTGTTTGAGGTGAGAGAATCTTGCGATATTCGCCATATCCTGTCCATTCACCATCGGAATAAAACATGCCAAGTCCAGCATAACCATTTTCATTCTGCATAATGATAGAGTCGTTGCGCACAGCCATCTTCAGTGTAGGGTCATTCATGTCCATAGACCAATAGTTCTGACCATAATCCTCCACATATCCATATTTCATCTTACAAGCATAGCAAACGGTCTCGTCATAGTCTGAAGAGGCTTCCTCATAATAGATAGGTTGCGAATCCACAGAAATGGTATCACCCTTCACAGTGCCTTTTAGCCATGAGTTAGAAGCAAACTGGCTAAATGGATTTTTGATGTAGAAATTACCGTCACTACCATATACTACATCTACGGCACGCCCTACATCTGTAACAGGAAGTATATAACCGAATATAGAATAATAACCGCCTAAGTTTCCCACAAGTGTTTTCAACTCGCCTTCCGGCTGTTTTGTTATCAGGCCATAAGGGGCAGATTTCATGATAGATTTCCGCTGTTTAGCCAACTGTTGACGCTCTAATGCATGCTTCTGAAAAGCAGAGTTACCAAGAGCATGCTCCTTTATAAATTCTTGTAGTTGCGCTTCTGCCACAATAGGCGTTTGGGCTAACGATGTTGCCGAAGCAAATAGCACAGCAACAGTAAAGATTAAGTTTCTTTTCTTCATTCCTCTTTTAAAATTGGTTCAACTTTGTTAGCATTTTTTGCAAATATATGTATTTTTATCTTTCTCAGCAAGAAAATAACTATAAAATTTCACCTTTCGTAATCTAATAACGCATTTTTATGCTATTAATAATGAAATCAACGCATATACTTGTCATTTTAATGTTTTTATTTTATCTTTGTCAACAAAAAGAATAAAAACAAGAATCATGAGAAAGAGTTTATTATCACTATCAATCGCTTTGATATTGGGCATAGACACTGCAACGGCTATCCCTGCCCAACCAGGAAAAATACGGGTACAACAACCCAACGGAACATACGTAACCATAGAACTCCGTGGCGATGAATATTCCCACACAGCTTATACAGAGGATGGTTACCCTCTCTTGTTCAACAGTCAAAGCCAGCAATATGAGTATGCTTCGATATGTGGCGGACAGTTAATATCCTCCAATATAATGGCTACGGATATAGGATGCCGACCGGAAACAGTCACACATTTCCTGAAACTTTTCAACAAAAACAGCCTATCTGAATACTATAAGGCACAAAAAGTCAAAGCCGAAGCATCACGTAGCAATCAAAAAGCCAAAGCTTCAGCTCAGCGTAACTTAGGCGATACACGCTTACGTATATCCAATGTACCGACAACAGGAAGTCCAAAAGCACTGGTAATACTGATAGAATTTCTTGATACAAAGTTCTCTGATGATGTCGGTGATGCCAAATCTTTCTATACAGATTTGCTCAACAAGCCTAATTACAGCAATGAATACGGAGCCACCGGCAGCGCTTTCGACTTTTACAACGCATGCTCCAACGGTCTGTACACGCCACAATTTGACGTCTATGGACCTGTAACTGTAAGCCAACAGGAATCTTTTTATGCCGGCACTTCCGGACAAGCCAATGTGGCGCTGATGGTATACGAGGCTACAAAGAAGCTGGACAAGGAAATAGATTTCTCGCAATACGATACCGACGGTGATGGCGAAGTAGATAATATATACATATTCTATGCCGGCAAAGGACAAGCCGATACGGGCACATCAGGACTGATATGGCCCCACAACGCATGGGTGAGCTTGTCTGGCTACAATATTGTGAAAGACGGTGTAACCATCGACCGCTATGCTTGCAGTTCAGAACTGAACGGCAAGAAAGGCACACCATTAGGAATAGGCACCTTTGTGCATGAGTTCGGGCACGTATTGGGTATTCCCGACCTTTATGACACTGATGCACAGTTTACATCTGGTTACACCGTAGGCAAATGGGACACGATGTGCAACGGCAGTTATAATAATGACCAAAATACGCCACCGCTTTATTCTTCATACGAACGATACGCTTTGGGATGGATTGAACCAACAGTACTTGACCCCTCAGAAGAGAGACAAGAAGCTCTCCTTTCACTCGCTGAAGAGAACAAGGCCTTCCTCATACCTGCATCAGAACAAGGCTCTGAATACTTTCTACTTGAAAACCGTCAGCAGAAAGGATGGGACACTTATCTTCCAGGACATGGCCTGATTGTATGGCACATAGACGAAAACAAGGAAGCATGGTCAAAGAATGTAGTCAACAATGCCTTGAATAATCCTGCGGGCCACAAATGCATAGACATTGTAAAAGCTGACAACTTGGCTACACGCGAGACAGAAGCTGGTGATGCCTTTCCTGGAACAAAGAATGTTACCACAGGTACATTCTCTTCATGGAGAACCCAAAAGACATTCACTGTGTCAGACATTGCTGAACAAGAGAGCACCGTAGCATTTACCCTTGGCAACAAGTCCGCAGACATTTCCACTACCCTTGCAAAGCAAAAGAATGGTTCCATATACAGTATCAATGGCATACGGCAACAGAACGATACCAAAAACCTGCCCAAAGGCATTTATATACGTGGAGGGAAAAAAGTAATCATGCATTAACATCTTTCGTGAACCAACGACAAATTATCATTGCAAGGCAATCTTTCATGAGTTAATAATAGCTATGTCCATTATTAACTCCTTATAAATACGCATTTCCGATAGCGTTCACGTGCAGACGCTCA
>CALCVP010000071.1 GCA_937907705.1 uncultured Prevotella sp. | reverse complement strand
TCTCTTGGCCTGTATATTTGCCAAAAGTGAAAGGACAAGAACGACCAGTCCTTTCCTCAAATTCAGCCTTGTAGCGACTAAGTTCCTCTGCTTGGGAATTGATTAAAGCATTCATAGGATAGACAATAATGGCTATAGTCTTGTCCTTGCATGCCTCTTCGTGTAGTAGAACATAATTAAATATAGTTGCCATAAAGGTACGTGACTTACCGGAACCTGTTCCTGACGTAACGATGAATTCTTTGTCTTGACAACCTAACTCTATAGCTTCTTGTTGGTGTTTATAGAAAGGTTTGTCGAAGAAGTACTCCAAATCTTTGTGGACAGGAAGCCCCTTGGCAACAAGTTCTTTCACGCCTGTTCCCTTCTCAAAGTTTGGATTGAATTGAATCAAAGCCTTAGACCATAACTCTTCGTTTTTGATAGATTCACTGACTTTTTCCCTGATTCGTTCATCCTTTATGGTTATGAAACTTTCAAGGTAACTTTTGTACCTGCCTTTTAAGCCTTCGTATAGTTCTATGATGTCCATTTGTCTCTTTATTATTCTACCCTGATGTGAACAGCCCCCCCTTCAACCTTTGTAGGCTGTAGGAACTCACGAATATCCACATCCTGTTTTTCGCAATGACAGACAAGGTTTCAATACTTGGCTGTGCCGTATTGGTACACCGCTTTGATACAGTAGCAGGGGCTTTCCCTATCTCTGCTGCCAGCCATTTAGCAGTACTCTTTTGCTCTACCAAAACGAGTTTAAGCCGATTCTAATCGTTGTTTGCCATTATTACATGATTTAGCTTATGCAAAAATAGCATTTTTCTTTAAAGGAAAAACCATAAAAGGCAAAAACAAGTTTACATATTTGCGATTTAGTTCAACTTCTACAAGTTATCAGTGAATATATATACGCAAAATCTTACTATTGTCGCAAAATAGAACTTTTGACTAAGAAAATAAGCAGTCGGCACAAACAAAAGCAACAGCATTGTTTTTGGGTGACGGCTACTTGTGCTTTCTGACCGACATCTATATTTTTGCTTCACCATAAAAGGCTGAAAAAGAAAGACTAAAAAGCAACCACAGTAGTGCAAAAGTGGCGCTTTCTTGTCTCGTAACGTTCGATACGCATGTTCATATCGTTCGATACGCACATTCATATCGAACGTTACGAGCACTCATTTCGTTCGGCACGAATCAGAATATGTGGTCTTTTACACGACCAACCGCAATGTTTTTTCCAACTCATGCATACGTTCTAAAATCAAGACACAATCGTATTTGGCTTTAAGGCAGGTGTTCAAAATCAACCGTATATATGAAACCCTTAGGATTAACGGTATACTTTTAAACAAGATTGTCAACATCAGTTTCATACAGGCCGTTGGTTCTAACCACCTGTTTATGAATACTTACTTAAAACAAAAGCTTATAAAGCAAGACCAATTAGCGTTGAAAGGGCACTATAAATGTCTAAAAAAGGTTCAAACTATTGGCAGGTTAAATTATTATGCTTACCTTTGCAACATTAGGTGCACCACGCCAAGGCAAGTTTTGCTGTATCCAACAACCATGACAAGTGATAGGCATTGGCTGGAAGCAACTTTATGAAAGGACATACATTTACTTACAAAAATGACAAATAATTTAGGATATTAACTTAAATTTAAATATACAATTATGAAAATTTCACGTATAGAACACTTAGGTATCGCTGTACAAAGCATAGAAGAGGCTCTACCCTATTTTGAGAATGTATTGGGACTGAAATGCTATGCCGTTGAAGAAGTAGCTGACCAAAAAGTAAAGACTGCTTTTCTAAAATGCGGTGAAGTAAAACTTGAATTGCTAGAACCGACATCTCCCGACAGTACTATCCAGAAATGGCTGGACAAAGGCAACCATGGAGTACATCACGTAGCATTCAACATTGAAGATGGCGTAAGCAATGCATTGGCAGAATGTGACGAAAAAGGCATCCGCTTGATTGACAAAGCACCACGCAAAGGAGCCGAAGGATTGAATATTGCGTTTCTGCATCCAAAATCCACTTGTGGCATTTTGACCGAATTGTGTGAGAAATAAAAGAAACTGTAAGGTGGATGAGTCAAGATATACGACCTGCTCACCTTCATTGAACGATAGAAATATATTCAGTATTACATAATTAAATTATGAGCAAACAAATAGAAAAAATCAAGGAGCTTATCGCAAAACGCGAACAGGCTCGCCTTGGTGGTGGTGAAAAAGCCATTGAGAAACAGCATGCACGTGGAAAATATACAGCTCGCGAGCGCATAGATATGCTGCTTGATGAAGGTAGCTTTGAAGAGGTAGACATGTTCAAACTTCATCGTTGCACCAACTTTGGCATGGAAAAGAAGCAATTCTTGGGTGATGGAGTTGTAGCAGGTAGCGGTACAATCGATGGTCGCCTTGTTTACATTTTTGCACAAGACTTTACTGTCAATGGCGGTTCTCTTTCTGAAACCATGGCACAGAAGATTTGCAAAGTAATGGATTTAGGCATGAAGATGGGAGCTCCTGTTATCGGTATCAACGACTCTGGCGGTGCCCGTATTCAGGAAGGTATCTGCGCATTGGCAGGATTTGCCGAGATCTTTGAACGTAATATCCTTGCTTCCGGCGTTATACCTCAAATCAGCGGTATCTTCGGACCCTGTGCAGGTGGTGCCGTTTATTCTCCTGCATTAACAGACTTTACCCTCATGATGGAGAATACTTCATACATGTTCCTTACAGGACCTAAAGTTGTAAAGACCGTAACAGGCGAGGATATTGACCAAGAGCACCTCGGTGGTGCAAGCGTACACTCAACAAAAAGTGGTGTAACCCACTTTACAGCTTCTACTGAAGAAGAAGCTATGGAAATGATCAAGACGCTGCTTAGCTATATTCCTTCAAATAACATGGAGGAGGCTCCTCGTAAAGAATGTAATGACCCTATCAACCGTATGGAAGATTCTCTGAACGAGATTATACCGGAGGATCCAAACATGGCTTACGATATGTATAAAGTAATTGCAGCCATTACAGATAACGGTGAGTTCTTCGAAGTTCAGCCTAAATTTGCAAAGAATATCATTGTAGGTTTCGCACGCTTCAACGGTCAGAGTGTCGGTATCGTGGCTAACCAGCCTTCATGCTATGCCGGTGTTCTTGACGTCAACGCAAGCCGTAAAGGCGCTCGCTTTGTACGCTTCTGCGATGCCTTCAATATTCCAATCGTAAGCTTGGTTGATGTTCCCGGTTTCTTGCCCGGTACAGGTCAGGAGTACAATGCCGTTATCTTACACGGAGCTCAGTTGCTTTATGCTTATGGCGAGGCTACAGTTCCCAAGATCACCGTAACCCTGCGCAAGAGCTATGGCGGTAGCCATATTGTTATGGGCTGCAAGCAACTGCGTACAGATGTAAACTATGCATGGCCATCAGCTGAAATTGCAGTTATGGGCGCAAGCGGTGCGGTAGCTGTCTTGTGTGCTAAAGAAGCCAAGACACATGATGATCCTAAAGCATTCCTTGCAGAAAAAGAAGCAGAATACACAGAAATGTTTGCTAATCCATATCAAGCAGCTAAATACGGCTATATAGATGACGTTATTGAGCCTCGTAACACCCGATTCCGTATCTGCCGTGCCTTGGCTCAACTCGCAACCAAGCGCGAAGGCTTACCAGCTAAAAAGCATGGTAACATACCTATGTAACCCCAAAATGGCAAGATAAAACATTTAGGTAATGAAAAACAATGAAATATATGCTGCCATCGCATTAGCCTTACACGAATACAAAGGCAATAATGTACATGATAAAGAGGCAGGTGTCATTACGATTAAAGCAAAAGATTCTCAATGGGATGCTCATTTGCTTACCATGACACAACATCCGTAAAAAACATTTAAAATGAAAGAATATAAATATACTATCAACGGTAACAAATATGAAGTTACCATTAACGGCATAGAAGACAACATTGCTACTGTAACTGTAAATGGTGAACAGTATAGTGTTGAGATGGAGAAAGAACCAGAACCTGTGAAGAAGAAGGTTGTTGTCAAACCTGCGGCTGCTGCACCTGTGGCTGCTGCGACTTCTACAAGCAGCGGCAATGCCAAGGTGAATACAAACAATGCTGTTAAAGCACCATTGCCAGGAGTTGTTACAGAAATAAAAGTTGCTGTTGGCGATGAAGTTAAACCAGGCGATACTGTTGTTGTACTCGAGGCTATGAAGATGGCAAATAACTTAGATGCAGAAAAAGGCGGCAAAGTAACGGCTATCTTAGTAAACGAAGGTGAAAGCGTTATGGAAGATACACCTTTGGTAGTAATCGAATAATGCTATTACATAGTTATATATAGATCTTTATTTTAGCCATAAAAGACAACATACCCTAAAATAGGGATTTACAAGCTAACAAATTAGCAGAAGCAAAAAAGGTGGGCGACATTAATTGTTGCCCACCTTTTTTGCGTTAAATGACAATGCAAGAACTTATATTCAAATAAGTTAAAATCAAAGTATAAATTATTTAACCTTATTGTTTTGAGGGAACACTACTGTAGGCTTATAACTTTTGGCCTCCTCAAAATCCATCAGCGCATAAGCGATGATAATTACAGTGTCTCCAATCTGACATTTACGGGCTGCCGCCCCATTTAGGCAGATACATCCAGAACCGCGTTCACCCTTAATGATATAAGTTTCAAAACGCTCACCATTGTTGTTGTTCACTATCTGTACCTTTTCACCCGCAATCAAATTAGCTGCATCCATCAAATCTTCATCAATAGTAATACTTCCCATATAATTAAGATTTGCTTCTGTTACTTGGACACAATGTAATTTACTCTTCAATACTTCTATCAACATAATAATATAAATTGAAGTTTGCATACATGTAAGCATACGACCTCACACACGTATACATACCCTATAAAACCTATATGAGCAATATTTCAATTGCTTTAAGCAAACAATAGCCTTATAAGACAAGGTACGTTTGACAAAGCAAGGAAAATTATTTTTTCTGTAAATCCTTATATTTAATATGATCTATCAGGCGAACAGGACGCTTGCCACAGTAAACAGTAATACATCCAACAACATAATTTGAAGCTTCCCAATTGCTTACAGGCTGAAGTGTATTACCGTCAACAATCTCAAAATACTCTACCTCCAGTCCCTTCGTTGCATTAATCTGTTCTACTACCTTATCATGTGTTTCAGCTACGCTATGCTTTTTGGCATAATCAACACTTTCTTTCAATGCCTTAAATATTGCAGGCGCAATAGCACGTTCATCTGCATCCAACAAAGCATTACGAGAAGATTTTGCCAAGCCGTCTGCTTCCCTCACGATAGGGCATTCCACAATTTGGACATTCAGCTGAAGGTATTTGACCATAGCCTTAATAACCGCTATTTGCTGCCAATCTTTCTCGCCAAAATAAGCCCTGTCAGGTCTAACGATATAAAAGAGACGGCTTACCACTTGACAAACGCCATTAAAATGACCGGGGCGATGAGCACCTTCCATCACGGTTGTAACAGGAGGAAACTCAAAATGCCTGTTGTCTGGTGTCGGATACATTTCTTCCACAGAAGGAACGAAAGCAAAAGTTGCTCCGACTTCCTCCAGCAATTGACAATCAGCATCAACTGTACGAGGATATGTCTTTAAATCTTTAGGGTCATTGAACTGTGTAGGGTTTACAAATACAGAAACCACTGTTACATCATTTTCTGCAACGCTTCTTTTCACCAAAGAAGCATGACCTTCATGAAGAGCTCCCATTGTAGGAACAAGACCTATTGTTTTGTTTTGCTTGCGCAATGTGAACAGCTCATTCTGAAGTTCTACTATTCTATGAAATACTTTCATTTTTGTTTTATAATAAAACGTTTCTCGTCTTTACCAATTGGAGTGCAAAATAACAACATTTTTCTTAAATAAAGAAGAAGAATCTCAAAAATATGTCTATAAGAATGCGTTTTATCTAAAATACACAAAAAAAAGAAGGTTTACCAACTTTTTTTTGTACCTTTGCAAAGAATAAAGTAAACATCATGAAGGCAAAAAAGGTTTTATACATAAATCAAGAAATAACTCCTTATGTACCAGACAGTGAAATGGCTCATATGGGTCGCATGATTCCACAAGTGATACAGGAGAAAGGTTATGAGATACGTACATTCATGCCAAAATGGGGCAACATCAATGAGCGTCGAGGGCAATTACATGAAGTTATCCGCCTATCAAGAATGATGCTCATCATAGATGAAACAGATCACCCGTTGATTATCAAAGTGGCATCTATTCCTTCCACCCGCATTCAAGTTTACTTCATTGACAATGAAGACTATTTTACGAAACGTCTAATGGGGCGAGACGAGAACGGGCAAGAATACGACGACAATGGTGAACGTGCCATCTTCTTTGCACGTGGTGTGCTTGAAACTGTAAAGAAACTACGATGGGTACCAGATGTTATCCATTGTCAAGGCTGGATGACATCAATCCTTCCCCTTTACATAAAGACTGCATATAAAGATGAACCATCATTTGCCAATACAAAAGTGGTTACATCTCTCTTTTCTGAAAAACTCAACAATAACTTAGGAGAGAACTTTAGGCAATGCATCGAATTTAAGGATGTCAAAGCAGACATATTAAATGGGTACAACAAAAATTTCATGTTCGATGATTTAGAGAAATTAGCAATAGACTACTCTGATGGCATTATAAATGTCGGGGGAGATGTTAATGCTGATTTTATGAAATACGCCACTGAGAAGGGACTTCCTGTAATGGACAGTCCCAAAGACGACAACAGTCTTTGTAGCGCATATGAAGATTTCTACGACAAACTGTTTGAAGGCTCTCAAGAGTAAGATATAAAATAAATTAGACCGCTAAAAATTGATATTACGCATTCTAATTCTCAAAATAGCTTATACAAAGCATACTGAATAAGAAATGAAGAATGGCTGTGTGATACCTATTTTTATCGGTCTTCTTTTTTAAGGTCATACAGCGCCATAATCAGTACTCCACAACTTGGTATAGTATAATATACATAAACCATATACAAAGCCTTTTCAATTTATGTCGTTTAATCATTCCACATAGACAATAACAGCATAAGAAAGATAAAATTTAACTGATAGCAAAAGCCATTCGTATCGCATCTTTATGTATAAATTCCATCTGAAGATTGTTATATAGGTTTATCTATCATTGCACATTAATATATAAATATAATGAAAATTAGAATTTTAGCGGCTATTGCAGCCTTCATTGGATTAACATTCACTGCCTGCGATGACACTACAGATACAATAGGTACCTCACTTACTGACAACAAAGATTTACTGAATGTCATTACAGATACTTTTCAACTTAGTTCAAAATCAATTATTGCAGATTCTGTATTAGCACGTAATAGCACAGGATATCTTGGCATTATACGAGACCCTGAAACAGGTGCATATATTACAGGCGATTTCATGGCGCAATTTGCATGCTTGGAAAACTTTCAATTTGCCACCAAAGACAGTATATTAAGCTATGCTCAAAAGAAACAGGTTATTGCAGATTCATGCGTCCTCAACCTGTTTTATACAAACTACTATGGCGATTCTTTGGCAACAATGCACCTCACTGCATACGAAATGGCAAAGCCTATGAGTAATTCAAGTAATTACTACTCCAACTACGATCCACAAGAAGAAGGATATATACGCACAAATGGAATAAAGAGCAATAAAACATACACACTTGTCAATCTTAACATATCTGACAGCATAAGAGGGCTTTCCACTTATTTTCCATCTATTTCAATTTCCCTAAACAAGCCGTATACAGATAGAAATAATAAGGTGTACAATAACTATGGAACCTATTTAATGCAGAAATATTTCGAGAATCCAGGCAATTTCAAAAACAGTTCACGCTTTATTAACAACATCTGTCCGGGCTTCTATTTCAAGATGAAAGAAGGATTAGGAAGTATGGCTTATGTTACATTAAGTTCCATTGATGTATATTACACAATCATTGCTCATACTGCTTCATCTACAGGTGCAGACTCTACCTACACCAAGAAGGTCTATACCTCATTTGCCGGCACCGAAGAGGTGTTGCAAACCACAACTGTAAGAAATGATGAAAAGAAAATTAAAGAGTTAGCAAGCGACAATAGCTGCACTTATGTAAAAAGTCCTGCTGGCATCTTTACAGAAATAACATTACCTGTTGAGAATATCAATACGGGACATGAAAATGATACACTTAATGCTGCAAAAGTCGTGCTTACTCGCATTAACAACACGGTAAATAGCAAATACGAATTCAGCGCACCTTCCTATTTATTGATGCTGCCAAAAGACAGCTTATACAGCTTCTTTGAAAAAGATCAGCTACCTGACTATAAAAAGTCTTTTATTACGACTTACTCCAGCTCATATAACAACTATACCTTTAATAATATAGCAGGCATTATTAATTATATGGCAGATATAAAAGCAAAAGGCATAGCTTCTAACTCTAACTGGTTGGCAGAACACCCTAATTGGAATAAAGTAGTAATAGTGCCTGTTACGCCTACATACATTACGGTAAACAAGCAATCAAAATTGGTAAAAGTAGTCAACGACATGAGTTTGACAAGCACTAAATTGGCTATTGGTACAGGCAAGGAAGACAGCCCGATAAAATTAACCGTTATCTATAGTAAATTTAATCATCAATAACTCTCATATAGATATATGGCTGATAACTTTTTAGAAAGACATCAAGTAGAATACGAGAAGCGCAAAGCTGAATGGCTACGAAAGAAGAAACATCTGCCCAAATTATATAAAGCTAAAAAGTCAAGAGATTGTAGCAGCAAACTTGATGACTAAATTTAAAATCGTTTTATTATAATAAAAAGCCAAGTAATATTCAAGATAAGATATCAACAGCTAATAAAGAGTATTCCTGTAAGTTAGCCCATATTATTTTATCGCTAACCTATAAAACGAGAGACAATGCTTTCACATTGTCTCTCGTTTGTTTATATTCTCCTACTAACAGATTCTAAAATCAAGGACCTACTACTGTATTACCTTAAAGCGAGCAAATTTCAAAAGGAGTTGTTTTTCACCCACGTTTTTAAATTGCACTGTTGCCTTTGCATTTTCGCCCGTACCCTCTATATTTCTTATTTCACCAATTCCAAAGCGCTCATGTTCAATTATCGCTCCAATAGCCAGTTTATTAAAACTCTGTTGTACGCTCTTAGCTACTTTACGTTCATGCGCCATAGATTGCAGATTCCTCAACCTTTGAAAACGAGGAGAGAAAGTATCTGTAACAGGAGCATCCTCATGATGCATAACTACACGTGGCTTTGGATCAGCCTTAAACTGAAAAGCTACGGGATTACTGTTTTGATATTTACCACGAGAATATGAATGATCAGAAGGTATAAAAGTAGAATGAGTCTCACGCTGTGAAAAGGCGTTTTCTCTCTGTCTGTAATCGTTTCCATACCGTGAATTGGAAGATATTCTCCCTTCTTCTGCTGCAAAAAGAGAAGAAGAAGGCCCCTTATCCATTGCTAATCGATTAGACGAACGCATAAATATGTCCCTTTCATCTTCCACCTCCAACAAAGAAGAGTCTATATCGCGCAAGAAACGACTGGGAGTTTCACTCTCAACCTTTCCATAGCGGAATCTACTACGGGCAAATGTCAAGATACAATGACGTTCCGCACGCGTGATGGCCACATAAAACAAACGTCTCTCTTCTTCCAACTGCCGTGGATTATCTACAGATTGCAAACTCGGAAAGATATTTTCTTCCATGCCTACAACAAATACGATAGGAAACTCAAGTCCTTTGGCACTATGAACGGTCATTAAAGATACTTTTTCCTCTTGCGCATCATCACCACTTTCCAAATCGGTAAGCAAAGATACCTCCTGCAAATAATGGTCAAGACGTGCCTCATCCATACGCCCTTCTTCCCGTCTGCCCTCCACAAAATCTTGCATGCCACTTAACAGTTCTTCAAGATTCTCCTGTCGCGAAACGTTTTCCGGATCTTTATCATGATATATTTCAGCTGAGATACCGCTTTCTTTCACTATCTTAACGCCTAACTCATACGCATCCAACCGATGGTATTGCTCCTGAAAATGTGTAATTAGAGCTACGAAAGACACTAACTTATTCTCTGTCGCCTTACTCAGTTTCAGACCATAAGTCATAGGGTGGCAAGCTACTTGCCACAAACTAATATTTGCAGCAGAAGCCGTTGCCAATATCTTGTTGACCGTAGTATCACCGAGTCCACGCTTAGGATAATTGATAATGCGCTTAAAGGCTTCCTCATCATTAGGGTTTACCACTACTCTAAAATAAGCTATGATATCCTTGATCTCTTTACGCTGATAAAAGCTCAAGCCGCCAAATATTTTATAAGGAATACTTACCTTACGCATTGCCTCTTCAAAGCTCCTGCTCTGCGAGTTCGTACGGTACAATATAGCAAAATCACTAAATGCTGCATGCTCAACCCTATGCAAACGCTTTATCTCGTTGCAAACAATAAATGCTTCTTCTTTATCGCTATAAGACGGCTTTACGATAAGTTTGTCTCCCAATTCATTCTTGCTGTATACCTCTTTGGGTATTTGCCGCTGATTATGCTTTATCAAACTATTGGCTGCATCAACAATACGCTGTGTACTACGATAATTCTGTTCCAATTTGAAAAGCTGAGTACCCGCAAATACCTTTTGAAAATCAAGGATGTTGTCAATATTCGCTCCACGAAATGCATAGATACTCTGTGCATCATCCCCCACAGCGCATACGTGCAAATGGTCTTTACTCAGCAACCAAACGATTTTCTGCTGCACGGAATTGGTATCTTGGTACTCATCCACAAGGATATACCTGTATTGAGTGGCATAGCGCTGCCTCACCTCTTCATTTTGACACAACAATAAATACGTATTGGTTAGCAAATCGTCAAAATCCATAGCATTAGCCTGTCTGCATCTATCACAATAGATTTTATAGACCTCCGCCAATCTTGGCATACGTTGAGCCACATCACGCTCTTGCTGCCTAACATCTGACGCATATTGATCAGGTAACAACAGTCTATTTTTAGCCATGCTAATGCGAGCATGCACTGCTGCGGGCTTATACAACTTATCATCCAGCTGCAACTCTTTCACTATTGCTTTTAACAAGCTGCGCGAATCACTTTCATCATAGATGGTAAAGTTGTTGGCATAGCCAAGAACAGCCGCCTCTTTGCGCAGAATACGAGAAAATATGCTATGGAATGTTCCCATCTGAAGATAACGGGCCTGATTGTTTCCCACCAAGCTTCCTATACGCTGCTTCATCTCATTGGCAGCTTTATTAGTAAATGTCAGTGCCAATATCTCCCATGGTTTCAAGCCTTTCGCAAGTAGATAGGCTATTTTATAGGTAAGCACACGTGTCTTGCCCGATCCGGCTCCCGCAATAACCAAAGACGGACCATCGCAATATTCCACGGCCATGCGCTGGCTATCATTCAATTGCTCAAGAAAGTTCAACTCCATCATACCCTTTAATCACCATGTGTCAATATATTATTTTTTCATGTTTCGATAGACACCTCCTGCAGAAGTCTTTGGATTTACATCTTGCCCTTCTAATGGAAAGGTAGGAATAAATCTCATCTGCTGCTCTATCTGCCGCTTGCGTTTCAGCATATATGCAGAAGGATCTTTAGAACTAAAGCGGCGCGGGTTTGGCAGTGTGGCTGCTATCAACGCACACTCTCCACGAAACAGTTCTGAAGCATGTTTTCCGAAATTATCACACGCCACAGCTTCTACGCCATATATGCCATCGCCCATTTCAATGGAGTTAAGATACACTTCCATAATGCGTTGCTTGCTCCACATAAACTCTATCAGAGTTGTAAAGTACACTTCAAAACCTTTTCTTATCCAAGACCTGCCTGGCCACAAGAATACATTTTTAGCTGTCTGCTGCGAGATAGTACTGGCACCACGCTTCTTCTTGCCTTCCATATTATGCAATGCCGCTTTTTCTATAGCTTGATAATCAAAGCCATGATGCAGCAGAAACCGCTGGTCTTCACTGGCCATTACCGCAACCGGCATGTGGGGCGAAATGTCTTCAAGCGGCACCCAATGATGATGCAACTTTATCGACTTGCCTTCTGCCACCTGTTCTGCACACCGGATAAACATCAGTGGTGTAAAATAAACGGGCAGGAAGCGCAACAATACCACGGCTAAAACAGTAGATCCAAAGAAAGCTACCAATACCCAACGAACAACACGACGAATAATATGAATATGAAACATGCTGATAATAATATATTAAAAATAAAGCGTACCGCCACATCTGCATGTACGCTGCCGCTGTACGAATATATTCAAATAAGACAATAAAAGTCAATCACTCATCCACAAAACCATGAAAACAGCCGATATACAGTATACAGTCTTTTACAACAAGAGCCAATCCCTCAACGTATTGCGCTCAAGGACTGGCTCACTATGAGTATAGACAATTACTTCAATGTGCCATTGTTGGCTGCATTGATCATCTCCTGACTTGCATAGAGATAAACCTCTACACGACGGTTCTGTGCCTGACCGGCTTTTGTAGAGTTGTCTGCTACAGGATTGGCAGAGCCAAGACCTGTAACCTTAGCAATCTGACTTGCACTGACACCGCATGACTTCAGATAGTCTGCAACAGCATTAGCACGATTTTGGCTCAATGGCAAGTTGATACCGTCATTACCTGTATTGTCGGTATAACCTTGAATATCAACAGAGCAAGTGCTGTTGTTCTTCAACAGATTTGAGAACTTTGCCAACTCTGTCTTGGAAGTGCTGTTCAGTGTAGCTTTATTCAATGCGAACAAGATGCCTGAATCAAAAGTAACCTTTACTGCCTTCAAGCCATTGGCATCCGTAACTTCCTCTACCTTTGCATTTTCAAGGTCTTTTTGAGCTTGAGCCTTTACCTTATCCATGTGCTTGCCTATCAATGCACCTGCACCTGTACCAACAGCAGCGCCAACAGCAGCGCCAACAGCAGTATTACCAGCAATCTTGCCAATAATGCCACCTACCAATGTACCTGCACCTGCACCAACCAAAGCACCTGTACCAGTCTTTGTCTGGCAACTGAAAATCATAGCAAAACACATTAACAGTGTTACAATCTTAAGTTTTTTCATGTTTTCTGATTTTAATTAGATGAATTATACTTATATTATTTTCCTCTTTATTCCTTTTAGCCTATATAGAGCGCATGGAATGTCAGCCACCATTGGCGCTCTTTTTGCGGTGCAAAGGTAGCATAAATCTATTTATTGTATAGCTTTTTATAGTATATTTAAGCTTTTTTTATAAAAATCGTTCCGTTTTTCTCTACCTAAACAATCTTTTTAAAAGACTTATACCATCCCAGCCAAGCCTTGCAGATTACTTCATGTCGTCTTCTGTAAATGAGAGAGGCAAAATGTCTCTAATGCTTTTCAATATATAAACACCTTTTGTGCCATAAAGCAAGATGCGAATAGGATGCTTATAGCGATGCTCTATCTCTAAAATGGCTTGTCTGCACATGCCACATGGCGATATAGGGTCTTCTACCAATCCCTTTTCTGAACGGGCTGCAATAGCCAAATGCGTAACTGGCTGATCGGGATAATTGGCTTGTGCATTAAAAATGGCAGAGCGTTCTGCACAAATAGTTACCGGGAAAGCAGCGTTTTCTTGGTTGGCGCCTATTATCTCTACACCATTGGCAAGTCTGAGAGCTGCCCCTACATGAAAGGTTGAGTAAGGCGCATAAGAATTTGCCGTGGCAGCAATAGCCTTCTTTACCAAATTGCTGTCTACACTGTCCAACTCGTCCAACTGACAAAAAGCAATCTCTGATTGCAGTATTTTCTTTTCCATATCTATATTAGAATTTAAGTTTGTTGTTCTATCCGAATGTCCTTACTAATGTCTGCTACTAATGTCTGCTTGCTTTGTACCCTCTTCATCAGGTTCCTTGGCTACAAATTCATAGCACCCCAAATCCGGCTTTTCGCCTCTTGCAATGCCATCTCTGTCGGTAGAGGATGAGTATTGCGGGTCTGCGCTGTCAATAGCCAAAGACTTGTCTGACAAGTGGAAATCGTACTGTTGCTTGTCTCTGTCTACCAACACGAAGTTATTACTACCTGTGCTATCAGCCTTATGGTCTCCTTCCCATATCACATTCACTATATTGGCAGTATCTTTTTCAGGCTTCTCAGTACGCAGCAATGAATTTCTCAGCATATAGACAAAGGGAGTGTTCACATCATCCTTTGAGCTTTCTCCCTGTATCACATCAGCGGCATCACCCGTTACAATGGAGTTGACGCAATCCATGCGGGTGAGTGGTACTGCATTGTCTTCATACGTGTTTGTAAAGCGCAAGGCAGCGCCACAAGCAGCGAAAGGATAAAATTGCGCCACTGTGGTTTCAAACAGTTGCACATCACCGCCAAAAACAGCAATACAGTCTTTTTCCGCATTGCTGATTTGGCTGTTGCTTACCCTTATCAAACCGTTTATGGCCTTCAACCCATAGCCCTGGCAGTTATGTATAATACTGTTGTTCAGCTGCAACTTCGGAATAGAAGCATCTGCCGAATCACACACCACGCCATCAAAGGAACTATGCAAATCGGTATAATTCATCACGTTGCCGTATGAAGATGAGTGCAGTACTACTCCGCCCCACTGCCCGCTCATGCGGTCATAGGGAAGATAGTCAAACATATAATCCAAGCGATCGCCTCTCAACACTACATTATGTGCAGACGTTCCTTCTGTCAACAGCCGTCCATACACATCTATCTTTGCGCCATCGTGAAAATACAAGGTAGAGCCTTGTGCTATTCGCAGCGTAGCCCCACTGTCTACCTTCAAGGCGCCATACACTACAAGAGGTTTGTTCGCGCTGTTGATAGTTGTGTCTTTGCCGCTGCCTATGGTCAGATTACGCACAAAATCCGCATCCCACGACATGGTGTTAAGATTTACTTTCTGCTCTACCCCACTTTCCAGTTTAAACACCAAATTGTCTTCTACCAATTGAGGCACATTCTTGCGGTTGGCAGCTGTCGTTACCTCTACAAACACACGCAAGCTGTCGCCTTTGCGTATTTCCACGTCTGACACCTTATAGCCTTGGGCGGGACTGAGAAACTCTCCATCCACATTAGCACGGAATCCGGTTTGGTTTCCCTGCTCCAATTGAACGGTAGAGCATCTGATGCCGCTTCCGGTTTTATTATAGACCCAAAAAGAATAAGTAGACGACGGAACAGTAGAGAATACGGTATCCATCGAAAGAGTATCTGTTGAGAAAGTCAACTTGTTTGCTGTAGACAATGAAAAAGTATCATCATCACTACAAGCCACAGCCATACAGGCCAATACATATAATAAGGTATAGTATAAAATTCTTTTCATCTTCATATATAATAAGGACTATTATATAACGTGAAAATCTGAAAGATATTGCATCAGTTGACCAACTAAGTAAACCTTTCATGCAAAATCATATAAGGTAGGTGTTCTAGTCTGATTATTTTTTGTACTTTTGCGTCCATTACCCATGCCCCCGCAAATGCCCAGCCTGTGGGCAACGAATGCCCAAGGCGTGGGCATTGAGTGCCCAAGGCGTGGGCACAATGCAAAAGCATAGCTTTTGGTTGACCAGACGGATACGCTAAAATCAGTTGACAACGAATAGATGCTGCCTATCATGACCTTTTCGGCTATGCTGTTCATTTTCAAATGTCTACCTAAAAGCAGAAATACAAAAACATATAAAGATAAATCAACATGAAAGTTCAAAGCAACATTTTAATTATTAGCGATTTATGTGGCTACGGAAAGGTTTCGGCAGCTGTACAAATGCCTATACTCTCCTATATGGGACTTGATGTCTACAATTTGCCTACAATGCTTATCAGCAACACCTTTCCCTATGGCAAATACGCAATTTTGGAATGTACATCATATATAAAAGAAGCTTTGCAAAAGTGGAATGAATTAGGCATACACTTTGATGCTATCACTACAGGTTTTATTCCCTCGGAAAGTCAGGCACAATGGGTAGCAAACTACTGTAGGGAACAAGCACAGCAAGGCACAAAGATTTATGTAGACCCTGTAATGGGCGATTACGGCAAGCTGTACAGTGGGGCAAATGGCAACACCGTTAACTGTATGCGCCAGATGCTTGGCGTGGCTCATCTCTGCTTTCCCAACTATACAGAAGCCTGCCTGTTGGCTGATGTGGAATACAAAGCGCAAGGCATTGCAAAAGACGAAGCATACGAACTAATTGACCAATTAAGACAGATTGGGGCACAGTCAGTCCTTATCACTTCCTGTATTGTTGGCGGTCAACATGCCGTAGTTGGCTACAATCATCTCTGCTCTGAATATTTTCTGTTGCCTTACGAAGAGATACCTGTACAATTTCCCGGTACCGGAGACATATTCTCCAGTATCATTATCGGCAAACTGAAGAGTGGAGACACCTTGCAACAGGCCACACGCAAAGCCATGGATATCCTTCGGCATTGGATAGACATCAACAAAGACGATAAAGACAAGAAACGAGGCATTCCCATCGAGCGGCATCTTGCCGATTTATAGTCTACGATACTTTTGCAGATTGCTTAAGCTCCACTTTTGCCAAGTAGGTGCCAAGATTTCATTCAAATAAGATTGTACGTTATTTTTCAGGCTGTATGCATCAGGCAAAAAGAGAGTATGTAACGGGCTACATGACCGATAAAAACTGAACATACAGGCGAAAATAAAGTGCAAGATTGTTTAAAAGTATCTCGTAATCATAACGGTTTCATAGATGCTATTAATTTTGAGCACCTACTTATAACTGCATCCATGCTCTACGCTCAATAGTATCCATACGCTCAATAGCATAACGTAAAGAAGTGCGTGGCAATTCATGAACATGTGCAGTCAGATAAGTGCGCAAGGCATTCATATCTCGCTTTCCTACCTCACGAAGCATCCAACCAACAGCCTTATGGATAAGATCATGCTGGTTTGCCAGCAATAGAGTGGCTATTCTGAAGGTATCTGCATATTGATTTGCACGTATAAGAGCAAGTGTTGATACAATGGCTATACGCTGTTCCCAAAGATTTTTGCTTACAGCCAAATAATCTAAGACTTGCCGCTGTGGCAACTGTCCATCGCCATCTATACAGAGTAGCCATGCACCGAGTATGCCAGGACACGACAAGTCTACCAAATCCCAGTTATTGGCTTGCCGGACATGTCGCAAATAGAAATCTTTAATCTCACACCGGCGTAACGGATTACCGGCTCTCTTCGCTGCCGGCAAAACCGCTTTCATTTCATCAACAAGAATCAAAAAGCCGCAAAGCCTTATTTCGTGCCACTCAGAATACAACAGTTTTTCTACTTCCGACAGAGGTACTTGACACTTTGCCTCTCTGACTACAGCACGTGTTAAAGGCACTTTGATACCAAGAAAGCGGTCGCCTTCACCATATTGTCCTTTTGCTGTCTTGAAAAACCGCATCAGATGAATACTTTGCTGCTCATTCTTCATGGCATACATTGTCTGTATAATATCATTAGCTGTTACCATAAAATTTGAGTTATATTGTTAGCTCCGCTTTGCAAAAGCGGTTTCAAATATATTTATTCTTTTTACAAAAAGATTAAATAACACTATTTTTCTCAACCTTTATAACATTTTTTATGTCTTTTGACCAAATATTATGTATATTTGCAACAAAAAGATTTTCTATCTTTAGCACTATTGCAGTGTTCTTTTTATTAAATGTTTTTCTATTCATTACAAAAATATATTTATAAGTCATATTGAAAAGTTTTTAGACTATGACAAAAGTTTTTAAATTGCGTAAGGGATTAAATATAGCCTTAAAAGGCCAAGCCGCTTTACGATGCGAACACGTTGCGCTATCGAAAGAGGTGGCATTGCTTCCCGATTCATTTCCAGGTATCACGCCCAAAGTAATGGTGCATGTGGGCGACAAAGTAAAAGCCGGCGATGCCTTATTTGTAAACAAGTTATGTCCTGAAGTAATTTTCTCTTCGCCTGTAAGTGGAGTTGTTTCTGACGTTGTAAGAGGAAACAGACGAAAGGTATTAAGAGTAGTGGTTACGCCAGACGACACCCAAGAGTATGTTGATTTCGGTGTGGCTGATGTTTCCAAGCTCTCAGCAGATGAAATAATCAAGTTACTGTGTAGTGCCGGTCTGTTTGGCTATATCAACCAACTGCCTTATGCCATTTCCACCACACCTGACACCAAGCCTAAAGCCATCTTTGTCAGTGCGCTAAGAGACAAACCATTGGCTGCAAATTTTGAATATGAGATAGAAGGACAAGAAGCTCATTTTAAGACTGGTCTTACTGCTTTGGCCAAAATAGCAAAAACATATCTGGGCATTGGCCCTAATCAGAATAAGTTACAACAGTTTCAAGATATCTCTAATGTAGATATCAATATCTTTGACGGTCCATGCCCTGCCGGAAATGTTGGCGTACAAGTAAACCATATATCTCCCGTCAACAAAGGTGAAACAGTATGGACCGTAGACCCTACAACAGTTCTGTTTATAGGTAGATTGCTGAATACAGGAAAAGTTGACTTGCGCAGGAAAATAGCTATCGTAGGAAGCGAAGTAAAAGATCCCTGCTATATCGAAACAATTATTGGCGAGCAACTGTCTACCCTGCTGCAAGACAGACTTCTTGAAAACAAAGACTTGCGCATTGTCAATGGCAACGTGCTAACGGGCTGCAAAGCAGCTTTAACCGATTATGTGGACAGCAGAGCATCAGAAATAACGATTATTCCTGAAGGCAACAACGCCAATGAACTGTTGGGCTGGATACTTCCAAGATTAAATCAATTTTCTGTTAGCCATAGTTATTTCAGCTGGTTACTGCCTAAGAAAGACTATGTATTGGATGCGCGCATCAAAGGCGGCAGGAGACACATGATTATGAGTGGCGAATACGACAAAGTAATTCCTATGGATATCTATGCCGAATATCTTATAAAAGCAATCATTGTAGGTGATATTGACAAGATGGAAGCTTTAGGTATATATGAAGTTTCGCCAGAAGATTTTGCCTTGGCCGAATTTGTAGACTCGTCCAAACTTGAATTACAGTCAATAGTAAGGGCAGGATTGGACATGCTAAGAAAAGAAAACGCTTAAATACCGATACACACATGCTTAAAGAATATATAGATAAAATAAGACCCAACTTTGAAGAAGGAGGGAAATTACATTACTTGAAAAGTGTTTTTGAAGGTTTTGAAACTTTTTTATACGTACCTAACAGCACTTCTAAAAGCGGAACAAACATACATGATGCCATCGATTCCAAGCGCATTATGAGTATTGTTGTCATCGCATTGCTGCCTGCCTTGATATTTGGCATGTATAACATTGGATATCAAAATTACGCAGCAGCCAATCAATTGGCAAATGCCAACTGCCTTGAACTTTTCCTTTACGGCTTTTTGCAAATGCTTCCAAAATTATTGGTAAGCTATATAGTAGGCTTAGGCATTGAATTTGCATGGGCACAAATAAAAGGCGAAGAAATACAGGAAGGCTACCTTGTAAGCGGCATTATCATTCCTATGATATTGCCGGTAAGTTGCCCTTTATGGATGCTGGCACTTGCCGTAGCATTCTCTGTCATTTTTGTGAAAGAGATTTTTGGCGGAACAGGCATGAATCTATTCAACGTGGCTTTAGCTGCCCGCGCCTTTTTGTTTTTCTCCTATCCTACCAAAATGAGTGGCGATAGTGTATGGATTGCCAAAGACACTGTTTTTGGATTAGGAAACGTACTGCCAGATACATTTACGCAAGCTACACCTTTGGCACTTGTGGCTACACAGCAGCATATTGATTACAGTTTGACAGACATGATTATAGGCCTTATACCTGGTTCTGTCGGCGAAACGAGTGTAATAGCAATAGGTATAGGTGCTGTCATTCTTCTATTTACAGGCATTGCAAGCTGGAAAACGATGCTTAGTGTATTCGTAGGAGGCATCCTTACTGCACTCTTGTTCCAAAGCACGGGCTCTACACCTATTCCATGGTATGAACACATCGTGTTGGGAGGCTTCTGCTTCGGTACTGTCTTCATGGCAACAGATCCTGTAACATCTGCCCGCACTGAAAAGGGCAAATATATATACGGATTCTTGATTGGCGTCATGGCTATCGTTATCAGAGTCTTGAATCCCGGTTACCCAGAAGGAATGATGTTAGCTATTTTATTAATGAACATGTTTGCTCCATTAATCGACTATTGTGTCGTACAGCACAATATCTCCAAAAGATTAAAACGTTCATTGAATCATTAATCATGAAAAGTAGAAACGTTATGAACAAGAAACTTAATACGAATGCAAATTCATACACAATCGTGTATGCAGCTGTCATTGTCATTATTGTTGCCTTTTTATTGGCTTTTGTTTCAAGTATATTGAAGCAACGGCAAGAAAACAATGTGGCGCTTGACAAGAAAAAACAGATATTAGCAGCACTTAATTTAAGAGATTTGGATGATACAAAAGCATCTGAATTGTATTCAACATACATTATAAAAGACAATGTTATTGACGATAGCAACAAAATCGTTGCTGAAGGCAGTAAAGGTGGCGAGGCTACAGGCTTCAAGCTGAACAGTGCAGATGCCAAACAAGGAAAGTTAGCCTTATACATTTGCAATGTAGATGGCAAGACAAAATATGTCATTCCGGTATATGGTATGGGGCTTTGGGGACCTATCAGTGGATACATAGCTATCAACGATGACAAAAATACCATTTACGGAGCCTACTTTAACCATGAAAGCGAAACAGCAGGTCTTGGCGCAGAAATAAAAGACAACAAAGCATGGCAAGACCAATTTATAGGCAAGAAAATCATGCTTCCTAACGACCCGTCACACATTGCTTTACAAGTAGTCAAAAAGAGCGATGTCAAAAATCCTACCGTTCAATGCGATGCAGTTACCGGAGCTACTTTAACATCAAATGGCGTAAGCGAAATGCTTCAGGAATGTTTAGGAAAATATCTTAAATTTTTAAATGACAAGTAAAAAGAGGAGGTTATAAATATGAGTAAATTATTGTCTGAAGAGAATAAAAAGGTCTTTATTACACCGTTAAGTTCAGATAATCCTATTTTGGTTCAGGTTCTTGGTATCTGCTCTGCACTTGCCGTTACCTCACAGTTAAAGCCTTCTATCGTCATGGGACTGGCTGTAGCCATTATTACGGCGTTTTCTAATCTTATCATTTCCATCATAAGAAAAACCATTCCTAACAGAATACGTATCATCGTTCAATTGGTTGTTGTTGCTGCATTGGTAACAATTGTCAGCCAAATACTCAAAGCCTTTGTCTACGATGTTAGCGTTCAACTTTCAGTATACGTAGGTCTAATCATTACCAATTGTATCTTAATGGGCCGATTGGAAGCATTTGCCATGATGAACAAGCCATTGCCAAGCTTCATTGACGGTTTGTCCAACGGATTGGGTTATGCACTTATTCTTGTTGTAGTCGGTGCTTTCAGAGAGTTTTTCGGTCGTGGCTCGCTTCTGAATTTCCAAATCATTCCACAGGGCTTCTACGATGCCGGATATGTTAACAACGGTATGATGACCATGCCTGCCATGGCATTGATATTATTGGGATGTGTAATCTGGATACATCGGGCTTATTTTACAAAGAAATAGTTATTTATACTGATTCAACTCATTCTTTAATGAAAGAGAAATCTTCTTATCAATCAAGACACAAATATGGAACATATTATAAGTTTATTTTTCAGATCAATATTTGTTGATAATATGATTTTTGCATTCTTTCTTGGCATGTGTTCATTCCTTGCCGTATCCAAGAATGTAAAAACCTCATTGGGTTTAGGACTTGCTGTTACTTTCGTATTATTGATAACGGTGCCTGTTGACTATTTTTTGCAGAAATTCGTTTTAGGTCCAAACTGTTTGTTAGACGGTGTTGATTTATCTTATCTCAGCTTTATCCTGTTTATCGCTATCATTGCAGGCATCACCCAATTGGTAGAAATGGCTGTTGAAAAATTCTCTCCATCACTGTATGCATCATTAGGCATATTCTTACCACTCATTGCAGTAAACTGTGCCATCATGGGTGCTTCACTTTTCATGCAGCAGCGTGTCAACTTGGATCCGGCCAATACACAATATATCGGGAATATCTTTGACGCTATTACCTATGCATTAGGAAGCGGTATAGGTTGGACATTGGCTATCGTATCAATGGGAGCAATCAGAGAAAAGATGCAATATTGCGATGTACCAAAGCCTTTACAAGGTCTTGGCATAACTTTTATTACTGTCGGTTTAATGGCCATGGCCATGATGTGCTTCTCTGGTCTAAAAATTTAAAATAGAAAAGACATGATTAAGATATCGTTTATTATAGCAAGCATAGGAGTATTCCTTGTCATTATCTTACTGTTAGTGATTATATTGCTAATAGCAAAAAAATATTTGTCACCGAGTGGAAACGTTACCATCACCATTAACGAAGACACAAAACTAAACGTTCCTCAAGGTGCTTCTCTAATGAGTACTTTAAATCAGAACGGTATTTATTTACCTTCAGCTTGTGGCGGCAAATCAAGTTGTGGTCAATGCAAAGTGCAAGTGCTTGAAGGCGGTGGTGAAATTCTTGACTCCGAGCGCCCTCACTTTACACGCAAGCAAATCAAAGCTCATTGGCGATTGGGATGCCAATGCAAGGTAAAAGGTGATTTAAAAATTAAAATACCTGAAAGCATATTAGGAGTAAAAGAATGGGAATGTACTGTTATCAGTAATAAAAATGTAAGCTCTTTTATCAAAGAATTTATCGTACAATTGCCTCCAGGCGAACACATGGACTTCATACCGGGATCTTATGCGCAAATTAAGATACCTGCATATGACTGTATCGATTACGATAAAGATTTTGACAAATCGCTCATTGGCGACAAATTCTTGCCAATATGGGAAAAATTCAATATCTTCTCTGTAAAAGCCCATAACTCTACTCCTACTGTCAGAGCTTACTCCATGGCCAACTATCCTGCTGAGGGTGATAGAATCATGCTTACAGTGAGAATTGCCACTCCTCCATTCAAACCAAGACCACAGGTAGGCTTCCAAGATGTACCGACAGGTATTGCTTCTTCGTACATCTTCAGCAGAAAGCCTGGCGACAAGGTTGTCATGAGCGGTCCTTACGGTGATTTCCATCCTATATTTGACAGCAAGAAAGAAATGATATGGATTGGAGGTGGCGCAGGCATGGCTCCTTTGCGTTCGCAAATTATGCATATGACAAGAACTTTGCATGTCAGAGACAGAGAGATGCACTATTTCTATGGCGCTCGTTCGTTATCAGAAGTCTTTTATCTCCAAGACTTCTTGGATTTGGAAAAAGACTATGCTAACTTCCATTTCCACTTGGCGTTAGACAGGCCGGATCCTGAAGCTGATAAATTAGGCGTTAAATATACTGCGGGCTTTGTACATCAAGTGATGTATGATACCTATCTAAAAGATGTAGAATCACCTGAAGATATTGAATACTACATGTGTGGTCCTGGTCCAATGAGCAAAGCGGTAGTAAATATGTTGGATAGTTTGGGAGTAGACTCTGATTCTATTATGTACGACAATTTCGGATAATTACAATAACATTCTAATTCCATAAGAATGGCATTAAAACGCCGTTTGAACAAAAGCAAAACAGGAGGAAAACGATATAAGTTTTCTTCCTGTTTTTGTTTTTCTGCATTTTGAAACAATAGAAAGACTATGCTTCTATCCACTGCCGTCCTTAGTATTGAAATAAAACTTTAATATTGAAAATTTGCACGTATTATGCTTTTTGGCTACCTTTGTATAAAATTGGGTAGTATGCTCGTATAGCTTAGCATAGTGCAACAGGTTTTCTCTACCTTTGTATAAAAAGAACAACTCATACAAGCCACTGAAAATGACTACTCATTATGTCTTGGTGGTAAAATTCTAAAATCCGCCTGTATTATAATTATGACAAAACCATTAGCAGAAAGAATGAGGCCTACCTCACTTGATGATTATATAGGCCAAGAACATATTATAGGCAAAAATGCTCCCCTCAGAAAAATGATAGAAGCAGGAAAAGTTCCTTCTTTCATATTATGGGGGCCTCCAGGAGTAGGAAAAACCACATTGGCACTGATTATAGCCAACTATCTTAAAGTACCATTTTATACGCTAAGTGCTGTTACCAGTGGTGTAAAGGAAGTAAGAGATGTCATAGACCGTGCCAAAAACAGTACATTCTTCAACCAAGGTAATCCTATTCTTTTTATTGACGAAATACATCGCTTCAGCAAAAGTCAACAAGACTCGCTGTTAGGAGCAGTAGAACAAGGCATTGTAACACTTATCGGAGCCACCACAGAAAATCCTTCATTTGAGGTAATACGCCCGTTACTGTCGCGATGCCAATTGTATGTATTGAAATCTCTTGACAAGAATGACTTGCTTACCTTATTAGATAGAGCTATAACAAAAGATATAGAACTGAAAAAGCGAACAATAGAATTAAAAGAAACAGCTGCCATATTACGTTATAGTGGTGGCGATGCCCGTAAGCTACTGAATATATTGGAATTGGTAACAGATTCTATTCAAGACTCAAAGGTGGTCATCACAGACAATGTCGTTGTCAATTGCTTGCAGCAAAATCCATTGGCATACGACAAGGACGGAGAAATGCATTACGATATTATTTCTGCCTTTATCAAGAGCATACGAGGTTCTGACCCTGACGCTGCCGTGTATTGGCTAGCCCGCATGATAGAAGGAGGTGAAGACCCTAAGTTTATAGCTCGACGTCTGGTCATCAGCGCATCTGAAGATATCGGCTTGGCAAACCCTAATGCGTTGCTTTTGGCTAATGCAGCTTTTGATGCGGTAGCAAAAATAGGATGGCCTGAAGGACGCATCGCATTAGCTGAAGCTACAGTCTACTTAGCAACGAGTGCCAAAAGTAACTCTGCCTATAATAGCATCAACGATGCGTTGGCATTAGTAAAACGGACAGGTAACCTACCTGTTCCACTTCACTTGCGTAATGCCCCTACTAAGTTAATGGCTGATTTGGGCTATCATGATGGATACAAATATGCTCATGATTATCCTGAACATTTTGTTAAGCAACAATACTTGCCAGACAATATAAAAGATACTCGCCTATGGCATGCACAACACTCACCAATGGAAGAAAAAAGCTACCAACGCATGCTACACTTTTGGGGAGACAGATTTAAAGAGAAAGAATAGCAATAATAGATGTTTTAAATTGACTAAAAGTTATGCGAAAATAGATACTTGGTCAATAATTAATGATGATAAAAACAATAAGGAGAAAAATGAAAATTGTAGTTTTAGACGGTTACAGTGTCAATCCGGGAGATTTATCTTGGAAAGGCCTTGAGATGTTAGGTGAATTGAACGTATATGAACGCACAAATTCTAAACAAATAATAGAAAGATGTAACAATGCAGAAATTGTATTGACCAATAAAGTGGAAATGTCTGCTAAAATACTAAAACAATTGCCTCAACTAAAGTATATAGGAGTATTGGCAACAGGTTATAATGTAGTTGACTTAAATGCCGCAAAAGAGCAAGGCATAATTGTTACCAATATACCTGCTTACAGTACTAACAGCGTGGTACAGATGACATTTGCCCATATTCTTAATTTTACGAACCGAGTGGCACATTATGCCAAAGAAAACCGTGAAGGAAAGTGGAGCAACAATAGTGATTTCTGCTATTGGGACACGCCACTCAGGGAACTTGCTTCGCGCACAATAGGCATTGTAGGATTGGGAAATATTGGCTACAAAGTGGCTATTGTGGCACGCAACTTAGGCATGGAAGTATATGCCTGCACCAGCAAAAACTCTGCAGACCTGCCCGAAGGCATTCAGAAAACCACATTCCAAGGTCTGTTAGGCGTAAGTGATATACTAACCCTTCATTGTCCGCTGACAGACAAAAATAAAGAAATGATTAATGCTGACACCATTAGCAAGATGAAGCATGGCGCAATACTTATCAATACCGGTAGAGGTAAATTGGTAAATGAAGCAGATGTGGCAGCAGCACTGCAATCAGGACAATTAGGGGGCTATGGTGCAGATGTCATGTGTCAAGAACCTCCACACAAAGATAATCCACTGCTTGCACAACCCAATGCCTACATCACTCCACACATAGCTTGGGCCACCTTAGAAGCACGAACAAGATTGATGAATATTGCCGTTGACAATATAAAATCTTTCATATCAGGTACACCAAAAAATGTAGTAAACTAATGGTTTCACTACAGACAATAATTGAATTTCTTGGAACCTTTGCTTTTGCCATATCAGGCATCAGATGGGCAGCCTTTAAAAAGTTTGACTGGTTTGGAGGGTATGTAGTAGGATTGGCCACCGCCATTGGAGGTGGTACTATTCGTGATGTAATGTTAGGTCTTCCACCATTTTGGATGACCAATTCCATTTACCTTGTCTGCACTGCAATGGCATTGATATTGGTCATTGTGCTAAAAGATGTAATCAGTAGACTTAGCAATACTTGGTTTATTTTTGATACGTTAGGGTTGGCATTATTCACCATCGCAGGCATTCAAAAGACAGTATATGCAGGCTTTCCATTTTGGGTAGCGATAGTTATGGGTTGTATTACAGGAGCTGCAGGTGGTGTCATTCGTGATGTACTTATCAATGAAGTTCCTGTTATCTTCAGAAAAGAAATATATGCTATGGCATGCATATTAGGAGGTTTAATATATTATGTATGCACGTTGCTTCAGATAAATGTAGAAATTACCGTACTCATAAGTTTTATGTCGGTTGTTACTGTCAGACTTTTGGCTGTAAAGTATCATATATCATTGCCACATCTAACAGAAGAAAACAAGCAATAATCCAACAACGGATTGCACATAGAATCCAAGCTGAAACAAGGATAAACCAAAATCGGTCATTAGAGATTTTTCCATGCAAAAAGTTTGACTATAGCAGGTTATACTCTCGTTATAGTATCTGTATACTAACATAATACGTGACTTTTCTCTATTTTGAGACAAAATGGAAGCGAAATTTTCTAATGACCGATTTGGGATAAAAACAATAACCCAGCAGCCTTTAATACGATTAAATTACTGAATAACTTAATCGTATTAAAGGCTGCTGGGTTATTACGGTATATTACAATCCTTCTCTAAAAAAATCAAAAGCTTCAAATATCTCCTCTTTCGTAGCAGTTTGGTTTATCTTTATATCACCCACATCGTGCAACAGCGTAAAATTGATAATACCAGATACATTCTTTTTATCATGCTTCATAAGTTCTATCAGAGATTCATAATCATCACAAGTAAAAGTATACATACCATAGTATTCCTTTATATAATTTACAGTTGACCGTAATTTATTGACAGGAAATCCTGATTTTATATGGCTAAGATAAAGTTCACAGATTAAGCCAAAAGCCACAGCATATCCATGCAGGACAGGGCTTTGACGTTTCAAGGCCAATGATTCAAAAGCATGTCCTATCGTATGCCCTAAATTTAGGGCCTTACGTAAGCCATGCTCCAGAGGATCTTGCTTTACTATTTGTTCTTTCACTTTTATACTATCGGCCACCATACTTTGCAGCAATGAAAGATTGGGCTGCTCAAGATCGAAGCTGATCAATTGCTGCCACAAAGTGTCATTACTGATGAGACCATGTTTTAGCATTTCACCATAACCTGAACGAAGATTACCTATATCAGAAGTCTGCAAGAATTGAGTATCTATTATCACACTGTGAGCCGTATTGAAAACACCAATTTCATTTTTCAGCCCATTGAAGTTAATACCTGTTTTACCTCCTACTGATGCGTCAACCATTGCCAATAAGGTGGTAGGAATATTGATAAAATCGATGCCACGCTTAAAGGTTGATGCTGCAAAACCGCCTAAATCTGTAACCATTCCCCCTCCAAGATTAATTAAACAAGAATGACGGGTAGCTCCTCCTTGACTTAATTGTTGCCATACATACGACAAAGATTTAAGGTCTTTATGTGCATCTGTAGCTTTAATTTTAATTAGTGTATCTTCTTTTATATATCGAAAATTACTGATTACAGGCCAACATTTATCGGCAGTTGTCTCATCGACTAATATAAAGACTCTATCATGTTCACACTCTGAAATAGCAATGGCTAATTCTTTTTCTAAACACTTTGATATAATAATATGCTGTTCCATATTCTTTTTCTTTTTTCAGCAGTATAACAAATGCAAAGTTAAAACTTTTTGTCGATAAATAAAACATTTCCAGCGGTTTTACCATGAAGACAATTAAACTTTAAATACAATTATTGGTCTAATAAATAGAATTTTTCAAGCAGACAAAAGGCTGGTACATGATATTTTCCATAAAATATCTTTACTCCTTTCTATAAATTGTATATATTATACGCAACGCTATTTTTTTGACAAAAATAAACAAGTATAAAAAGAAAACTTTTAATTATCAATGAAAAAGAAAATTTTACTACTTCTTTGCATGATGCTAACAGCCACATTCAATGCTATGGCCCAAAATAAAGCCATAACAGGTACCCTTACTGATAAGGATACGAATGAAGGTGTTATACAAGCTACCGTACAACTGCTTAAACAAGACAGCTCCTACATTAAAGGTGTCTTAACCAACGAGAATGGTGATTTCAAAATAACAGCACCGTCCAATGGCAATTATATTTTAAAAGTTACAAGTGTAGGATATAAGACATTATTTAAAAAGGTACATATAGCCGACAATAAAAATATAAATTTTGGAAAAATGACATTCAGTACAGATGCCATTATGCTGAAAGGAGCTACCATTACAGGACATGCAGCCAAAGTTGTAGTAAAAGAAGATACATTTGAATACAATGCATCTGCTTATCGTACACCGGAAGGTTCTGTTGCAGAAGAATTGGTAAAACGACTTCCTGGTGCACAAATTGATGATGACGGAAAGATAACTATCAACGGAAAAGAAGTAAAGAAAATATTGGTCGATGGAAAAGAATTCATGACAGGCGACACTAAGACTGCCATGAAAAATCTGCCCACCAATATTATAGACAAAATAAAAACGTATGACGAGAAAAGCGACTTAGCCAAAGTTACCGGTATAGATGACGGTAACGAACAGACGGTGCTTGATTTCGGCATAAAAAAAGGTATGAACAAAGGTATGTTCAGCAATGCTGACGCATCAATAGGAACACATAGCAGGTATGCAGAGCGACTGATGGGAGCCATGTTCAAAGACAAAACGCGCGTAATGCTGATGGGAAATGCCAACAATACCAATGATATGGGATTTCCAGGCGGAGGCGGAGGACGCTTCGGCGGAAATAGACAAGGGCTTAACGCCACGAAAATGATAGGAGGAAACTTTAACTATAATAATGACAACAAACTGATTTTAGATGGTAGCCTACGTTGGAATCATTCCAATAGTAACCTCAATACTCAAGAATCGACCGAGAACTTTGTAAGCCAACAAGGCTCATTTACAAATAGCAACAACCAAAACTATACACGCTCAAATAGCTGGGACGCTCGTTTACGCTTGGAATGGAAGCCAGACTCGCTCACAGACATTCTGTTTCGTCCTAACTTTACTTATTCCACCAGTGACGGGCTAACAAAAAGCAACAGCGCATCATTCAATGAGGACCCTTACTTATATACAGAATCTCCATTATCTACGATCGGACTACAATTAATGGCCGACAAAAACTTAGCGGTAAACAGCAGAGAAAGCAGTTCAATATCTTTCTCTAAAAGCAAGAATGTCAATGCTATGTTACAAGTAAATCGCAAGCTTAGCAACAAAGGGCGTAATGCTACCTTACGAGCTGATATAGGGTATACAGACTCAAAAAGCCAAAATCTGTCACTCTCCAATGTTCACTTGTATCAAATAAAAAATGTTTTAGGCAACGATTCTATCTATTCAACAAACCGTTACAACACAACGCCAACAAAATCATGGAACTATAGTCTTACGGCAACTTATAGTGAACCATTATGGCGTTCTGCATTTTTACAATTCAGTTATAAATTTACATATAAGTACAACAAGAGCGATAGGGCAACATACGACCTTATTGATACTGATAACCTCTTTAATGGCTTATCACCTATTTATCGCGGATGGAACAATTATCTCAATCTGTTACCAAGTTCCCTGTCATCATACTATGATGATAAGTTAAGTCGTTATTCTGAATATAAAAACTATATCCACGAGGCACAAGCAATGCTACGTATTCTGAAAGAGAAGTATCAATTCAACATAGGAATGATGGTGCAGCCTCAACAGACCCGATTCATACAGCACTATCAGAAGATTAACACTGATACAATAAGAAATGTTGTAAATGTAAGCCCTACACTCGATTTCAGATACAGATTCTCTAAAGTAAGCAATCTACGCATCAACTACCGTGGTACGACATCACAACCAAGCATGTCTGACTTATTGGATATTACTGATGACAGCGACCCACTGAACATTACAAAAGGTAATCCTGGCTTGAAACCATCTTTTACCAATAACTTCCGATTGTTTTACAATACTTATTTGCAAGAACATCAACGTGCCATCATGACATTTGTCAATTATAGCAATACACGCAACAGCATCAGCAACTTGGTTACGTATGACGAGAAAACAGGTGGACGTACCACACGACCAGAAAATATAAATGGCAATTGGAATGTATCAGGTGCATTCATGTTCAACACTGCTATTGATTCTACCGGTTATTGGAACATAAACACATTTACCAATATCAATTACAATAACTATGTAGGCTATGTATCCATTGACAATAAATCAAACTCTCAAAAGAATACTACACGCACCACTTCATTAGCAGAACGCCTCAGTGGCAGTTTCCGTAACAGTTGGTTGGAAGTATCTCTTGATGGTTCTGTCAACTATACACATGCACGAAACCTGCTGCAAAGCCAAAACAATCTTGACACATGGCAATTTGCGTATGGTGGTTCGCTCAACTTCTACATGCCATGGGGTATGAGCATTGCTACGGATATGCACCAAAACAGTCGTAGAGGCTTTAATGACAATTCAATGAATACAAACGAATTGATTTGGAATGCACAACTCAGTCAAAGTTTTCTGAAAGGAAAGGCTCTTACTCTTTCGCTCCAGTTCTATGATATTCTGCATAATCAAAGCAACTTCTCACGAACAATCAACGCCATGCAACGCAGCGATGTTCAATACAATAGCATAAACAGTTATGCCATGTTACATGTAGTTTACCGCATCAATCTATTCGGAGGAAAACAAAAAAGAAGCAATAGAGAGGAACAACGCTTTGATCCTGGTCGCTCTGGAAATAGACCTGATGGTCCTGGACGTCCAGAAGGAATGCCACCGTTTGGAGGCGGCGGACGTCCCCCTCGATTCTAACCTAAGGACTACATATAAAATTCTTTTATAAACCTATAATATACAAGTTCGTCTACAACCGTAAAAGATGGCTATTTTTATAACGCATCATCTTTTACGGTTGCTCTTTTATGTTTTTATCAAGAAAGACAGATTTATCAGGTTAGTATATTTACATTAAAATAAGACAGCAAAACTCACAAAAGAAAGCAAGTCAAAAATTATACAAGCTATTTTTTAACATTATGTAATCCACACGCTTTTACAAATGACCCAGTATAAAGTCTACGTTTTCCTTTTCCTCTTCTTCACCTTTAAAAAGGAATGGTATGCAGTTAATGTTAAAATCGCTGTCAAGGAATGCTTTCTCGATAATGCTATTTGCCTTTATCTTTAAAATGCTAAGCTGCTTGTTCAGCTCTTTTGCTTCCGGATGAGCAACAACCTTCCCTCCTTTCCATTGGTTTTTTCTTACTTTTATACCCGTAGAAAGATATTTCTGCTTTCCTTGACAAGAGAACCTAAATTCGATTACACTTGTTTTTTCTGCTGTTGCGGCACACTTTCTATTATAAATAATGTTAAATCTCAATATTGCCATAATCACTATTGTCTAAATGGTTGGTACGTTTTTCTACTTGAAATATTTTTACTTTGGTAATATCTACCAAATGTAAGTGGTAATGATTTGGTAATATTTTTCGTCTTTATACCACGCAAAATCCTTTGAAAGTCCTTTGCTTATCGGTGGTCTCAAGCATCTTAAATGTTTACAAATTAATTACCTGTGTCGCCTTTATGTTATTGTAAATCAGTAGATTATACAAAACAAAAAAAGGCGATAACTACTTGATTTACAAGTGGTTATCGTTTACATGTCAATAGTGGTTATTTTATGTGAAAGTAGTCTCGCTGGGATTCAAACCCAGGACCTTCAGAACCGGAATCTGACGCTCTATTCAGCTAAGCTACGAGACCTTATAAAAGATACTATATTCCATATTTCACATTCAATACAATAAAGGTGCATACCTTTTTTATTGTATCTCTGCCCCGTATAGGCTTTGCAAAGGTAGTGGTTTTATCTATATCTGCCAAATAAAAGCACCTTTTTTTAGCATTCAATCAAGCGCATCACCATAAACATCAATATTACAAAAGAAAAAGGAAGAAATATTTTGTTTATTACTTAAAAAACTGTAACTTTGCACCTGATTTTCATAAAACAGTTGAATGAAGAACGACAAAAATAACCATTACCGCGTAAACGAACAGATTCGCGTAAGAGAAGTCCGCATAGTTGGCGATAGCGGATCAACAGTAGTACCAACACGTCAGGCATTGGATATGGCTCGAGAGCAAGGTGTAGATCTTGTAGAGATTTCGCCTAATGCACAGCCTCCAGTTTGTCGTCTTATTGATTACAGCAAATTCTTGTATCAACAGAAAAAGCGTGCCAAGGAACTCAAGGCAAAGCAAGTTAAGCAAGAAGTAAAAGAAATAAGATTCGGACCTCAAACTGACGAACACGATTACAACTTCAAGTTGAAACATGCAAAAGAATTTTTGGAAGACGGAAACAAAGTGCGTGCTTTTGTTTTCTTCCGTGGCCGTTCAATTCTTTTCAAAGAGCAAGGTGAAGTATTGCTGTTGCGCTTCGCAAACGACCTTGAAGAATATGGTAAAGTAGAACAGATGCCTGCCTTGGAAGGTAAGAAGATGTTCCTTTATCTCAGCCCCAAGAAAGTCGGTGTTGCCAAAAAGAGCCAACAGAAGATGGATCGTGAGCGTAAAGAAGCTGAAGCAAAAGCCAGCAAAGAAGCTGAAGGCGAAGCAAAAGTTACAACCAATGGCGGTCTGTTCGCCAATGCAAAAAACGGTGCTGATGCATTGAAAAAGCTCAATAGCAGCAGCGATAACAACAAATAAGAATATATATGTGCGTAACGTTTTGGTATATACGTTGCCACAGCTAACAATAATAATTAATTAAAACTTAAAAAAATGCCAAAAGTAAAGACAAACTCCGGTGCAAAGAAGAGATTCCGTTTTACCGGAACTGGTAAGATCAAGAGACATCATGCTTACCACAGTCACATCCTGACTAAGAAAACAAAGAAGCAGAAACGTAATTTGGTACATCAGGCAATCGTTGACCAAAGTAACATGAAGCAGGTTCGTGACTTGCTCTGTCTCCGTTAACCAATGTCAAACTTAATTTTTAAAGGAAAGAAATTATGCCAAGATCAGTAAATCACGTTGCTTCAAGAGCAAAAAGAAAAAGAATTTTAAAGCTCACCCGTGGATACTACGGAGCCAGAAAAAATGTGTGGACGGTAGCCAAGAACACCTGGGAAAAAGGTTTGACTTATGCTTATCGTGACCGCCGTAACAAGAAACGTACTTTCCGTTCATTGTGGATTCAGCGTATCAACGCAGCCGCTCGTTTGGAAAATATGAGCTATTCAACTTTGATGGGTGCTTTGCACAAAGCCGGTATTGAGATTAACCGTAAGGTTCTCGCTGACCTCGCCGTCAACAATCCAGAGGCTTTCAAGGCTATCGTTGAAAAAGTAAAATAATAAAGATATTTATCTTTGTCCAATATAAATCGCAATCATATTTTATATGGTTGCGATTTTTTGTAAGCAGGTGCCCATAATTAATTTAAATAAAATTGTACCGTATTTTCGGACTGTATCCAATAATAGGAATACACGTAGACAAATGGCATAGAAAAGGCTTTATCTTACCATCATCTGTTGTTTCAAGACAATATGACAGAAGATAAAGCCTAATGATTTCAGCTGCCTATAAGCAAAAGGAAATCAATACTTACATTATCTTTTTATAATTTTCTTGCCATTAGAAATATATATGCCTGGAGTGCTCATAGATTTTACACGCACACCTTGCATATTATAAATAGCATTGCCTGCATTATATTGAGTTCTAATCTCAGCAATGCCTACTGATGATCTAAACTCTTCATTGCCGCTTAAAAGCTTTCCGCCTTCATTTTCTTTTGTCATGATATTCTCTACAATGCCATTCATATACACTTCCAGATTGGTGTAGCCATCTTCGTTTACAGCCTTTCCATCCTCTGCATTATTCTTATCCAATCCATGCGCATCTTCCCAACTATCCGGAATACCATCACCATCCGTATCTGTTATGTCAATGGAGCTGTCCGCAGCCAGTATTGGCCAAGCCTGCCAATCAGCAGCTGCATCAGCAGGCTTGTTGTCATCCTGCGAGTTAACAATGCCAGGCGAATTGCCATCGCCCGTAGCAGTAGCTACGCCATTGCGTGTATCGTACACCATCTGGTCATCCAGCCAATCTCTGTGCAGCGAAGCACCGGCATAATCAAGTACTCTCTCGTAGGCTTCTTGCGCACTGTGCGTAGTAATGGATTCAAATGTCAGTGGCTGAGATAATTTTATGGCGTCATCGCCAGGATAGGTTTTATCATTACCGTTTTTATCTATCTGATTAGATATACCGTACTTGAAGTTGTCTTGGTTCATCACTTCAGAATTAGGGTTATAGTTGCCATTTACATAAAGCTGACACCATACATGCAGCATCTTCTTCCAGTCATTCCATGCCACAGTAACCTTTGTACCATCCACATCAATCGTGTTGGTAGCCATATCTATCTCAAACTTCTTGCTGCCAAAGGATACATAACATTTATCGCCTACGCCAGACCCTTTCACATTGCTGTCTTTCAGACTTGTACCAGCTACCTTGTTATAGTTGCTTACCGTCGTTTTCTTATTCAAGCAATAGTCTACTGTCCGTATGCCAGGAGCAGCCAAGCGACGCTGTATATCAGCGCTACGCTTTAAGGTAGCTGGCCCGGGTTTATAATAATTGTTTACAATATTGACTTTCATGCCTTCACCGCCATAGCAACCGTTTCCTCCCCAGTTGTAGAAGACATTGTTGCGCAAGTCCATGCGTTCATCTGTCTGCGTAGAAGGACGCGGGCCCAAGCGGGGCACACGTGAGTCGTGATGTGCCATCAGATTATGATGATACGTAGCACCACTGCCTCCCCAATTACCGCCATAGCCATGGCTGCCTTTTGAATGGCCTGATTTTTTAAGACTCTGAGCTACCAGACACCACTGCACAGTAATGTTCTTACTACCATATACTGACAGGCACTCGTCTATACTCCAGCTTACAGAGCAGTGGTCTACAATAATGTTTTTCCGGTCCATGCCCCCCAAGCCGTCTCCTTCATGGTGAGCCACCTCACGATTGCCTAAACGAAAGCGAACGAAACGCAATATCACATTATCGGCACTTATCTGGAATGGATAATCTGCAATACAGACACCGTCTCCAGGGGCAGTCTGTCCTGCAATGGTTACATTGCCGTTCTTTAGTTTCAGTTCTGATTTAAGGTAGATGGTGCCACTCACGTCAAACACGATTGTACGTGCACCGCTTTTGCTGCAGGCATATCTAAAAGAGCCGGGATTATTGTTGTCATCAAGCGTAGTAACATGATACACTGCGCCTCCACGACCTCCTGTAGTGTACATTCCAAAACCTTCTGCGCCAGGAAATGCAGGAGTTTGACTCAGGGCATTGATCGATAATGATGACAAGCCCATGCACAAAAGTGCTACTTGTAACAGATTTTTCCTCATAAATATTGTTTTAGTTGAAATAGTTTTCTTGATAAGTTTGATTTAAGCAGTTTCAATATGTATTGAATACGAGATTGTGCTTTATTTTTAAATTATATCCACCGTCAGAAAGTTACTCGCTGTGTGCAAAGTTTCATTAATAAATACAATAACTTAACTAATTGCAAAAATACTGCATATTGACCATAAAACAAAACGAAATACTACTTAATTTCATTTTAGGCATTTACTCGTCAATAATCCCAAATCGGTCATTAGAAAATTTCGCTTCTATTTTGTCTCAAAATAGAGCAAAAGTCACGTATTATGTTAGCATACAGATACTATAACGAGAGTATAGCCTTCTATAGTCTAACTTTTTGCATGGAAAAATCTCTAATGACCGATTTGGGATAATTCTTCTTGGTTTCAAGTAGGTGTTCATGTATAGATATTATTAATTTTGAATGCCTGCTTATGTCCATACAGAAAATCCCTGAAAATCTTTCTGTCGGGAAAGACTTTCAAGGATTAAAAATGTTCCATGAAAGAGACATCCTTTTGCGCACCTTTTATAGAATGCATTGGCAGCAATCTATTCTAAGGTGCATAAAAGAACTCTTTATGCCTCCTTATCCAAAAGGATATTCATCATCTCACAGGCTGATTTAGCCACTGAAGTTCCAGGACCAAAGATTGCTGCTACACCTGCCTTATAAAGGAAGTCGTAATCTTGAGCAGGAATTACGCCACCAGCTATAACCATGATATCTTCACGGCCAAGCTTCTTCAGTTCCTCTATCAGCTGAGGTATCAGAGTCTTATGACCTGCTGCCAATGAACTTGCACCCACGATATTGACATCATTTTCAACGGCCTCTCGTGCTGCCTCTGCAGGAGTCTGGAACAAGGGTCCCATATCTACATCGAAGCCGCAATCGGCATAACCCGTTGCCACTACCTTGGCACCGCGATCATGACCATCCTGCCCCATCTTGGCAACAAATATACGTGGACGACGGCCTTCCTTCTTTGCAAACTCTTCTGTCAATTCACAAGCTTTAGCAAAAGCTGAGTCATTCTTACTTTCTGATGAATACACGCCTGATATTGTTCTAATTACAGCTTTATAACGACCTACCACTTTCTCGCAAGCATCACTAATCTCGCCCAGTGTACAACGAAGTTTGGCACACTCTACCGCTTTCTCCAAGAGGTTTCCCTCGCCTGTACGTACACATTCTGTAAGGGCGTCTAAAGCCTGCTTGCACTTTTCATTGTCTCTATGAGCACGCAACTCAGCAAGAGCTCTCTCCTGTTGCTCACGCACAGCAGAGTTGTCTACCTCCAAGATGTCTATCGGATCTTCATGGTCCAAACGATACTTGTTGGTACCCACAATAGTTTGCGAACCACTATCTATACGCGCTTGTGTACGAGCTGCTGCTTCCTCAATACGCATCTTGGGTACACCAGTTTCTATTGCCTTGGCCATACCGCCCAATTTCTCTATCTCTTCGATATGTTCCCATGCCTTATGCGCCAACTCATTTGTAAGAGATTCCACATAGTAAGAACCTGCCCATGGGTCGATATGCTTGCATATCTTGGTCTCGTTTTGAATATAAATCTGAGTGTTACGGGCTATACGAGCCGAGAAGTCTGTAGGCAGCGCTATGGCTTCATCAAGTGCATTGGTATGCAAGCTCTGTGTGTGTCCAAGAGCTGCGGTCATTGCCTCAATACAGGTACGTCCTACATTGTTAAATGGGTCTTGCTCTGTAAGGGACCAACCTGAGGTCTGCGAGTGGGTACGCAACATGAGCGACTTAGGGTTCTTAGGATTAAACTGCTTAATGACTTTTGCCCACAACATGCGTGCGGCACGCATCTTGGCAACCTCCATAAAGTGGTTCATGGAAATACCCCAGAAGAATGACAAGCGAGGAGCAAAAGCATCAATGTCTATTCCGGCATTCACACCGGCACGCACATACTCAAGACCATCGGCTATCGTATAAGCCAACTCGATATCTGCGGTAGCGCCAGCCTCTTGCATGTGATAACCTGAAATGGAAATAGAGTTAAACTTAGGCATAAACTTAGACGTATATGCAAAGATATCACTGATAATGCGCATTGAGAATGCTGGTGGATAAATATAGGTATTACGAACCATAAATTCTTTCAAAATATCGTTCTGAATAGTACCTGCCATTTCTTCCAGCTTAGCACCCTGCTCAAGACCTGCTACGATATAGAAAGCCATAATAGGCAATACCGCACCATTCATGGTCATAGAAACAGACATCTTGTTCAGCGGAATACCATTGAACAACACTTTCATGTTTTCTACAGAACAAATAGATACACCGGCTTTACCTACATCGCCAATCACGCGAGCATTGTCGGGGTCATAACCGCGATGCGTAGGAAGGTCAAATGCTACGGAAAGACCTTTCTGACCACTGGCCAAGTTGCGGCGATAGAAAGCATTACTTTCCTCTGCAGTAGAGAAACCGGCATACTGACGAATAGTCCAAGGGCGGAAAGGATACATCATACTATACGGACCACGCAGGAACGGTGGCAAGCCCGCTGTATAATTAAGGTGCTCCATTCCCTCCAAATCTTCTTTCGTATAAACTGGCTTCACCTCAATATGCTCTGGAGTTTTCCAGTTTGGGCTAATGCCATTTTCTTTCTGCCATTCACGATCATTTTCTTGCTGAATGTCAGAGAATATATTTATGTCTTTAAAATTCTTTCTCATTTTATTCCCAATTTAGCGTTATAATCCTTCAATGTCTCAAGTACATTGCAACGTACATGGATGAAATTCTCTATGCCCGCAGCCTTCAAGTTGTCCATACAAGCAGGAGCACCTGCCACTACAAACATGGCACGGCCATTAAGATATTGATAGGCAGGAACAGCATATTCTGCATATTCATCATCACTTGAACACAGCACTACAATATCTGCACCTGCTTTCAATGCTGCATCTACGCCCTCTTCTATTGTTTTAAAGCCAAGATTGTCTACCACCTTATAGCCTGCACAAGCCAAGAAGTTACAACTAAACTGAGCACGTGCTTGTCGCATGGCCAAGTTTCCAATAGTAAGCATAAATGCAGTAGGCACCTTCTTGCTGTTTTCTACCTTGATACGCAGATTCTCAAAATCAGCAGCCAAACGGGAACTCTTAATAGCCTTAAATGGTGTCTCATGCTGATGGCCTGTACCGCAACTTCCTGATTGGGCAATGGCCCGCTTTCCGTCGCTCTTCTCTGTAAAGTTAGGGAATTGGTTGGTACCTAAGATAAACTCTTTGCGCTTTGCTGCTGCTTCATGACGCTTGGCATTAGTAGCATTGATATCATCTTGTACCAATCCATTCTTGATAGCTTCCAAGAAACCGCCATTGTCTTCTGTCTGCAAGAATATATTCCAGCCTTCATTGGCCAAAGAAGTAGTAAGCTCTTCTATAAAATAGCTGCCGGCTCCAGGATCAACCACTTTATCAAAGTGGCTTTCTTCCTTCAACAGCAACTGCTGATTACGTGCTATACGCTCTGAAAAATCATTAGGTGTCTCATAAATAGCGTCAAAAGGAGTAACCTCTATAGAATGAACGCCTGCAAGTGCTGCACTCATAGACTCTGTTTGAGAACGCAACAAATTAACATAGCTATCAAACAAGGTCATGTTGTACTTAGAAGTAATGGCATTTACACACATCATACATGAAGCTGTCTCTTTAGGAGCATATTGCTTCACAATCTCAGCCCACAACAAGCGTGCTGCACGGAACTTGGACATTTCCATAAAGAAATTCTCTGAAATGCCTAAATTGAATTTGATATTAGACGCTGCTGTATCTGCATCTATTCCTGCATCTACCAACTGAGACAGATATTCATTGCCCCAAGCCAAAGCATAGCCTAACTCTTGAACGATATAAGCTCCTGCATTATTGAGCGCTTCTGCATTAACAGAGATAACGCGGAAATGTGGATAGGCTTTCATTGCCTCTACCAACTGTGGAGCAATGCCTAACAAAGCGGTAACATCAATGCCTTGCATAGAAATCTTCTCTATAGGGTCCCAATCGAAAGAGCCTACAATTTTGTTCTTATCATAACCTTTTTCAGTAAAATAGGCATCCAACAAGTGAGCCAGCTCAAGGGTATGACGCTTGCAGGTGTTAAAGTTCAGTTCTACTATCTCACACTCTATTCCTTCAAGCAATGCCTCTACATATTCTTTGCTTACTGCCTTACCTGGAATACGAAAAGAAAGAGAGTCTACGCCCCTGTTTAGCACATCAAGAGCTTTGGCATTAGCCGCTTCTGCATTGGATGCGTCAATTTCTTGGCGTACATACCACTCATTGTCTTTCTTCTTGTTGCCACGTACAAAAGGAAACTCGCCAGGCAACGCCTCTGGAGTTTGCAACTTGTCGACATCTTCTTTCAGATAGAATGGCTGAACATTGAAACCTTCATTCGTACGCCAAACAAGGCGCTTATTGAAGTCGGCACCCTTCAAGTCTACTTGAATTTTGTCAAGCCATTCTTGGCGTGTAGGTGACTTAAACTCATTAAAGAGCTTTTCTTTGTTATTTGACATATGTATATTATTATAATAAGTTATTTATAAATTCTGATAGTATTAAATTCACAAAAGATTAACCACTCCTATGTCTCTGCCGTGTCTACAGAAACAAATGATAAAAATTTCTGCCTTTATGATATATGCCATACAAGTATTTCAAAAGCAATTCATCAAGCCCAACAACATCTTTCCATTTTGAAAAAGAAAGAACGCATCACTTTACTGCATTGCTGATTGTGCAGCATCAGCTATACTGAGCAAACCAGCCCAAGAAGTATTACGCCCATAGGGTAGTAACTACTTTCCTTTATACAAAGATAGAGTTTTTTTTTCAGATAGCATATCTTTCTACTTTTTTTTATGATTTTACATAAGATAATCATAAAAATTCACATCCTCATCGTGCATCCACCATTACATACCTGCCCAATAAGCAATACTAAATTTTGTCTATATCCACATAACCATGCATCACGGCATAAATAGTCAGCGAAGAAACGCTTTTAGCATTCAGCTTCTCCATTATATTATGACGGTGTGTAATGACCGTTGACAAACCGATATTGAGTTTATCGGCAATTTCCTTATTGATATACCCTTTCACTATTAAAGACATTACCTCTACCTCGCGATCAGACAAGATCTTCTCTTGTGCTCTTTTAGACGCAGGTGGAAGATTCTGACCATGACCATGTGCCATTTGCTCTAACTCCAAAATAGATTTTATCAGTTGCTTTTCCGGTTGATTGATGCACAAGCAATGGAAGTCTGACAAATGAACTTTCGGGTTTGCAGAGGTGGTAAGCACAATGGTTTTGCGCTGATGAGCCATAAAGAACTGCCTATGGTCAATGACAATGGTCATTGATACAAAGAAATGGAAATAGGCATCTGTCTCTGTCATTTCCAACTCTCCAAAGCTATAAAAAATATCAATACTCATGACTGGCATAATATTTTGGAGCAATGTCTTTAAGCCAATAGCAGCCAAAGTATTATGTTCAATGATAGCTATCCGGGGTATTCTTTTTTCCATCTTTCTATTTTACGTGGGTGCACAGAAATAATTAAACCTGCAATGAAAAAATATGGATGTAGCATCTACATCGAATTAGCTAAGTCCATGTAAAAATACATAGACTTAGCTAATTTCCATTCTTCCAATATTTATAATTCTGCCGTTACAGCTGAATTATGAGAAGAAGCCCAGCAATGTTCCTGCTGCAACAGCAGAACCAATAACACCAGCCACATTAGGACCCATAGCGTGCATCAACAAGAAATTATGGCGGTCATACTCCAAACCTAAATTATTTGAAATACGCGCACTCATCGGCACGGCACTAACGCCTGCATTGCCGATAAGAGGATTAATCTTCTTGTCTTTGGGCAGGAACAAATTCATAAACTTGACAAAAAGCACACCTGAAGCTGATGCAATGATAAATGCAAAAGCACCTAACAAGAATATAAATATAGTATTGAGTGAAAGAAATTCACTGGCTTGGGTAGAGCAACCTACGGTAAGACCTAACAATACTACAATTACATCATTAAGAGCACTTCCTGCTGTCTTGGCCAAGCGTGTGGTCTTTCCTGACTCTTTCAAAAGGTTTCCAAAAAACAGCATGCCCAACAAAGGCAGACCTGAAGGTACAATAAATGTAGTTAGCAGCAGACCTATAATAGGGAACAGTATACGCTCCAGCTGACTTACCTTGCGAGCGGGCTTCATATGGATAACACGCTCCTTGCTGGTAGTAAGCAAACGCATCAATGGTGGCTGAATAACTGGCACCAATGCCATATAAGAATAAGCACATACCGCAATGGCTCCCATTAAGTTAGGGCTCAGTTTTGAAGAAAGGAAGATGGCCGTAGGACCATCAGCTCCACCTATAATAGCAATACCTGCTGCCTGATTGGGTTCAAATCCTAACGCTAAGGCTATCATATAGGCACCAAAAATACCAAATTGCGCAGCAGCACCAATCAGTATCAACTTAGGATTGCTGATAAGGGCAGAGAAATCTGTCATGGCACCAATACCTAAAAACACCAACGGTGGATACCATCCTTGTCGCACACCTTGATAGAATATATTCAATACGGAATTGTCTTCATACAGTCCTATTTCAAGTCCTGCATCAGCACGGAATGGAATATTGCCTAACACAATACCCAATCCGATCGGTACTAACAGTAACGGTTCAAAATCTTTCTTGATGGCAAGCCAGATAAAGAAAATGCCTACCACAATCATAATGAGATTACCAGCAGTGGCATTAGCAAAGCCTGTGTAGGTAAGAAACTCATTGAAGTTATTGATAATAAAGTCTGTGATATTCATAGTCGTACAATATTAACCTATTGTTACTAAGGCGTCACCTTCCATTACAGTATCGCCATTGTTCACCAAAACAGAAGTTACCGTTCCTGCATTTTCTGCCTCTATATTGTTCTGCATCTTCATGGCTTCAAGCACTACTACGGTATCGCCCACTTTTACAGCATCACCCACTTTTACCTTTACTTCCGTGATAGTTCCTGGCAGTGGGGATGCTACCTTAGCCCCTGTAGCAGGAGCAGCGGCAGGCTTTGAAGAAGTTGCGGCAGAAGCTGCCACTGGTTCAGGAGCAGCAGGGGCTGGAGCAACCACCTTTGGTTTACGTACTACTTGAGATGGACGGATAGGCTCTTTCAATTCTACTTCAAATGGTATTCCATTGACATTTACCTTTGCTACATTACCTTCTACATCTACAATTTCTACATCATAATCAACTCCTTGAACTCTATATTGATACTTGTTCATAATTCTTTTTTTTTCTGTTAAAGGTAGTAGATTTTACATCTGTACCCTATAATATTTTGCTATAATTTATATTTCTTACATGTGGTTTTCTTCAATGTGAGCATTCCACAATGTGTGATGGGGTTTAATGGTGATGATATTGCTCTCTGTATCATGTACATCATCTTGATATTGCTTCAATGCCATTGATATAACAGCAATATAGACTTCTTTGTCTATACCGCCTGTTTGCAACCCATCTTTCAATATAACCTTTGTCTTATGACCTGTTTCTGCTAACTTCTCACCTGTCTTTACGGCTACCTTAATAGGTTGTAACTTGCTTGCTTTCTTCAAAGTCTGCTTGTGTGACATAAACATACCTAACAAGTGGAAGAACACAAAAAGTAAAGCTAAGCAAGAGAATACAATGCCCATTGACAATACAGCTATACCATAGCCATGAGGGTCTTCTCTTTTCAATTTGTCTACCTTGCTTTCACCTACTTCCACATAATTACTTATACCAGGTGTTACCATTTCCGGCTTTTTTACCTGCCATTTTGCTGCACCGTCAGCAGCACGTGCATACGACTGGTTAGCAGCCAATGCAGGTACAGATACCGAGTCTATAATATCAATTGCATTACCATCATACAGAGCTACCCATAAAGGTTTACCTGATTCAGCCTTTGCCGTAATGTAAAGAGAACCTTGAGTTGGATTACTGTTCAAGAAGAACACTAAATGCTGACGAGCAGACATGTTCGTGCGTGGGTCTCCATTAGGCACAATGCTCATCAAAGCCTTACGCTGCGAAACAGTAAGGTCTTTGTTAAGCGCCCTTCTATCTGTGGTGATAAACATACCACGCACATTGTACGTAGAATAAGACGAATTGGCCAACTCTACCCATACGTCTCGCCTTCCATATTCGTCTTGAATACTTGAAATGTTGTTGGTCATTATCTCGTTTATCTTGATGTTACGGGCACCTTGCCCAAACACCGACATAGAGTTAACCAACACTGCGAAAAGCAGAATTCCGATTTTTTTCATACTATTATTATATAAGCGTTAAATGTTAACAATTCTCTACTATTGACTTTATGCGAGCCATGCTCCACAAAATTGCATCATTTTTTGTCTGTTACGTATTTTTATAGATTTAAGGCTACGAGAGTCTTTAAAACATGAATATATCTTTATAGCTTCTGTGTCTGAATAAATTTTTCACACCATAAGCCACCCACCACTAATATAATAAAAAAGAAGAGAAACAAGTGGTGAATAATATCTATAAGTAGTTATACTGACAGATTTTCATGAGAATATTTCAACTTGTCTCTCTTCCTTTTTATTCCTTATCGTTAAATTCTAAGCACTCTGTGTTGTACAGGAAGTGAACAGGACACTATCGTTCTTCTTATGCTACATGCCACAGAAGAAAAGCACTATAATCTGTGCTGTGAATATTCTCAAGAACATACTCAGCGGATATACGGTAGAATATCCAATTGCCGGTGCATCTTTTGAACATACAGAGTTAGCATAAGCCAATGCTGGTGGGTCTGTACAAGTACCAGCCAACATACCCATGATGGTAAAGTAATTGAACTTAAACTTTAATCGTGCTATCGTACCCACAATCAATATAGGTATCACTGTTATCAAGAAGCCTGTATACACATATTTAATACCATCACCTTGCACTACGGTATCCCAGAATCCATTGCCTGCTTTTACACCCACACTGGCCAAGAACAGTACCAAACCTATCTCACGCAGCATCATATTTGCACTTGTTGTTGTATAGGTTACAAGGTGGAATTTATAACCATAGCGACCTATCAGAATTGCAATAATTAAAGGTCCTCCAGCTATACCCAATTTAAGTGGAACAGGTATACCACTGATAGCAATAGGTAAGCTGCCAAAGAGTATTCCTATAATAATACCCACAAAGATAGTTGCTATATTAGGTGCTTCCAAACGCTTGATAGAATTACCCATTACTGATGCCACACGCATAACAGAATTTTCCGGACCTACCACCATAATGCGGTCGCCTACTTGCAATGCCAAGCTTGGACTGGCAAAGAGGTCCATACCTTGACGTGTAATACGCGTAACATTAACGCCATATACACTTGAAAAGTGCATCTGCCCCAATGTTTTACCATTAATAGAAGGACGCGTAACCAAAATACGCTTACTTACCATCGGCTCATCTTGCTTTTTCCAATCTACTTCTACCTCTGGTCCAATAAATGCGATGATAGGTTCTGCATCGTTCTCTGCACAAACTACAAAAAGCAAGTCGCCAATATGCAAATGGCTCTCACCTTTTGGCGTGATTACATGCCCTTCATGCAAAATACGTGTGCATACAAAATCGCGATTTAAAAATTCATGAACCTGAGCTATTGTACGATCTTCCAAATAAGAGTTGGTTACTTTTAAGTGCATAAAGTGAGGCTTGACGTTTGAATTTTCCTCCTCTTCCTCGTTCAATTGTTTTTCTTCCTTGTCCAAGCTGATACGGCAGATATACTTGATAGCGATGGTGGCACCTATAATACCTAATACGCCTAATGGATAAGCGCAAGCATATCCGCTGGCAATCTGCGGCACATTCTGGTGTGCAAATACCGATTCCAGCGCTTCATTGGCAGCACCCAAACCCGGTGTATTGGTTACAGCTCCATAAAGCGTACCCACCATCATTGGCAAGTTCTTGACATCTGACGTGTCAAAGAAGATAAAGTAACAAGCAAACATTACAAGAATGTTCAATAGAATCAATGCCGTAGACAGCATGTTCAGCATTATGCCACCACGCTTGAAACTTTCAAAGAAGCCAGGACCCACTTGCAAACCTATCATAAATACAAAGAGTATAAGTCCGAAATCTTGTAGAAATGACAGAATGTTTACAGAAGCCGTAAAACCTACATGGCCTGCGGCAATACCGGCAAAAAGTACAAAAGTTACGCCTAATGATATACCGCCTATCTTTATTTTACCAAGATAAACGCCCACGGCTATTACAACAGCATACAACAGCACTATGTGTGCTACAGAATCTGTAGTAGTAAATAAATTTATTAACCAATCCATGGTATATTACATTATGTATTATTATGTTGCAAATATAATGAAAATATTGCGCATTATCTAATTTTTGTGCAAATATTTAGTCTTTCATACAGCTTTAACTTGAACCTTTTCCTTTTTATCCGTTATTTCTTGCTGTTTTAACAAGATTAATTTACAATCTGTTTTCATGACCCACAAACAACGTCTACTTATTGATTGTCTTTACTGAACTTTTCAAGATTTTCTTGTTCACCTACAATCCAAAGTATATCCCCTGATTTCAATATATAGTTAGGCACTACTTGCGACAGGTTTTCTTTACCTTCCTCCAGTCCTACAACCATGCAGTTATATTGTTCTCTAATACCACTACTTTCCAAGGCTTTATCAGCAAACACACTCTTTTTGCCTATTATTACCTGTCGCAACTTCATTTCTCTTTTCTCTATTTCAGGATCTTCGTCATATAATTGTGTCTTTAAATCTGTACTGAACATGGTCAGTTGATCATCACTGCCAATAGCTTGTATTTTGTCGCCAGGCATTACTGCTGTACTACCATGAGGAATATTGATGCGCTGCTTGCCACGCAAGATGCTACTTACTAATACTCCATATTTATTACGCAATTTTAAATCTGCCAGTGTCTCACCAGCCCAGGTCGACCCTTCTGGCAGTTCAAAATCTGCAATATGTATATCTCTGTCCAACAAATGTCCTTCATACAAAGGTCGTTTATGACCCAACACTTGTGCTTCTATGTCTCTTGACCTTAAATTCTGCAAGAACATACGTTCCATCTTTATACTTCTGCGCTTCAGCGAACGCGAGACAACCATCAGTGCCACCATTCCTACTGCCACACTGATGAGCAAGGCATTGGCAAAGCGGGTAAGATAGTTGCACACATAAAATACCAAGGCAGTAGCTATAACTACTCTGACAACAATGGAAAAGATAAGGGGAATACGATTGTAGCTATTCTCATTCCACAAGGCTTTAAACTCTTCGCTATGATTCTTTTTCATAATCATGGCACGTAAAAACGGCGACATAATCAGCACTGTAAGCAACCCGCATACAATATTCGCCCATAAAGTGGGCAACAAATGGCGCACAAAAGGCAAAAAGAAAGAAAGCATAAGGGTAATGGTGGCACACGACAAGATGATATAGATAACTGTAAAACGGGAGAGCTGTACCAACAGACGTTTCCAATTGCCTTGTGGCAAAGTTGACTGGCGACTTAGGGTTATGTTGTTCAGAGCAGCAATCCATGATTGAGGCAAATGCCTTTCCAATATATTATAACAAGGTGTGGCCAAGCGTATCATATAAGGTGTCAAAAAGGTGGTAATGACAGACACTGCTACCACCACCGGATACAAGAACTGGCTGATGACGCCCAATGACAAGCCCAAAGACGCTATAATAAAAGAGAACTCACCAATCTGTGCCATCGAGAAGCCACACTGCATGGCAGATTTCAGTGATTGCCCACTAATTAAGAAGCCAAAACTGCCAAACAGCACTTGACCTGCCAAAATAGCAAGCACTAACATGGCTATTGGAAAAGCATATTCAATCAACACATGCGGATCAACAAGCATACCAACAGAAACAAAGAATATAGCTCCAAAAAGATTTTTTACTGGCTCTACTAACTTTGCTATTTTCTCTGCTTCCACTGTCTCTGCCAAAATAGACCCCATAACAAAGGCTCCAAAGGCACTGCTAAACCCAACTTTTGTTGACAATACAGCCATGGCACAACATAGGCCTAATGAAACAATGAGCAGTGTTTCATTATTAATCAGCTTACGTGTTGTACGCAGCATTAAAGGTATGAGAAAGATACCTACCACGAACCATAAAATCAAGATAAAGCCTATCTTCATAATGCTACCTATCATCATCTCACCATCAGGGCTACTGCCATTGGCTATCGTTGAGAGCATTACCATCATGACAATGGCCAAAATATCTTCCAATATCAATACGCTCATGACCAATCCAGCAAAACGTTGCTGACGCAGTCCTAAATCATCAAAAGCCTTATAGATAATAGTAGTAGAGCTCATGGCCAGCATACCACCCAAGAATATACAGTCCATTCTGCTCCATCCGAACAAATGTCCCGTAACCATACCTAACAGCATCATACAGAACACAATAGTGCAAGTGGCTATAATAGGTGATGCTCCCATCTTTACAATCTTCTTAAAAGAGAAATCAAGGCCCAATGAAAACAATAGGAACATTACACCAATGTCGCCCCAAGTCTGTATGTTGGAACGATCTGCTACTGACATGATATATGGCATGTGAGGGCTTACTAAAAAGCCTGCCACCACATAACCTAACACCAAAGGTTGCTTGAGCTTCTTAAAAATGATAGTTACCAATCCTGCTACCATCAGGATAAGTGCTAAATCTTTTACTATATGTGGAAGTTCTGCCATATTTAAAATGTATTGGATAAAACATCTGTTCTTGTCAACACGTTAAGGTATCTGAATAGTTTTCCGTCCTTCCGCTTATTCTGCCAAAGGATTTATACTTTACACTTACTAAAAGCGAAAAGAGCCGGAAACCACACATGGCTTTCAGCTCTTTTCCATCTTTCTATTTAGACTCTCATTAGTAGCCGTTCAAAATCAAGCGTATATATAAAGCCGTTTGCTTAAATCTTGTTTAATTTCATTTTGAACGCCTACTTATAAGGATAATACGCACCTGTTATATAGAGCTATGTTAGTCATTAAAGGCTGCTGTAAGCTCGCATATTTTCACGATTACATCTTTGGCCTTCTCCATTACCTGTATAGATACAAACTCATAAGGGCCATGGAAGTTTACGCCACCAGCAAAGATGTTAGGGCATGGCAACCCTTTGAAACTAAGCTGTGCGCCATCGGTACCACCGCGAATAGGCTCTACTTTGGGTTGCACATCACATAACTGCATAGCCTTCAGTACAATGTCTATAACGTGCATCATAGGGTCTATTTTCTCTTTCATGTTGTAATATTGGTCCTTTACCTCTGCCGTAACAGTACCTTCACCATACTTTTCATTCATGCGCTCAACACACTGCAAGATTGTTGCTTTGCGGTTTTCAAATTTAGTACGGTCGTGGTCTCTGATAATATAAGACAACTTTGCATGTTCTATATTTGTTTCCATACCTAACAGATGATAGAAGCCTTCATAACCTTCAGTTGCTTCAGGAGTCTCGTTAGCAGGCAACATGCCTACAAACTCAGCTGCCAGTCTGTTGGCATTAATCATCTTGCCTTTAGCATAACCAGGATGTACACTGATGCCTTTGATGTTTATTTTTGCTGAAGCGGCATTGAAATTTTCATATTCCAAATCGCCCAAATCTCCGCCATCCATGGTATAAGCCCATTCACAGCCAAACTTTTCTACATCAAAATGATGGGCGCCCATACCTATCTCTTCATCAGGATTAAAGCCCATACGTATGTCTCCATGAGGTATCTCATCATGATCACGCAAATAACACATGGCCTGTACTATTTCTGCAATACCAGCCTTGTCATCAGCGCCCAGTAGAGTATGGCCGTCTGTTACGACAATGTCTTCACCAACATGGCTCAATAATTCCGGAAATTTCTTTGTTGAAGAAATAATACCTGGAGACAATTCTATGTCTTTACCGTCATACTGCTTGATGATGCGTGGCTTGATGTCAGCACCGCTGCAATCTGGTGAGGTGTCATAATGACTGATAAAGCCGATAACCGGCACTTCTTTCTTTATATTAGACTTTAATGTAGCGTAGACATAACCCATATCATCCATCTCTACATCATCAAAGCGTTCAGCTTTCAGCTCCTCTTTCAAGTATTTTGCAAAAACAAGTTGTTTCGAAGTACTGGGCACAGTCTCACTTTCTTCTGCCGACTGCGTATCAAAGCTTACATACTTCAAAAATCTCTCAGCAATGTCCATCTTTTGAAATTTTAGATTTATAGTATTACAATAATGATTGCACACATATTTGTTTGCCTTGCAAATGTACAAAGATTTTTCCAAGTTACAAAAAAACTTCTATTTTTTAGAACTTACATATTTTCTCAACATTAGAGAAATTTGTCAAACTTACAATCATTTCAGAACGTCTACTCTTGTTTAATTTTAAACACCTACTCAATAATCAACAAAGAAAGCATAGCAATCGACTTATTTTTTATACCTTTGCAAGAAGATTACGCAAAACAGGGCATGCTTACAAACATCCACTTTACAATACATGCAAAATGCCCATCTTTACAGAAACATTATAAATACAAGATAAGAATGAAAAAATATGTTTCCGACTTTCAGATAGCTTCTATAGAGCACATCAATGAGAAGTATGTACTCATCAAGCTAACACAAGTCGAAGAATTGCCAGAAATTCTACCAGGACAATTTGTTGAAGTAAGGGTAGACCATTCACCGGCTACTTTTCTCAGGCGTCCTATCTCCATTCATTTTGTTGACAGGAAAAACAATGAACTTTGGCTGCTCGTGGCCGCTATTGGCGAAGGCACCCGCCATTTGGCAGCATTGCACAAAGGCGACACAATGAACTGCATGTATCCTCTGGGCAATGGCTTTACTATGCCAAGCAACAGCAACGAAAAGGTACTGTTAGTTGGCGGCGGTGTAGGAGTAGCACCCCTACTCTATTATGGAAAGATGCTGAAGGATATGGGATGTGAGCCTATCTTCTTATTAGGTGCACGTTCTGCCAAAGACCTGCTGATGCTTGACGAGTTTAACAAGTACGGAAAAGTATGCATCACTACAGAAGATGGCACTGCCGGTGAAAAAGGATTTGTTACCAACCATTCCATTTTAGGAAAGATACGTTTTGACCGCATTGCCACCTGTGGTCCCAAGCCCATGATGATAGCAGTGGCTAAATATGCATCTAAAAACAATATCGAGTGCGAAGCTTCACTTGAAAACAAAATGGCATGTGGCGTAGGCGCATGCCTCTGCTGTGTAGAAAACACTACAGAAGGAAATGTATGTGTATGCAAAGAAGGACCAGTTATCAATATTAAAAAACTGTTATGGCAGATTTAAGAGTAAATATAAAGAACTTGCGGTTGAAGAATCCCGTGATGACCGCATCAGGAACATTTGGTTATGGACTGGAATTTTCCGACTTTGTGCCATTAGACCAAATAGGTGGTATCATCGTAAAAGGCACCACACTGCACCCTCGCCAAGGCAATGATTATCCACGCATGGTAGAAACAGCATCAGGTATGCTCAATTGTGTAGGACTGCAAAACAAAGGCGTAGACTATTTTTGCAAACATATCTATCCTACTATCAAAGACATCGATACCAATATGATTGTCAACGTAAGCGGTTCTTCACCTGCTGATTACGCAGAGTGTGCTGCACGCATAGATGCACTTGACAATATCCCTGCCATAGAACTGAACATCTCATGTCCCAACGTTAAGCAAGGAGGCATGGCTTTCGGTGTTACTTGTGAGGGAGCTGCCAACGTAGTAAAGGCGGTACGCGAACGGTATCACAAGACTTTGATTGTTAAATTGTCTCCAAATGTTACCAATGTGGCAGACATCGCTCGTGCTGTGGAGGCAGAAGGCGCTGACAGCGTATCGCTTATCAACACGCTCATGGGCATGGCTATCGACATAGAGAAGCGCAAACCTATGCTGAGTATCAATACTGGCGGACTAAGTGGACCTTGTGTAAAGCCAGTAGCTCTACGTATGGTTTGGCAGGTGGCCAAAGCTGTCAACATTCCGGTTATAGGCTTAGGAGGAATTTGCACTGCTCATGATGCGATTGAATTTCTAATGGCAGGTGCCACTGCCATAGAGATAGGCACTGCCAACTTCATAGAACCTACCGTAACCATGAAAGTACGTGACGGCATCAATGAATGGCTCGACAAGCATGGTTGTAAATCCGTAACAGACATTATAGGTAGCGTATAAGTCAAAAAGTTTGCTTTGTCAATATTTACAATTCATAAAAAACTTGCTTTATCAAAAGAATTCCGACCTGTACGGTTGGAAGTGGGTGTTAGGCAACCAACTTCCAACCGTACAGGTCGAATTAAGGCGTTCTTTGCATACTGCAAAATACAGAAACGAGCAGAAGTCCGCTCG
>CALCVP010000070.1 GCA_937907705.1 uncultured Prevotella sp. | reverse complement strand
TGAGCGTCTGCACGTGAACGCTATCGGAAATGCGTATTTATAAGGAGTTAATAATAATGGGGCATGCAATAGTATTATCGGCTAAAAAGGAATTACTTGGCGATAATTATATACCTTAATAATATATGATGGTAGGTCAAATTAAGGGTTGCAAGTAGTATATGTATTGTATAATTTTATTTATCTTTGCATCGGATAGGCATTGAAGTCGTAATCTCAATGAGTTTATTGCATTCACCTTGCACTATCATTCTTATTAAAATTGTTGTGGAAAGGGCATAAGCTATGATACAAGAACTGGTGAATAGAGTTACAGATATGATAAAACGCAATCTTGTTACTAAGCGTGATTTTGAGTGGTTTAGTGATTTGCTGTGGAAACGTACGCGTGAGCGTGTCAGCCCTACGACATTACGACGTGTATGGGGCTATTCTCAAGAAGGTGTAACACCTCGTCGCTATACCTTAGATGTATTGGCACGTTTCCTTTTGTTTACCGATTATGGAGATTTTTGCAATAATGCGTCTAATGAAGGATTGCAGAGTGGACTTTGTTTAGGTAGTCAGATAGTTTCTGAAACTTTGTTTATAGGTCAGTGCCTACGCATGAGTTGGTTGCCTGACCGTCTTTGTGTATTGCGCTATTTGGGCGATGACAGATTTGAAATAATAAGGGCTTATAATACTAAACTTAGTGTGGGCGACCAATTTACCTGTCACCTTTTTATTAATCAAGAGCCTGTGTATCTTGATAATCTTATTCATCAAGGGCAGGGCCCTTTCCGTTATGTAGCGGGTAAAAGTACCGGTGTCATAGTTGAAAAGGAAAGTCAGGTGCAGGTGGGCTGATGCCAGCTCAACTGTCTTTAGCTTTATTTTTACAGCTACTTGTTATCTGCAGTAATAAAGAATATAATGAAGAAATTATCAATCATATTATTGTCAATGATGACTTTTGTGCCTATGTTGGCTCAAGAGCGAGTTTTCCATGCCATTGTAGCGGCAGATGGATCGGGTGATTACACCTCGCTTAATGCTGCTATTGCCACTATACCAAAGCAGCATGTAGACAGATATATTATTTATGTGAAGCCTGGAACTTATCGTGAGCATGTGCATATAGACGCTTCTTTGTCAAATATCAGTGTTATAGGCGATGATATGGACAAGGTTTTCATAATAGACAGTTTAGTGAGTGGCGGGCCTAAGGCTGTGCGGGTAGAACTGGCAGCCACGGTAGTAGCTGCTGCCAATGATGTATATTTTGAAGGACTGAGTTTTGTCAACGCATGGGGTCATAACCGTCAACAGGGTCCTCAGGCATTGGCTCTTTACACCATGGGCGACAAGATAGCTTTAAACCGCTGTGGCTTGTGGAGCTATCAAGATACTTATAGAACGTCAAATGGTGATAATGCCCGCAACTATTTGACTCATTGTACAATAGAAGGGGCAGTAGATTTTATTTACGGTTCAGCCAATGCCTATTTTGATGCTTGCACATTGCTTGTCAATCGGAAAAAAGGGGGCTATATAGTAGCGCCTAAGCATGCTGCTACCACAAAGTGGGGGTATGTGTTTAAGAATTGTACCATTACTGCCTTAGGCAATCCCAGCGAGACTACAGTATGGTTGGGCCGTCCTTGGAGCCATAATCCGAAAGCTGTCTATATCAATACAAAGGCCGAAGTCAATATTCCTGCGGAAGGATGGTATGACCATATGCATGGCTTGCCTGCCGTATTTGCCGAATACAACACTATGAACATGAAAGGTCATCAGATGGATTTAAGCAGACGTATCAATCGCTACTATCTGATAAATGACAAAAAAGACACTCTGTGGTGTACAGCCAAGAATACACTGACCGAAGAAGAGGCGGCTCGTTATACGGTAGACAATGTGATGAAAGGCAATGATGAATGGCAGCCGACAATGGTGTGCCGACAGCTTCCCAAGGTCATTGTCGAGCATCGAAAACATAGTTTGAAATGGCATGCCATGGATGGAGCAATCGGCTATATAGTGTATAAAGATGGGCAATATCTTGCTTCCATTAAAGATACAACTTTCAGAATAAGGCATAAAGGTCAATATACAGTGAAAGCTATTAGCCAGTATGGGGCTATCGGCAAGTAGAATTTGTGTGCGGATTATTGTTTTATTCCACTTTGTGCATTTACTTAAACATGTTTTTTTGCATACATTTAGCTATTATATTTGATTGATATATTGACAAGTATGCAGCCATTGATTGATTTTTTATCAATTTATTGGATTTTTTGCTGTGAAATAGTTATATTTGCAAAGTAGACATAAGAGGTGTAAGAAACATCCATTTGCCAAGAAGTGTGCCACCGATAGGCTGAGCACAAAATTAATGATACACGTATGCAAAAAATAAAACAAGTTATAGTGTGGCTTAGTCGCATCAATCATTGTCGTGGTTTCGGCATACAGTCACCATGGGCTTATCGGTTTGTAAGATATGTTGTCAATGAGCATTATCCTTATCATGGCTATGAAGCAGTAGAGCAACAGCAATCTGCTGTGCATTGGTTGCAGCGAAAGTTGGGGCGCTTTTATCTGCGCTTGGCCAATAGTGTGCAACCTGCCAACACCTTACTGTTTGGCATAGATGACAAGTTAGTGGAGAGCTATATTTCTGAAGGATGCCATGATACCACTCTTACGCGGATACCTACAGATATTAGCGTAGAAGACAGTATGCATTTGTTAAAGCGCTTTGATACTGTGGATTTGCTGTTGTTAAAGCCTAACGGTGCTTACCGCTCTTTTTATAATGAGGTGTGTATGAAAGCACGTCAAGGCACAGTATTTGTAATAGAAGACATCAAAAAGAACAAGGAAACGCGCCAGTTCTGGCGTGAGATAGTGCGTTTGCAGGAAAATATCGTAACTTTTGACCTCTATTACTGTGGCATTGTTTATTTTGATGCCAAGCGTTATAAGCAGCATTACATAGTCAATTTTTAGCAGATAGTACAGTCGCTGTCCAATAGCTGCCATGATAGGGCATGGCTTTTGACCCTAACAAACTAAGAACTGAAATATTTAACTTTTAAACCTTTGTACACTATGAAGATTAATAAAGTATATACCAAGACCGGTGACCAAGGGATGACCAGTCTGATAGGTGGCGTAAAAGTAAAGAAAACCAATGCACGTATTGAAGCGTATGGTACGGTAGACGAGCTTAGTTCGCAGTTAGGCCTGTTGGCTTCATTTATGAAAGACAGCGAAAGCCGCAATATGATTTACAAGATACAGCGCTATCTTTTTACCCTTAGCTCTTATTTGGCTACTGACAAGAGCAAAACAAAATTAGCACCTTCTTATACATTGGAACCGGAATCGGTAGAAGAGTTGGAGCAAGCCATAGATGCTATACTTGCCAATATACCTCCACAAACATCGTTTATATTGCCTGGTGGTTCGCATGAGGCGGCTTTGGCACATGTGTGTCGCACGGTATGCCGCAGAGCGGAACGCCGCATTTTCTTTTTAAGCGAAACAACAGAGATAGACCCCGTGGTATTGAGCTATGTGAACCGCTTGTCTGACTACCTGTTTGTTTTGGCAAGAAAATTAAACTTTGTTGACGGTGTAAGAGAAAAAACATGGAATAAAACTTGCAAATAAGAAAAATTATTGTACTTTTGCGGTCGATTAAAAACTACAAAAACACTTAAGATATGTATTGGACACTTGAATTAGCTTCAAAATTGGAAGACGCACCATGGCCTGCAACAAAAGACGAGTTGATTGACTATGCCATACGTTCGGGCGCACCTCTTGAAGTGTTAGAGAACCTGCAAGAGATTGAAGATGAGGGCGATGTCTATGAAAGTATTGAAGACATTTGGCCGGATTATCCAACTAAAGAGGATTTCCTTTTCAATGAGGACGAATACTAAAGGCTGATAAGTTGGTCGTTCCAGCTTAAAGGTACTGAATATAAGCGGTATGAGAATTTCTGAAAGAGATTTTCATATCGCTTTTTTCATTCTATTATTGCCAACTAATTGTTCTTTTATTGTAAAATGAGTTTGCCAATGAAGCCGTATTTAGCATCGCTTTATCAGTATTGCACACTTTCTTGTTTGTTTACAAAAACAGTGTTTTTAATGCGTTAAAACTGCCTTCGTTTTGCGTTCGATGATGATTGACGGAAAATAAACGTAGTTTTCGTGTGCAAACATAAATGATTGTTATTCAGATTATTGGTACTATTTATGCGGATAGTGTGCAGTTTTTACTTGCTAAAAAGCAGTACTTTATTTTTGTAAAGCTATGCTTTACGGTGCAAAAGCATAGCTTTAGCAGGTGAAGAACGGTGCTTTTAAAGGACAAGACCACAGCTTTTGACCTTTGAGAACAATGAAAAATGTGCTCCAAAAGCGGTAAAAATACAGAAAAAGGGCAGTACAGATCATTTGCAGGTACTGTCAAATCGTTCTGTGTTTACCTATTTTACGCTTTTTGATTGTAAATATTTCTGCTTGCACACTGCATGGAATGCAAGTAGGTTTTCTGCTTTTGCTTAACAAAAAAATATGCTTCGCTTCCAGGCTGTAGGGTCAGTTAAAAGGCAGTATATAGCGGGCTATATGACCAGTGACAACTGGACAGACCGATAGAAAGAGAGTGCAAGATTGTCGAAAAGTATCTTATTAAATAATGAAGGTTGATATATACGGTTAATTTTGAGCACCTGCTTACACAATAAAGCTACGATTTCTGCGTTATATTGACGTGCGCATACGTTACCTTCTCATAATAGTCATTGTGCTGTTGACTCCTTATACGGTCAAAGCTCAATATGACGTGTCCTTTAGCCACTATTGGGACATGGAGTCTTATTATAACCCTGCTGCAGTGGGCAAGCAGTCTAAGCTGAACATTGTGGCGGCTTATGCTATGGACCTTGCAGGCTTTGAGAACAACCCACGCACTATGTATCTGTCGGGCGACATGCCTGTCTATATGTTGAACAGCTACCATGGTGTGGGCGCATCGCTGCTAAACGACCAGATAGGTCTTTTTGTTCATCAGCGCATGGCATTGCAGTATGCCTATAAACACCGGCTTTTTGGCGGAACTCTCAGTGCTGGCTTGCAGGCAGGATTTATCAGTGAGAAGTTTGACGGGTCTAAACTGGATATTGAAGACTCCAGCGATCCCGCCCTTTCCAAGAGCGATGTGAACGGCAGTGCCCTTGATTTGGCTTTCGGACTCTATTATACCCATGGTCCGTGGTATGTGGGTGCATCCGTCCAACACCTTACAGCCCCCTTGGTAGAGCTGGGCGAAACCAATGAATTGCAGATAGACAGGACCTGTTATTTGACAGGAGGATACAATATAAAGTTAAGAAATCCGTTTCTAACTATATATCCGTCAGTACTTTTGCGCACTGATGGCGTAGCTCTCAGAGCCGATGTTACGGGCAGACTGGTCTATACCAATGACAATAAGATAATGTATGCTGGTTTGTCTTACAGCCCCACCAATTCTGTAACACTGCTCATTGGCGGCAAGTTTCATGGCATCAACGTAGGCTACAGCTATGAGATGTACACCTCAGCCATAGGCCCGGGCAACGGCAGCCATGAGCTGTTTATAGGCTACCAGATGGACCTGAACCTCTATAAGAAGGGGCGCAACAAGCATAAAAGCGTAAGAATATTATAGAAAACAGACAGTATAATACAAAGATATGAAGATAAAAGCAAGTATAATAGTCATAGGCATTATCGCACTGACCACGCTCACTGCATGTTTCGGTGGCCGGATGGCATCATCTACAGGCCGTGGCGGCGAAGTAACAGGCGTAAGTGGCCGTGGGTTTACCGAGCCTACGCCCTACGGTATGACACTTATCAACAGGGGCTTCCTGCACATGGGCATTGAGAAAGACGACTCTTTGTGGGGCAAGCGCACGCCACGCAAAGACATATCAGTAGACGGTTTTTGGATGGACGAGACAGAAGTAACCAATTCTGAGTACAAACAATTCGTGTTCTGGGTGCGTGATTCCATCCTTCGCACACGATTGGCAGACCCCTCTTATGGCGGTGATGAGTCGTATATGATAACTGAAGACAAGAACGGCGACCCTGTAAAGCCACACCTTAACTGGAAAAAGCCACTGCCGCGCAAGCCTAACGAGGATGAGCAGCGCGCTTTTGAGAGCCTCTATGTTACCAATCCCGTAACGGGAGAGAAAATGCTGGATGCCGCGCAGATGAATTACCGCTATGAGGTATATGACTACAAGACCGCTGCTTTGCGCCGGAACAGGCTCAATCCTGCCGAGCGCAACTTGAACACTGATGTGCAGGCAAACCCCGATGAGGTGGTCATGATATCCAAAGACACGGCTTATATTGACGACGAAGGGCGCATTGTAAGGCAGACAATAGACCGGCCGCTGAGCGGACCATGGGATTTTCTGAACACTTACATTGTAAATATCTATCCGGATACCACTTGCTGGGTGAACGACTTTGTCAACTCGGACAATGAAACCTATATGCGCCTGTATTTCAGCAGTCCTACTTATAACGATTATCCGGTGGTAGGCGTTACTTGGGAGCAAGCCAATGCTTTCTGCGCATGGCGCACCGACTATTTGTTGAAAGGCCTTGGCGCAGAAGCTCGCTATATACAGCGCTACCGCTTGCCCACTGAAGCAGAATGGGAATATGCCGCCCGCGGCAAAGAAGGCAATGAATTTCCTTGGGGCAACACTGACGTGAAGAACAACAGAGGCTGCTTCTTTGCCAATTTCAAGCCCGACAAGGGCAACTATACCGAAGACGGAAGTCTTATAACCAGTCGCGCAGGGCTTTTTGCCGCTAACAGCAACGGACTCTATGACATGGCGGGCAATGTGGCAGAATGGACCAGCACCACTTATACCGAAGCGGGTGTAGACGCCATGAACGACCTGAACCCTGAACTGACTTACAATGCAGCGAAGGAAGATCCTTACAGCTTGAAGAAGAAAAGTGTGAAAGGCGGTTCCTGGAAAGACCCGGAATCGTTTATCAGAGCCGCTTGGCGCACATGGGAATACCAAAATCAGCCACGTAGCTACATCGGCTTTCGCTGTGTAAGAAGTCTGGCCAGTACAACAAGTAAAAAAATTAAAGGGAGCAAAAGAAAATAATGACATCCTACAGCAAGTATAATCTTATCTATCGCTTGCAGCGCTGGCTCGACAGCGTTCCAGGCCAAACATTCCTCAACTACGCTTATAGCTGGGGCGCATCTATCGTTATTTTGGGTACACTGTTTAAGTTGACCCACCTTCCGGGTGCCAATGTCATGCTGTATTTAGGTATGGGCACCGAGGTTTTCGTGTTCTTTATATCTGCCTTTGACCGTCCTTTCGACAAGACATCCATAGGCAAAGATATTCCTACTCATGTAACAGAAGACGAGATGGAAGAGGGCGAACGCGAGATAGAAGAAGCCGAAGAAGAGGGTGTAAGCCCAATGGAGGCCGTAGAGCAGGTTATGAATACGCAGCCTGTGGGCTATGCGCAGCCTGTACACAGGGCAGCTTCTGTTGGCGGCGGAGCTGCTTCAGCAGCTCCGCAAGCACCTGTTGCAGCAGCATCTGCAGATAATGCAGCAACCGGTGATAGCCTTGCTTCAGCTCCGGCAGCAGTAGCCTCTCAGCCAGATGCCGTGGCTTCAGCCCCTCAGGGTGCAACTGCTGCACCGCAAGTGGTTACGGCTTATGTGCCGCAAGCTCCGCAATTGTCGTCGGAGATGGAAGAAGCTACCCAAAACTATGTGGAAGAGCTCAAGAAGCTTACCGAGATGCTGGGCAAGGTATCAGACCAAAGCGCTCGCCTTACCCGCGATTCAGAAGAGATGGAAAACCTCAACCGCACGCTTACTGGCATCTGCAAGGTGTACGAAATGCAGCTTAAAGGTGCCAGCGCACAGATTGGTACCATAGACCAAATCAACGACCAGTCGCGCAAGATGGCAGAACAGATTGAACAGTTGAACAAGATTTACGCCCGCATGATAGAGGCTATGACCGTCAACATGCGTGCTGCGGCGCCCAATAGCGTCAATACTGAAAACAAATAGCAATGGCAATAAAGAAAAGACCCGTATCTCCCCGCCAGAAGATGATTAACTTGATGTATGTCGTCTTGATGGCCATGTTGGCGCTTAATGTGTCGACAGAGGTGCTTGAGGGCTTCTCAGTAGTGGAAGAAAGCCTGCACCGCACCACTGCCAACTCATCTTCTGAGAACGAGGCGCTCTTTGCAGACCTTGCCGAGCAGATGAAAGCCAACCCTGCCAAGGCCAAGGAATGGTACGACAAGGCTGTTGCAGTAAGGCAGATGAGCGACTCGCTCTATAATTTCGCACAGCAACTGAAGGTGGCCATCGCACGAGAGGCTGACGGGGCAGACGCCAACCTTTCAGACATCAAGCGTAAAGATGACTTGGAAGCTGCCAGCCATGTTATGCTGGCACCTGTTACCGGAAAAGGAAAGCAACTCTTCAATGCCATCAACTCTTTCCGCGAGCGCATCCTTACCATGGTAGACGACCCCCGGCAGAAAGCTATCATTGCCAGCAACCTTACCACCCAGTTGCCCAAGAACACAAAATCGATGGGCAAGAACTGGCAGGAGTATATGTTTGAAGACATGCCTGTGGCAGCCGCCATCACGCTGCTTACCAAGCTGCAGAGCGATGTGCGCTATGCCGAAGGCGAGGTGTTGCACACCTTGGCGGCCAATGTAGGGTTGAAAGATATCCGTGTCAATAAGCTCAGTGCTTTTGTCATACCTAACGCACAGACCCTTGTGCGGGGTGACAAGTTCTCGGCACAGATAGTAATGGCAGCTATTGACACCACCCAGCGTCCGCAGATATATATAGGCGGGCGTCCTGTTAATTTGAAAAACAATACCTATGAGTTTATTGCAGGTCGCACCGGCGAGTTCAATCTCACTGGATACATAGCCATGCGCAATGCCAATGGCGATGTGATACGCCGCGACTTCTCACAGAAGTACACTGTTGTAGACCCCAGTGCTACCGTCTCTGCCGATTTGATGAATGTGCTCTATGCAGGTTACAGCAATCCTGTCAGTATCAGCATCCCTGGTGTTCCGCTTAATAAGGTATCAGCCAGTATGAGCGGTGGCGTGCTTCAGCCCGTAGGTCCGGGCAAGTATATAGCCCGTCCGTCGGCAGTGGGCCACGATGTAACCATCAGTGTGGCATCGCTTCAAAACGGTTCGCCCAAATCCATCGGCCAGTTTACCTTCCATGTGCGCAAACTTCCCGATCCTACTGCCTACATAGCTTTGGGCACCGACCGCTTCCGTGGTGGAGGTTTGGCAAAAGCCTCATTGATGTCAGTAAGCGGTTTGAGTGCTGCTATCGATGACGGTTTGCTTGACATCAAGTTCAAGGTGCTTGGCTTTGAAGCCGTATTCTTCGACAATATGGGCAATGCTGTGCCCATGGTGTCCAACGGTGCGTCCTTCTCTCAGCGTCAGCGCGAGACCTTCCGCAGTCTTGCCCGCAACAAGCGCTTCTATATTACTCGTATAACAGCTGTGGGTCCTGATGGCATTACCCGTAAGTTGCCTGCCTCTATGGAGGTAATTGTGAAGTAACGGTCTCGTTCCCCAATAACAGATAAAGACAAACATGAAGAGAATATTGTTCTTATTACTGGTTGTTTGCGCCGCTCAAGCCGCCTTGGCTCAGCCCGCAGCGCGCCGTCAGGCGCAGCAACAGAAGTCGCCTTCGGCACTTACCATGACCACGCGTGCCCGCATTTCCTATCCCACTTCGGCTTCCATGCCGGAGAATGTGGTGTGGCGGCGCGATATCTACCGCGAGATAAGTCTTGAAGATGATGCCAATGCCGGGTTGTATTATCCCGTAGAGCCTTCCGGTTCGCAGATGAATCTGTTTACTTATTTGTTCAAGCAGGTGCTCAGAGGTGCGGTAAAAGCCTACACTTACCGTTTGGATGGCAACGAGGTGTTTACCGATTCTGCCCGCATCAAGCCTTTGGCGTTTCTCGACAACTACCATATCTATTATGAGAAGCAGGGCAATGGCCGCATTTATCTTGACGACAGCGATATCCCGTCTCGTGAGGTAAAGGCCTACTATATCAAGGAATGCGCTTATTACGACCAGCAATCGTCCACTTTCCACACCAAGGTCGTGGCACTTTGTCCTATCATGTTCCGTGAAGACGACTTTGGAGATGCAGCTCAAAAGTATCCTCTTTTTTGGGTAAAGTATGACGATATAGCTCCTTATCTGAGCAAGCAAGTGGTCATGACCAGCAATCTTAACAATGCCGCTACCATGAGTTTGGACGACTATTTCACCCGAAACATGTATAAAGGAAAGATTTACAAGACTACCAATATGCTTGGTCGCACGCTGAGCCAGTATTGTCCTACCGACTCTGCCATGGCCAAGGAACAACGCAGAATAGAGGGTGAGCTGATAGCTTTTGAGAAAGATATCTACGGTGACCAAGCCAAGAAAGACTCTCTTGACAGTATAGCCAATGCCAAGCTCAATGTAAAGGGCAAGAAAGTAAAGAAAAACCGTCGCGCAGGCGGCGGCAGCAAAGCTTCCGTTTCGGTCAAGTCTCGCCGTGCTTCCTCGTCAAGTAGCAGTGCAAGCGGTGGATCTGCCCGTGTAACAGTGCGCCGTCAGCGCCATTGATGACTGGTAAATGGTGCCGAAGACGATAATCTTTTGGCATCGAAAACAGAATTATATACATGCTAAAGCGATGCTTTGGAAACGTAAAGCACCGCTTTGGCAAATGAAAGGCAGTGCTTTTTACACCGCACAGTGTAATTGCTTGCAAAGAGCAGCACAGCTTGCAGCATATAGTCTCACGGCAGTCTGATGCTTGCAGCAATGAAAACAGACCCTATTTTAAAATCAACCTTGTTGCCGTTTCGCCGTGGAATGGCAACGTGAATAATTAACTTAAACCCCAACAACGTATGAAAAAAGTGTTTACACTGATTGCCTTGGCAATCGCTTTGATGACTACACTCTCTGCCAACGCACAAATCAAGTTTGGTTTGAAAGGTGGTCTTAACGTTACCAACATGTCTTTAAGCACAGAAGTGCTTGATGCCAACAACCAGACAGGTTTCTTTGTAGGTCCTACCATTAAAGTAACTCTTCCTATTGTAGGCCTTGGTGTTGATGCAGCAGCCCTTTATGACCAGCGCGATGCCAAGCTTGGTGTTGACGGCACACAGGAAGTGGTAGGCGAGAAGCGTGTCTCTCAGAAGTCAATCAATGTGCCTATCAACCTCCGTTATGGCCTTGGCTTGGGCGAGATGGCCAGCATCTACCTCTTTGCAGGTCCGCAGTTTGGTTTCAATGTAGGCGAAAAGAATGTAAAAGCTATCGACTGGAAGTGGAAAGATTCAGCTTTCAGCGTTAACGTAGGTGCAGGTGTAACCCTCTTGAGCCACCTCGAAATCGCAGCCAACTACAACATCGCATGTGGCAAGAGCGGTGAAGCTACCATCGGCAACACCATCAAGAGCGGTATATCAGGCAAGGCCAACGCTTGGCAAGTGTCTTTGGCTTATTACTTCTAAGGCGTCTTTTCTTTCTTTGTCAGTCTGCAATCATACTGCTGATGTTGTTCTTCAGTGATATGTAAGCGGGCAAATGAGATAACAACAACAGAAGCGCATGCGGTCCAAAAGGCTGCATGCGCTTCTGTTGTGTTGTCCGGTATCAGCAAGGAACAGCCCTTTTTGATGTTTACTGTCCGTTGTTGTATAGGCTTTGATTTGTCCCGTTGCAGTTATGCCACATTTATGTAATGGGCTGAAAACTGTTGGTTTTGCGGATTTTTTCTTAACTTTGTGCCCATAATACACAGCACAATGATGGGCAAGTTCAGATTTATTCTATTGTTATTGGCATTTTCCGCCCTGTCTGCCACAGCCTTTGCTGCCCGACAAGGCAAGGATATGCCCCGCATGTTTGCACGTTGGTCGCAGACTCCTGATACACTATTGCTTGATTATGGCCGCAAATTTGTGCGCCAAGGCAAGTACCGCGATGCGCTCATTGTATACAGTATTGTAGCCAACCGCTCCTATCGTTCAGGCATGTCAGAACAGGAACGCATAGCAGCCACACGGGCTTACAACAATATAGGCTATATTTATTTCTACCATTATTTTGACTATCAGCAGTCTTTTGCCAATTTGCAGCGGGCTTTACGCATTGCAGAAGCTAATCAGCAAGACAAGAATTTGGCTTATATCTATCTTAATTTAGGCAATCTTTACGGCACTTTAGCCGACCTGCAATCCTCCGACCGTTATTTTCTCAGCAAACCTTTAGAATATTATCGCCGTGCATTTCATTGTGCCTACCGTGCCAAAGACTATACAGTCATGCAGCCCATCTACTGCAATCTGCTTTTGGCCGCTTATATAGACAACAAGATGCCAGCCATAGAAAAGGAGTGCAAGCTGTATAAAAGCCTGTCTTTTCCATCAACAGTGGTATTGGCAAGGTATAACCGTTTGCTTGAAAAAACCGTGGCATTGATGCGTTCCAAACGGTATAAGGAGGTGTTGCGCTATGCACAGCTGGCCCGTAGGGCTGTGGATACACCCGACACTCCAGGCCGGTATGTGTACACTACGATGTGCCTTGAGACAAGTGCTTACGGGCAGATGGGTGATAAAGCCAATGTGCTTAATAAGTTGCTGGAGGTAAAGAAACTTGTGGAAGGACAGCATTTCAAGGATTTGATAATCACCACTTATTCGCAGTTAAGCGCTTATTATGCCAGTGTGAACCAGCCTGACAGAGCCATGTACTACAAGATGCAGTATCTGAAGGCGAAAGAAGAGTTCGTAATCGACAGTCAAGTGCAGGCAGCCGGTGAGATGCATTTCCTGTCGGAACTGCAAGATGCCAATGACCGCGTGAAGATATTGGATGCACAGCGCCGTCAACAGTTTATTATCATCATGCTGTGTGTAGTGTTGGTGGTGCTGGCCTTGCTCTCAGTGATACACTTTGTGCACAAGAACCGTCAGCTCAGACGCCAGCAGCAGGTCCTCTATGAGAAGATGCAGGAGAGTTTGTGCCATACTGACACTGTGCAGCAGACCAAGTATCAGAATAGTAAATTGGACGAATCAACCAAGGCTGATATATATACCAGCGTGCAACAGCAGCTCTCCGACACTGCTGTCATTTGCTCTTGCGACTTCTCCTTACGTTCATTGGCAGAAAAAACGGGCTATTCTTATGCTGACCTCTCGCAGGTTATCAATGAGAAGGCTGGTAAAAACTTCAATGCCCTTTTGGGCGAATACCGCATACGTGAGGCGTGTCGGCGTCTGGGCGACACTGCAACTTATGGCAAACTTACCATTGAAGCCATTGCTACAAGTGTGGGTTTCAAGAGCCGTACTAACTTTGTAGCCATTTTCAAGAAGGTTACAGGACTTACGCCCAGCGAATATCAGCGTGCTTCAAGGCTGCAAAAAGACGCAAAAAACGATTAAATACTTGCTTTTTGTGTCTTAAATTATAAACAAAGACATTTGTTGTTAGCGAGAACAATTGTTTGTTGGCAATTCTATATACCTTTGCCATCGAAGTGAAAAGAAAGAACTTCGGTGGCAGGTAGTCAACGGGACTCCTCTTCTTGCCACAGAAGAGAAACACAATAAAGGAGTCCCCATTGAAAAGCATTATATAGCGTATGCGAAGATTTACTCCTTATTGCTGTGTTCTGGCAGCTGCTTTGGCTGCTATGCCATTTGACGGCATGGCGCAAGGTGCGAGAAGACAGATAGTAAAACCATCGGAAAAGACAGTTACAGTTAATGGACACCAGTTGCCGTTGTTTGGAAAGTTGACCTCCAGAGCTGCTCAGCACGCCTCGGCTGTTGCATTACAGAAAGCTCCGCGCAAGACTTGGGGTGGGGCGGTATGTGCTGACGAAATTATCAATGAGGGCTTTGACAAGTTTACAAAAGGTTCTGCTGAGGAGCCGGATACAGAGGCCTTATGTGATGAATATGGCTACTATGGTGGTCCTGTGCAAACTGATATAGACCCACAATACACCGAGGCACCGGGCTGGAATGGCAATTGGGTGTTTCAGGCAGGTGGCAATGCTTACTTGAAAGACACGTTGGGCTATGAAGGAGCAATGCTTAATTCTGCCTTGGGCGACTATTCCGGCGACCTTACCATTACGGTTCGCATGAAGTGTTTTGGAAAGAAAAAGGCTTATGTCAATGTCAATATGTTGTGCGGTGGCTACAACAATCCTAACTTTGTAGATACAGGCAGTGATGAATTGTCTAATGTCTCGACTACGCTCTACCCTGAGAACGGATGGAAGATAGTTACGTTGAAAGTGCATAACCTGACATCTTCCAATGACGGATTTTTGCAGATACTGTCTTATGGTGAATGTCTGATAGACTATGTGCGCGTTGACCGCAACGATAATTTTATGGCAGAGCCAGCCATGTTGCCTATTACCAATTTTACGGATGGATCGTTTACTGCCAACTGGCAGAAGATGGCAATGGCACAGAATTATTATACATGGATTTATCAGCGCGATGTCTATGGTACAGAAGACCGCTTGTGGACTGCCGACTTTGAAGACGGCATTGCTGAAGGATTCACTACCAATGGCAAAATTGCTGATGGCATTGGTGCAGACGATACAAAGGCATTGACCTTGGCACAGGGCGATACGCTGACCACTCCTTACAACTTCTCTACCTACAAGAACATGACTTTTTGGATGAAAGTGTCTGGTGCCACTGAAGACGAGCTGATTGATGCAGATGCTTCCATCGACATTGACCTGCTGACCGATGAGGGCTGGAAATCGTATGGCTCATTCTATGCAGACGGTTGGGTAGAACCTGGCGAGGTGGATATGGAAGAAGCTACCAGAAACGCATTCAGCGGCCGTTACTATGGCGTGCGTATCTATGGCTCATACTTGCCGAAGAACAGTTACATAGTACTTGACAATATGAATGTGCAGGGTGGCAAGGATGCCGACTTGTTGCCTCTGAGCATCGAAGAGGAGTATGGATACCGCTATGATGATACGGAAGAGACATCTTACACGTTCAGCAAGAATATATTGCCAATATACGATTACTATTATGGTGTGCAGTCTCACTATGGTGATGCCACTTCAGCCTTGACCCTTCGTTTGGCTTATGGCGTAGCCACTCCTAAGGCAAAGCCTGCCACCGACATTGACAGCCGCGGCAGTTATACCGCAAACTGGGAGAAATCTTACAAGGCTACCAGCTATACTGTAACCAACTATGGCGTGTATACTGCGGCTAAGGACGAAGTATATAATGTGGTGGACGAAGACTTCTCTGGCGTAAATGAGAAGGTAACCCAAAATACAGACCCTACCAACCCCGACCCGATAGGTGCCAACAAGTACCAAAGTCTTGACAAATATACCAAGAACCCAGGTTGGACAGTCAAGAATATGGCGCTGTCTCAAGGCTGGATGGGTGCTGTAAATGACAATTCTACTTATGGCGCCATCAAGACACCTGCCCTGTATTTGGACAATGATGAGGAATTCAATCTCAAGATCAAGGCAGTAGGTACACCGGGCGATGAGCTTGAAATTACTACTCCTAACGAGACTTACACCATTCCGTTCAATGTAAAGGGTGTTATTGACGGTACTTACACTGTGCCGGAACATGGAAAGGCCGTAGTGCTTCGTTTTACAGCATCTAATACCTTCATGGTAGACAATATACAAATTAGCCAAAATGTCAAAGTCGGCAGCAATGTCTATACATGGCTCAGTGCTGTAAATACTGAAAATGCTGATGTACTCTCAGCTGCATTTGATGGCTTGGATGCTTACGGTTATGACAAGTATGCTTACTCTGTAACAGCTTTGCGCACCGATAGCATCAGCCATTCAGCTACCTCTGATCCTTCTGATTACGTAACGGTTAACCTTGCCAATGGTTCAAGTGTTGTAACTGCAATAGACCAACCTGCTGCATTTGTCAATGCTGCCGACGTGGCAGAGCGCTACAATCTCAGCGGCCAGCGCATCAACGGTGCACAGCGTGGCATCAATATTGTGAGGATGAAGAACGGTACGGTAAGAAAAGTTCTTGTAAAATAAGGCTCATAATATCAAAGGGATTCTGTCGTTTGTTACACAATGAGATAGTTCCCCATAACATTTCTTTTTCAGAAAGCACTGCTTTGCATGGGTCAAAGCAGTGCTTTCGCATTCTAATAGCATAGCTATTGCATTGCGGAAGCATTGCAATCGGATGGCAAGAGCTATGCAATCGCAGGCTGATAGCAGTGCTGTTGCCAGTCCTCTGCACAGCTCTTGGCAAAGGACAGCAACTTGTTCCTTTTCTCGGTTTTATTTTGTGGTGCGGCAGTTTTCCATTAATTTTGCACGGTAAGTACACTTTTTACACCACTTGTTAGCATGAAATATGTAGATATTATATTGCCTTTGCCGCTAAACAGGCTGTTTACTTATTCGGTGCCCAGCGATCTGCAGCCGCTCGTACAGCCCGGAATGAGGGTCTTGGTGCCTTTTGGTACCACCAAGACCAGAGTGGGGCTGATAGCGCATGCGCATGACGAGAAGCCTGACTTTAGCTTGAAAGACATCAAGCTGCTGCTGGATGAGGCTCCCCTTGTTACCGGTGCGCAGCTAAAACTGTGGCAGTGGATAGCCGATTACTATTTGGCAGCCATTGGCGATGTCTACACCGCAGCCTTGCCCGGCGGTCTCAAGTCTACCGATAGCTATACTCCCAAGACAGAGGTGTATGTGGGTTTGGCGCCAACCTACCGTAGTGAGCAGGCACTGCATATAGCTTTGGATATTTTGCGGCGGTCTGATGCACAGCGGAAAGTGTTTGTGGAGTATTTGCATCTTTCGCATTGGGATATGCTGCAAGGCGATACACCCACAGAGAAGATAGCGGAGGTGAGCCGCGAAGAGTTGCTCAATGTTACCCGTTCTACCACTCCTGTATTCAGAAATCTGGTGGTGCGCCAACTGCTTACTACCTACCAGCGCGAAGTGGGCAGGCTGAATGATGCCGGCGAAGCCCATCTGGAGCGTATCAAGCCATTGAGCGAAGCCCAGCAGACAGCCTTTGACAGTGTGCAGGAGCAGTTTAAATCCAAATCGGTAGTGCTGCTTCATGGTGTTACCTCCAGTGGCAAGACCGAGATATACATCCATCTTATTCAGCAAGCCTTGGCGCAAGGGCAGCAAGTGTTGTATCTGCTGCCGGAGATAGCGCTGACCGTGCAGATGAGACATCGGCTGCAACAAGTGTTTGGCAACCGTTTGGGCATCTACCATTCCAAGTATGCCGATGCAGAGCGTGTAGAGATATGGAAGAAGCAACTCTCTGCCCAACCTTACGATGTGATATTGGGTGCGCGCTCGGCAGTGTTGCTGCCTTTTACCCGCCTTGGGCTTGTCATTGTAGACGAGGAGCACGAGACCTCTTTCAAGCAGCAAGACCCAGCACCCCGTTACCATGCCCGCAATGTGGCCATCATGCTGGCTCATCAGCAGCATGCCAAGGTGCTGCTCGGTTCTGCCACGCCAAGCATAGAGAGCCTGTACAACGCTGATATCGGAAAATACGGCTTGGTAAGGCTCACCCGTCGGTACAGCGATATGCAATTGCCAGCCATCCATGTGGTAGACACGAAAGATTTGCAGCACAGAAAGATGATGTCAGGACCTTTTTCGCCCACGTTGCTGCAAGCTGTCAGACAAGCATTGGACCGCGACGAACAGGTAATATTGTTTCAGAACCGTCGTGGCTTTGCCCCTATGATAGAGTGTAGAGAGTGCGGGTGGGTGCCTCATTGTGAGCAGTGTGATGTGTCGCTGACCTACCATAAGCGGCTCAACCAGCTTACGTGCCACTACTGTGGCGCCGCTTATCCGGTGCCCATGGTGTGTCCTTGCTGTGGAAGCCATGATTTGCGTGGCCGTGGCTATGGTACGGAGAAGATAGAAGACCAGGTGAGCAGCCTGTTTCCTGATGCCCGCATAGCCCGGATGGATTTGGACACCACCCACACCCGCAATGCGTATGAGCGTATCATCAACGATTTCTCGGCGCATCGCACCAATCTGCTGATAGGTACACAGATGGTTACCAAAGGTCTTGATTTCGACAAGGTGAGCGTGGTGGGCATACTCAATGCCGACAGCATGCTCAATTATCCTGACTTCAGAGCCTATGAATATGCCTTTTCCATGCTTTCACAGGTGAGCGGCAGGGCAGGCAGAAAAGGACATCAGGGCTTGGTAATCCTGCAAACCAAGAGTCCGCAGTTGCCCATCATTGCCCAAGTGGTACATAACGACAGCGACACCTTCTTCAAAGACCAGCTGGAAGAGCGCGAAGCATTTCATTATCCGCCCTTCTGCCACTTGGTGTATGCCTATCTGCGCCATAAGGATGATGTGGTGGTGGAGCAGGCTGCCACGGATTTTGCAGCCCAGTTGCGCCGCTGGTTGGGGCCGCGTGTCTTAGGCCCTGACAAGCCTTCGATAGCAAAGGTAAAGACTTTGCATATACGCAAGTTGGTCATCAAGCTGGAGCGGGGCATCTCTTTGCCTACAGTGCGTCAGCATCTGCGCACTGTCCAGGAAGTCATGATGAAAGACAAACGCTATGGTGGGGTGCAGATCTACTATGATGTAGACCCATGCTGATGATGAGCACCTGCTTATAAACACAAAAGGCCGCTGATACAAATGCGTATCAGCGGCCTTCGCAGTTATTGTGGATATGACTGTTAGAAGTTGATGTCAAGACCTACGCCAAATACATCGTTGTCGCGTGTATAGTCAGCGGTATAAGTGAGCTGGTCTGATACCTTCTCGGCAGTATGCTTGTTGGTGTAGAAGGTGTGGAAGTAAGCCACGTTGAGGTTCATCTTCTTGGACAACTTGATGCAGGTGCCCACAGCTACCGAGTTGGAACTTACCACAAACGACTTGTCGTCCATATACTCATCGGTCAATCCATAGTTGGTGTTTTGCCAACCGGCACTGACGGTTACCGCCTTGTTGATATCGTATTCTGCACCAGCGTTCCATTCTATGGTGCCGTGGTCCAGTTTCTCTTGGCGGTTGTTGTAAGCCGTAGCGTGCTTGTCGTCGAACCAGTGGAAACCGGCGTTGATGCGCAAAGCGTCAATAGGGCGGTAGCCCACACCGATGGTCAACAGCGAAGGTATGTCGGCAGCAATATGCTTTCCGTCTTCATATTCGCCGATAGCACCATCCAGTTTGGTGTCAAACTGTTGCTTGAGTTGCTGCATGGCGCCAGTTACATTCTGTGATGCGAGCACCTGTTGTGTTACAGCCAAAGCCTGCTGTTGTGCTGCCTCTTGCGTCATGCCGGGCTGTTGCATCAACTGTTGCGTCAGCGTGCTGACCATTGTTTTGGACAGGTTGTCGCCCAAGTTGCCTATACTGGGTGCTTGGTTTACGGCTTCATTCTTCAGGCGCATGCGTGTCTTGAACTCATATTTGGCAGAGAAATTCCATTTGCCGGTCTTGAAGTCTACACCGATAATAGGGGTAAAACCTAATCCGCTCTGGTCGCAGTTCAGCTCAATGTTGGCAGACTCTGTCTTGGAAGGGTCAAGCACCTTGTAGAGGTCCATGGCACCTACCTTGATATCCTTTACATAGCCGTAGTAGTTAGCCAAGGCATACACGGCACGCACACCGGCAAACGCACTGAAATGGTCGTTGAACTTGCGTGCCAGGCCCACAGAGAGGCCATAATAGTACTGTCGGCCACGCATATAACTGTTGAAGCTGTATGCGCCAGTCTGGCCAAACGCCTGGTCAGAAGTAAACATCTTCAAGGCTGGATTGCCTAAGGCTGCGCCCAAAGTGCCGTCTACCTGTCCTGCCAGTCCGATGGCACCCATAGCTGTTTCTGCCACAATCTTTTCGAAAGAACCTAGGCCGTCGTCAAATTTGCACTTGCCGCCACCGCCAGCCAAGGCGAAGTTGGCTTGAAAAGACCATCCGTTCTTGTTGTAAGCATATTGTGCTGAAGGAATGACAGGAGCAAAAGCCTTGCCCTTGAAGGTTCTGTTGGTAGAGGGGTTATTGGTGTTATTGCGGAACAATGCGTAAGAATTGTCTATGGTTCGGGTCTGCCAGGCAGTCTGTACGTTCAAACTGAGATGGTGCCCGTTGGGCAGGAAAGCCACACCGGCAGGGTTATAGTAGACACCATCGATAGCAATAGAAGCCTCACGGCTCATCATACGGTTAAAAGCTATATTCTGATTGGTGTTTGTAAGTAGTCCACCAGCTTGGGTGGTGAGGGATGCTGCCAGAGCTGCTGACAAGCAAGCTGTTTTTAATTGATTCATCTTAATTACCTTAAAAAATTGGTTGCAAAGGTAGGTAGATTGTTCTCAATTTCCGAATTTAGCTCCTTTCGTTTAATGTTTATTAACTATAAAACGGATGTTTATTGCACAAAAGTTTGCAAATGTGCAATAAATACTTGCACACTTTGCGCTTTTTTGTGTAAAAATAAGTTCAACTGTCGTGCCGATGCATCGCTATTGGTTATGAACAATACACGAGGAAAAGAACCATAGGGCATGGAAAAAGCCCGGCCACCATAGGGTAGTCGGGCTTTCTGTTGCCTTATTGCTAAGGCTTTATGCGTATGTTAACGCTCTAATAAGGATTAGAGGTTAGGATTAATCTCGCTCCATTTAGAGATTTCAGGTACGATGTTGAGAGTTACCAACTCATCACGCATCTTGCAGAGGTGCTCGTAGCTTGCGTCAAGTTTAGCGTTCTCTTCTGCTGTACCCTGTGGGACCTGATAGTGAGCACCGTCTTTGTCAAGAGTAGTGTTCATGGCCATCATGATATGGTTGTATTTGTCTGTTGATACGTAAGTACCTACTGGGAAGCGGAAAGTCTCGCCACCCATCACTGAACGAATCATTTCTACAGACAAGTAAGCTGGACTCTGGAAAGAAGAACGGCCGCGAAGCTCGATAATCTTGGCTCCACCCTGGATAACATCCTTCTTCATCTGCTCCCATTCTGCCTCTGGGAACTCTGCTGTACCGATAATGTCGGTCAGTTTACGACCGTCGATAGTAACATGAGAGCCGAATACTGCCATCTGCTCACCGTGGCCGCCATAAGTAGCGCAGCCCTTTATTTCGCTCTGCATTACGTTGAACTTCTTGGCCAAAGCACTCTGCAAGCGAGTAGAGTCAAGAGCAGCAAGAGTAGTAACCTGTGATGGTTTCAAGCCAGAATAAAGCAAGGTAACAAGACCTGTCAAGTCAGCAGGGTTGAAGATGATAACCACGTGCTTAACGTCCGGACAATACTGCTTGATGTTTTTGCCAAGACCCTCTGCAATCTCGCAGTTACCTTTGAGCAAATCTTCACGTGTCATACCAGCCTTACGTGGTGCACCACCTGAAGAGATGATATACTTAGCATCGGTGAAAGCTTCCTTTGCGTCAGTTGTAGCGGTAATCTTTACATCGCCGAAACCACTCTGGCGCATTTCCTCTGCCACGCCTTCGGGTGAGAATACATCGTAAAGACAGATGTTACTTGTCAAGTGCATAGTGAGCGCTGTCTGCACCATGTTTGAACCAATCATACCGGCTGCGCCGACGATTGTAAGCTTTTCGTTAGTTAAAAATTCCATAATAACTTATTTGTTTATATGTTAAGACATTCTTTTATCTCTGTTTTCCTGTGTGTAAGAGCAGTGTTCTTAGTAGCTTGATAGCAGTGCTTTTACACGTGCAAAGATAGTAATTGTAATGTGAAATACAAAAAATAATAAGGAATTAGTTTGTTATTAAAATTAAAAAGGTGTATCTTTGTCATGTCTATTTTACAATTTTGTAAAACTATTATAAATATTTCAAGACAGCGGGTTTAATCTTGCGGCAGACACGGCTTGTAAGTAGTGAAACCCCACCTTGTAGCAAACCTTTAATACTGGCAATTTGCTTATGAACACAGTGATAGAACAGCGCCTTGCCGCATTGCGCGAAGTGATGCGGCAAGAACATTTGGATGCTTTTGTTTTTCCCAGTACAGACCCTCATAATGGCGAGTATGTGCCCGACCATTGGAAGGGAAGAGAATGGATATCGGGCTTTGATGGCTCTGCAGGAACAGCCGTGGTAACGCTGCATGAAGCGGCATTATGGACGGATTCACGCTATTTTTTGGCGGCAGAAGGCCAGCTGTCAGGCACTGAATACTGTCTGATGAAGGAGCGCGTAGAGGGTACCCCTACTATTGTAGAGTGGTTAGGGCAGAAGCTGTCGGCTACGGAAAACCCTACGGTGGGCATTGATGGCATGGTGAGCAGCACCGAAATGGTGGAGCAACTGTCGCAGGGCTTGCAGTTGCAAGGTGGCATCAATCTCTACACTCAGCTCGACCCATTGAAAATAATTTGGAAAGGCCGTCCGCCAGTTCCACAACACGAGGTGGTAATACAGCCGTTATGCTATGCCGGTGAGACGGTAGAGAGCAAGTTGGAACGTATCAGGAAAGCCTTGTGCCAACGTCATGCGTGCGGCATCTTGGTGTCAGCCCTTGACGATATTGCCTGGACGCTTAATCTGCGTGGTAGCGATGTACATTGTAATCCTGTATTTGTTAGCTATCTGCTGATTACATCAGACCATGCTACGCTATTCATAGATGAAGGGAAACTTACGGATGAGGCTCGCCAACAGTTGAGTCAAAGCCGCGTAGATACAGAAAGTTATGCGGCTATTAAGTCTGCTTTGAAACGTTATGACGAGTATAATATACTGATGGATAGCAGCGAAACCTGCTATACACTTTACCGGACAGTAGGCTGTGTTCATGCCCATGCCCACTCGCCAATACCCTATATGAAAGCAATAAAGAACGAGACAGAGATACAAGGTTTTAGAAAGGCGATGACAAGAGATGGCGTGGCACTGGTAAAATTCTTGCGATGGCTGAAACCTGCTGTGCGCAAAGGTGGACAGACTGAAATGAGCGTAGACCAAAAGCTCACCGCTTTGCGGGCAGAGCAACCTCTGTTTAAGGGCATATCTTTTGACACCATTGCTGGCTATGAGAAACATGGCGCCATCGTTCACTATGAAGCTACCGCAGAGACGGATGCTTCTTTGCGGCCCGAAGGACTCTTGCTGCTTGATTCTGGCGCACAATATCAAGACGGTACGACAGATATTACACGTACAATAGCCTTGGGTCCTGTTACCGATGAGCAACGGAAAGTCTATACCTTGGTACTCAAAGGTCATATAAATCTTGAGCTGTGCAAGTTTCCGCGTGGTGCCAGTGGCACACAATTGGATGCTTTGGCGCGTTGCGATATGTGGAAACAAGGTATGAATTTCATGCATGGTACGGGGCATGGAGTAGGCTCTTATCTCAATGTACATGAGGGGCCTCATCAAATTCGTATGGAATATAAGCCCGCACCATTGGTTGAAGGCATGACTGTAACGGATGAACCAGGTTTGTATTTGGCTGGTCGCTTTGGCGTGCGCATAGAAAATACGCTGGTCATACAGCCGTATATGGAGACTGATTTTGGCAAGTTCTTGCAGTTTGAGCCGCTTACGCTATGTCCGATAGACCTTGAACCGGTAGATTTTTCTCTGCTGAATACAGAAGAAATAGACTGGATTAATCATTATCATGCTATTGTATACGAGCACTTGTCGCCTTATCTTGACGCAGACGAGTGCCAATGGCTGAAAGAAGCCACACGCCCGGTTGAGGCGTGATGCGGTGGCATTTGAATGGCATAAAGGCGCAAGCCCTCATCTCATGCTGTATTGTCAAGCATGAAGCGAGGGCTTGCGCCTTTTTCTTTTCATCCAAAATAGCCATTGTTTGGCTTATGCCAGATGGCTGTGTCGTAAACTATACGCTTGAGACTTACCGCCTGTTGCGCTTCTTTATTTCAGGATAACTTACGCGGGTATGATAGATTGTCTTGAGTCTTTCAGCTATCACTTGTTTTGCCACCGCTATATCATGGAAGGTGATAGGGCACGATTTGAAGAAGCCTTCGTTCACCTGCTGGTCAATAAGACGGTTTACCAAGTTGGCAATGTTCTCTTCTGTGTATTCTGTCAGTGAGCGCGATGCAGCCTCTACGGTATCAGCCATCATCAGAATGGCCTGCTCTCTTGTAAACGGATCAGGACCGGGATACGTAAAAAGCGAGTCATCTACGGGTTCATCGGGGTGTTCATTTTTATAAGCTACATAGAAGTATTTGGCTTTTCCCGTTCCATGATGCGTTGCAATAAAGTCTTTGATGATGCTGGGCAGGTTGTAACGGTCGGCTAATTTCAGTCCTTCCGTAACATGACTGATGACTATCTGTGCCGCCTCCAGGCGGGGCAGCTTGTCAAGAGGATTCACTCCCACTTGATTTTCGGTGAAGAAGGCCGGGTTCTTCATCTTTCCAATGTCGTGATACATGGCACCTGTTCTTACCAATTGCACCTTAGCGCCAATCTTGTTGGCCACTTCAGCAGCCAAGTTGCTCACCATAACCGAGTGTTGAAAGGTGCCGGGAGCCACCTCGCTCAACCTTCTGAGCAAGTCTTTGCTGGTATTGGACAGCTCAATCAGCGTAACATTGGAAACGAAGCCGAATGTTTTCTCGATAACAAGCATCAGCGGATAGGCAAACAGTAGCAAGATGCCGTTGATGATAAGATACTTGTACATGGTGTGGTCCATAGAGGTGATGCTGTTGTCTTGCATCAATTGCAGCGCAAAATATACCACACTGCTGGCCACGGTTACCAAAAGCGCAGTTTTAAAGAGCTGTGCGCGCTGCGACAACTCGCGTAAAGAGTAAATAGCTACCAGACCTGCCACCAGCTGAACGATGATGAATTCATATTGATATTTAACGGCAGCGGCACAGATAAGCACCATAGTAACATTGGAAATGAAAGCCGTACGCGAGTCCATGAATACGCGGATAAAGATAGGTGCAATGGCAAAAGGCAACACGTACACACTAAATACATTGTGATCCATCATGAGCGACACCAGCACAGGGAAGATGGTAATCATGGTATAGAGTAAGGATATGCTGCGGGGCTTCTCAAAATAGTCTTTCCTAAACAGCCCCAGATAAACGGTAAAGAGCAGTATCAATACCCCTACGAACACCACTTGCCCTGCGATAGTAGACGGTATGGCTGCCACCGATGCGCTACGGCGTTTGGTTTCCTTTTCAAACGAGTTGAGCACACGGTAGGTATAGTCGTCTACAATTTCGCCACGGTCTATGATTTTCTGTCCGCTCAATACCATGCCACTGGCTAACGGTATGGTACTTAGCAGGTCGTTGCGCTCTGTTTCGCATCGTTCCTGGTCATAAATGAGGTTGGGTTGTATGTATTCGTTAAGGTTACACCGTTGCAGTGTCTGCCGTTGAGCCGCCAATATCGGGTCTGTGAACAGCTGTTCGTAAGCCGTCATGGTAGAATAGACACACGTTATCTCTACGGAAGTGGCGTTTTTGCCCTGTACCAAGCGTATTCTGTTGGTGGTATCCTTGCTGATGGTTGAGTATTCGGGAGTGCTTATGATGCCCGTTTGGTATAACCGGTGCAGCCGGTCGGCAATGATGGCTACATAGTTTCCTTTGGTTCCAGGTATGCCATTATGGTATTTGTGCAGAAACTTCTCTACATTCTCTTGCTCCACTTTGGGGTTAAAGTTGTAGTAAGGCTCAAAGTTTTGCGTCATACTGTCGCGCTCTTCCTTGATAGCTTCATCCGTTTTGTAAATTGGAAAGTCAAATTTGGCTATTAAAGAGCTGTACATCCACGGCTTTCCGATGTCGTATCGAAACTGTGGGCCACTGTTGCGTGGCAGAAAAAATACTATGATAGCCACTGTTATGGCACTGAGCAGAATACGCATAAGGCGTGTGCCCCAATATTGTTTGCCAGAACTGTTGAATTTAATCATTTGCGATGTTGTTTGAGTTTAAATCCATAGACATCAATGTCTTTACCTTGCGAAAATACGAAAAAAAAACACTAAATTGCTAAAATTATTGTATTTTTGCACAAAAATCATCTTATCTTCATTAAATTCAATGGCAGAAAGAAAAGTAAGGGTGCGTTTTGCACCAAGTCCTACAGGGGCATTGCACATTGGCGGCGTACGTACCGCATTGTATAATTATCTGTTCGCTCGCCAGCATGGTGGCGACTTGGTATTCAGAATAGAAGATACCGACTCTCATCGCTTCGTTCCTGGAGCAGAGGAATATATCATTGAGTCTTTCAAATGGTTAGGCATTAAGTTTGACGAAGGCGTTAGCTTTGGCGGACAGCATGGCCCTTACCGCCAGAGTGAGCGCAGAGACATCTACAAGAAGTATGTAGATCAACTGCTGAAAGCAGGCAAAGCCTACATCGCTTTCGATACTCCAGAGGAGCTGGAGGCTAAGCGTCAGGAAATCAAAAACTTCCAATATGATGCCCATACCCGCCAGTTGATGCGCAACTCACTCACCTTGGGCGAAGAAGCTACTAACCAGTTGATCGCTGATGGCAATCAATATGTAGTGCGTTTCAAGGTGGAACCGGGCGAAGAGGTGCATGTTCACGACCTTATTCGTGGTGATGTGGTCATCAAGAGCGATATTTTGGACGACAAGGTGCTTTACAAGAGTGCAGACGAACTGCCTACTTACCACTTGGCGAACATAGTAGATGACCATTTGATGGAAATCACTCATGTGATACGTGGTGAAGAGTGGCTGCCCAGTGCGCCTCTTCATGTGCTGCTGTATCGTGCTTTTGGGTGGGAAGATACGATGCCTCAGTTTGCCCATTTGCCATTGCTGTTGAAGCCAGACGGCAAAGGAAAGTTAAGCAAACGTGACGGTGACCGTCTTGGTTTCCCCGTATTCCCGTTGGAATGGCACGACCCTAAGACGGGCGAAGTGTCAAATGGCTTCCGCGAGCAAGGCTATTTCCCTGAAGCGGTTATCAATTTTCTGGCATTGTTAGGATGGAACCCAGGTACCGAGCAGGAGCTTTTCAGCCTTGAAGAGTTGGTTAATCAGTTTGATATCAGCAAGTGCAGCAAGGCTGGTGCACGCTTTGACTACAAGAAGGGCGTATGGTTCAACCATGAGTATATGCTGCGCAAGAGCAACGAAGAGATAGCAGAGCTTTTCGCACCTATCGTTGCCGGCAACGGTGTTGACGAGCCAATGGACCGCATTGTCAAGGTAGTGGCTATGATGAAAGACCGTGTAGACTTTGTGAAAGAGTTGTGGCCATTGTGCTCTTTCTTCTTTATTCCACCGGTAGAGTATGACGAGAAGACCGTGCGCAAGCGCTGGAAAGAGAACTCTGCACAAGTAATGACAGAGTTGGCAGATGTCATTGAAGGCATCACCGACTTTTCAATGGAGAACCAAGAGAAGGTTGTAATGGCTTGGGTAGAAAGCAAAGGTTACAAGTTAGGCGATGTAATGAATGCTTTCCGCCTTGCTTTGGTAGGCATAGGCAAAGGCCCTGGCATGTTTGACATTACCGACTTTTTAGGCAAGGAAGAAACCCTCAGGCGCTTGCGTTGCGCTATTGAGGTGCTGAAATAAAAGTAACAGTATTTCAAAAGAGCCTGTGTGGCCCTTTTGAAATGCTGTTTTTATGCTGCTGAAAGCCTTTTCCCGTTAATGCTTCGGGCAGCAAACATCACTCAATAACACACCTATTTATTCATCATATCATCGTGTACGAAATAGTAATAGCCTTCTATACGCTTGGCGTAGCCATTGCCAGTCTTTTCAACGCTAAGGTAAAGAAGATGTGGAAAGGCGAATGTCAAGCTATCAGCATGCTCAAACAGCAGGTAGACAGCCATGCCCGTTATGTATGGTTTCATGCCGCTTCGCTTGGCGAGTTTGAGCAGGGGCGTCCTATTATGGAGCGAATCAAACGTGAGCATCCTGAATACAAGATACTGTTGACATTCTTTTCGCCTTCAGGTTATGAGGTAAGAAAGAACTATGAGGGTGCCGACATTATCTGTTATCTTCCGCTTGATACACATCGTAATGCCCGACGCTTTTTGAACGTGGTGCATCCGGAGATGTCATTTTTTATCAAATATGAGTTCTGGTGGAACTATCTTCATATTCTGAAGAGCCGTGGCGTGCCGGTATATAGCGTCAGCAGCATTTTCCGCAAAGACCAAATATTCTTCAAGTGGTATGGCCATCAGTATAGAAATGTATTGAAGTGCTTTACACGCTTCTTCGTTCAGAACGAAACAAGCCGTCAGTTGCTGGCTCAGCTTCATATCAATAATGTAGAGATAACAGGCGACACACGTTTTGACCGGGTTATCAGTATCAATCAGCAAGCCAAGCAACTGCCTTTGGTAAAAGCCTTCAAGCAAGATTATAAGGTATTTGTAGCAGGCAGCAGCTGGCCTCCAGACGAAGACATCTTTATTGACTTCTTTAACCGTCACCCAGAGTGGAAGCTCATCATTGCCCCTCATGTGATAGGCGAAGACCACTTGCAACAAATTCTGTCGAAGCTAAATCGCAAGACGGTGCGTTACACCCAAGCTACAGAAGAAAATGTAAAAGAGGCCGGTTGCCTGATTATAGACTGTTTTGGCTTGCTCTCAAGCATCTATGGTTATGGCGAAGTGGCCTATGTAGGTGGTGGTTTTGGCGTGGGTATCCACAATGTGCTGGAAGCCGCAGTGTGGAATGTGCCTGTCATATTCGGTCCTAACAATCGACGTTTTCAAGAGGCGCAAGACTTGTTGGCTACCAAGGGTGGACATCAAATCAATGATTTGTCTGAGTTTGAACAGCTTATGACTGCTTATATGTCGGATGACCAATTGCGCCAGACTGATGGCAACAGTGCCGGCAATTATGTAAGGAGCAAAGCTGGAGCTACTGACAAGATATTGGCAGCGGTTCTGCTTTAGACAAAATGGCGGTGATACTATTGCAGCATATCCATAGAATTCATTCTACAGCATACAGCAATTGCATTGGCTTGTTTTAGTCATCGTGATTGCTGTTTTTTAGTCTATGTTCTTTGTTCTGGTGCTTGCTTTGTTCATTGACAATCGTTTTTGTTTGTTAATCTCTTTTCTTTTTAGCATCTTTTTACATATACTGATGCAATGTTCGCATGCTTTTTGCATTAAGATATATAGACAACGGCAGAGCTGCCACGAGTTTACAGTAGCCTGTTGGCAGTCTTGCCGCTATTCTAAAAAGGAGGAAATAAGATGAAAAGAGTAATTACTCTTGTTGTGGCATGCTTGCTGATGGTTTGCATGGGGGTTGCTGCACAGACCAAAGACCGTAAGTTGAGCAAAAAAGAAATGGATCAGCTACAGGCTCAGATAGACAGTGCACAACATGCAGAAGCTCTTTCTGCAATAGCAGATACAGCCTTTACGCTGCAAGCCGACCGCGTGGTGTTCAAATATGGCCAGCGGGCTTATGTAGTGTCTAACACCAACTTCGTGGCTGTGGCCAATGGCAGAGCCACGGTACAAGTGTCTTTCAATATACCTGTGGCAGGTCCTAATGGCATGGGTGGCGTAACGGTAGAAGGACAGATTAGTGACTATCGCTTGACGTTTGACAAACATGACACTGCTTTTCTGCGCTTCAATGTGCAGGGTGCGGCTATTTCGGCTCAGGTGTTTATCACGATGTATAAGTATAGCAACGTGGCATCAGTAGACATCTTGCCTAACTTCAATTCCAACCGTATCACCCTTGAGGGTGTTATCTTGCCCAATAACCGCAGCTTTGTGGTGCAAGGAAATACATTGTAAGTTATCTTTCCACTTGGGCTGTTGTGTCATGTGCGTTGATGCAATGGCATGGATCAGCCGCTATGATGTACATTGTTGAGGCTGGAACTTGAGAAAACGGAATTTCAAAAACGATGTTTTTTTACATACTTCATTCCCTGTAAATGGGTAGTTAATATTAAATGTTTGACTTTCTAAGGCTTGCTCTTTGTGAAAAGGGCAAGTTTTTTTATGCCCTTTCGTGAGTGCCGTGTTGGTTGGTAACATGCTGATGTATAATCGGATAACTGCCATTTTTGCTTACTTGTATCACTATTGTAATGACCTTGTAAAGGCTTTATCAATTCATAGCAATCCATTTGTAATATAAGCGTACTACCTTTGCCAGCGAAAACAAGATGCAATGGTAATGAAGATGAATAAAAAGTGTTTGGTTACAGCAACACTATTGTTGACGGCGGCTGGCACATGGGCAGCCGATATCAAAGGATTGATAACAGATGCTACCACCCATGAAGCACTGATAGGGGCTACCATACAGATTGAGGGCACCTCTCTTACCGCGGTGAGCGACATTGACGGTAAGTTTGCTTTTACGGGTGTGAGCGATGCAAAGGCATATACTCTTATTATAAAATACGTTTCTTACAAAACCAAAAAGATTGACGGGGTTCAGGCAAAGGAGCAGCCGCAGGAAATGAAAATAGCGATGCAACCTGATGAACAGACACTGCAGGGCGTTACGGTTACCGGTGTTGCCAAGAAGAATACAGAAATAGCGGTAATACAAATGGCTAAAAACAGTCCCGTCATAGTGAGCAATGTTTCGGCACAGGAAATACAGAAGACGCAAGACAGCAACGCTGGCGAGGTGATACGCCGTGTGCCAGGTGTGAGCCTTATTGACGACAAGTTTGTCATGGTGCGTGGTTTGTCGCAGCGTTATAATAATGTTTGGATTAACGGAGGCGCTGCTCCCAGTAGCGAGGCCGACTCAAGAGCTTTCTCTTTCGACCTTATTCCGAGCTCGCAGATAGACAACATGGAGATTGTCAAGACGCCATCGCCTGAGTATCCTGCAGACTACACGGGTGGATTTATCAACATAACGACAAAAGACATTCCTTCTGCCAATACTGCAGATATATCGGTAGGGGGCAACTGGAACACAAAATCGGCATTTTCTTCATTTCTTTATAGTGATGGTTCTGCCACCGATTTCTTGGGCTTCGACAATGGCAAGCGTAGCTTGAGCGGTGGCATCAACACTCCTCTCAAGACACTTGGCAGCAACGGCATTGACCTGCAAGGCAACGGTCTGAACAACAACTGGCTGGTAAAGAACCGTAAGCCCATAGGCGACTTGAAGCTGTCGGCATCAATAGGTCGCCGCTGGAATATAGGCAACGCGCTCTTGGGTATGATAGCAGCAGCCAACTATACCAATGAGTACCGCACGTTTGAGGGTATGACCAATAATCTTTTTGGCGTGTACGATACAGACCATGACCGCTCCAACTACCTGCGCCGCAGCACAGATGACCAGTATAACCACAATGTGCGCTTGGGGGCGATGCTTAACTTTACCCTCTTGTCTGCCAACGGGAGGAACAAGTATCAACTTAAAAACATATTCAATCAGATAGGTAACGACCGCTATACCTGGCGCGAAGGCATCAATGCCCAATCAGACAACGAACATGCCGCCGAATACTACTATCGCAGCCGTACTACCTATAATGGCCAAATAACGGGTAAGCACACGTTGGCCAAAGACCAATTAGACTGGAGCGCGAGCTATTCGTTTGCCAATCGTAACGTACCTGACCGTAAACGCTACACACTCAACGATAAACTTGCGCCCAACGACATTCAACTGACGGCTTCCAACGACATCAACCGTGAATGGACTCAACTGGACGAGCACATCATGTCGGCCGCTATCAATGATAAACACGATTTTGTGTTCGGGTCATGGACACCTTCTTTGAAGTTAGGTGGCTATGGAGAATACCGCACAAGGAAGTACACCACACGCAACTTTATCTACAATTGGAATCCTAACGACAACCAATTGCCTGATGATTTCCAGCACATGGATATCACCCAATTGCTGAGCAACAGCAACTATTTCGGACTTGACAAACTCTACATGCTGGAAGAGCAGCACATGCGCAACAATTACAAAGGACACAATACTCTTGGTGCAGGCTACTTTGCAGCCACCTTGCCATTTGGCAAGTTGAGCGTCTATGCGGGCTTGCGCTATGAATATGACCACATGGAGCTGATAACCAACACAAGCGACTATAAACCCAGCCCGCTCAGCCACAACTATACTTACAACGATTTGTTTCCCTCTGTCAATCTGACTTACAGGTTTACAGACCAGCACCAGTTAAGACTGTCGTATGGCAAGACTGTCAACCGGCCTGAGTTCAGAGAGATGTCGCCTTCGGTGTTTTACGATTTCGATCTCGTGTCTGATGTGCAGGGCAATACCGGATTGAAGCCTTGCTACATACAAAATGTTGACTTGCGCTATGAGTTCTATCCCAGCAAAGGCGAGACAGTGTCGTTGGCTGCCTTCTACAAGCATTTTGACGACCCTATCGAGTGGACTTATACCGTAACGGGCGGTACCGATTTGGTATATTCTTACCTCAATGCACAGTCTGCCAAGACCTATGGTTTGGAACTTGACATACGCAAAGACCTGTCGTTTATCGGCTTGAAAGGCTTTAGCTGGTCATTCAACGGTTCGCTTATCAAGAGCCGTGTAGACTTTCCGTCAGGCTCCAAAGAGGCAGACCGGCCCATGCAAGGGCAGTCGCCTTACTTGATTAATACAGGCCTCTTCTATAAAAACGGACCTCAGCAGATAGATGTGGCACTGCTCTACAACCGTATCGGAAAGCGCATTATCGGTGTGGGGCGCAGCGAAGGCTCCACCAGTGGCAACGAAGTGCTGCGTGTGCCTGACAGCTATGAGATGCCTCGTAATGTGATAGACCTGTCGCTGGCCAAGCGCTTCGGACAGCATTGGGAGCTGAAACTCAACGTGAGAGACCTGCTGGCAGAGAAAGTGTATTACAAGCAGTTTGAAACAGCCCACTTTGACGATGGCCACACCAAGAAGATAGAGCAGGTAACGCGCTGCTACCAGCCCGGACGCAATGTGGCACTGAGCGTTGGCTACAAGTTCTGACAAACGAATGGATTTGGATATTGGATGTTAAACAAAACAATAAAGTATGAACAAGATGAATTTCTATGGATGCATGGGCATCCTCGCACTGGCGCTCTCATTGAGTGCATGTAGCGACAATGACGACAACAATGAGCCTGCAAAGACTACCGTAAACTGGACTACCGACAACGGCTTGAAGGCTTGCGACCACCTGCTCTTTACTGCAGATGGCGACAAGAATGTGAGTGATGAGGGCAAGCAGATTGGAAACGGCGATGCAGAATTCGTATTCACCGGCAAACAGACATTGAAGAAAGGCACCTACATTCTGAAAGGTTGGGTCTATATAGCCGATGGTGCAGAGCTGACCATTGAGCCAGGTACCGTCATCAAGGGCGACAAGCAGACCAAAGCTACCCTTATAGCAGAGCGTGGCGGCAAGATTATAGCACAAGGTACCGCACAGGAGCCTATCGTATTTACTTCTGAAGAGGCTGCCGGCAGCCGTCGTCCTGGCGACTGGGGTGGCGTGATACTCTGCGGCAAGGCAAAGAACAACAAGACTGAAATGCAGATAGAGGGTGGTCCGCGTACCAAGCATGGCGGCACCGACGATGCCGACAACAGCGGCGTGTTGAGCTATGTGCGCATAGAGTTTGCCGGATACCCATTCAAGGCAGATCAGGAAATCAATGGTCTTACATTGGGTTCAGTAGGCAGCGGCACCAAGATAGACCACGTGCAGGTATCTTACTCTAACGATGACTCTTACGAGTGGTTCGGCGGCAAGGTCAACTGCAAATACCTGATTGCCTACAAAGGCTGGGACGATGACTTTGATACCGACAATGGCTTTAGCGGAACTGTACAGTTCGGTCTGTCTGTCCGCGACTCCAAGATTGCCGATGTATCACAGAGCAACGGTTTCGAGAGCGACAACAATGCCGATGGCTCCAAGTCTGACCCTCACACACAGGCTGTATTCTCTAACATGACATTTATCGGTCCCAAGGCTGTAGACGCAAACTTTGTGAACGACAAGTCATACATTACCGCTGGCGAATACAATCCTAACAATGGTTCAAGTCTTGGCAAGTTCCAGGCTGCCATGCACATTCGTCGCGACTCTCATCTTAACTGCTTCAACTCTGTAGCCGTAGGTTGGCCTATCGGTTTGATTCTTGACAATGAAAAGGGTGACACACAAGGCGCAGCTACCGCCAACACGCTGAAGTTGCAAAACATCTGGATGGCTAATATGGACATCTTAGGCTCAGACTTCAACAAGATATATGAAGACCACCTCTATGACTACAAGACCAAGACTACTGATGCCTCTAAGCCATCGTTTACCAGTACCTTCTTCAAGAGCCAGGCTACCGACAAGTATTTTGACACTGCCACAGGCTGGTTTGATGCTACGGGTTATATGCCGGCAACCAACAGCCCACTGCTGACAGCAGCTTCATTTACCGATGCTCTGCTCTCAGGCTTTACCAAAGTATCCTATATAGGTGCTTTTGCAGCAGGCGATAACTGGACAGAAGGCTGGACCAACTTTGACCCACAGCATACACAGTATTAAGCAGTAGAATTTCGTACTGACATGAGATAAAAACATAAAACTAATCTTTGAAGCAGCAGAAAGGCCAATGTGTGCCTCTCTGCTGCTTCTTTGTTGACAGACGTATAAATGCTTTGTTTTTAGACCTTTATGTCATAGAGTGGCTACTTGCCGGCAACAGCCTTTCCAATAGCGGTGCAATCGCTTGCCGATTGCACCGCTATTGGTCTCCGATTGCATAGCTATTGACAAATGATTGCACCGTTTTTGCTTGCTCATTGCAGTGCTTTCGTTTTTTTTCTCTATCTTTGCATAAGACAGGCATCGGCTCAGCAATTGAAAGTAAACTTTATTGCGTTCGCCTTGCACTGTCTTTGCATAAACTGATTAGTGATTAAAAACAGAAAAATGGCATTAATAAAGACAATCAATAACTTGACCCCGAAATGGGGTAAAGACTGCTATTTTAGCGAAAACGCCACTATTGTGGGCGAGGTTACCATGGGCAATGAGTGCTCTGTGTGGTTCAATGCCGTGTTGAGAGGCGATGTAGCCCCTATAACAATAGGCAACAGAGTGAATGTGCAGGACGGTGCCTGCGTGCATGTTACGAACAAAATAGGTCCAGTGGTCATAGAAGACAATGTTACCATAGGCCACAACGCCACCGTACACGCCTGCACTGTGCGCCAAGGTGCACTCATAGGCATGGGAGCTACGGTGCTCGACCGTGCCGACATAGGGCGGGGAGCTATTGTGGCAGCCGGCGCATTGGTGTTGCAAGGCACCAAGATTGGCGACCATGAGATATGGGGTGGGGTGCCCGCCAAGTTTCTGAAAAAGACCAGCCCCAATCAGGCAGAGAGCTTTGCAGCCCACTATGTTGAATACTCCAAATGGTATATGGCCGACGGTGAGGACACTGCTCACAAGTAGAAGCTCACACGGCATGCTAACTTAATGGGGATTGAATATGAACTTTTAAAACAATAGGTTATGTTAATTGTAATGTCTATTATCTTGGTGGCGTCCATAGCAGCCATTGTGTATGGCACATTTTGGCGCAAGAAACGGCCAAGCCCCGGTAAAACAGACTGGTGGCAACTCGTCAGCTTGATATTAGGTGTCAATGCTTTGGTAAGCATCCAGCAAGAAGCTTTGCGCTTTTCTACAAATATGGCATGGCTTAATTCTCTGCTGGTAATGGTAGCTGTCGTTGTCCTTGTTACGGTAGTGCGTGCGTTGAAACGCAAAGACATTGCTCTTTCGGCAGCATATAAACCTTTGAGAAAGATTCTGGCAGTAGACGTGGCAGTATTGTTAGGCAGTATCGCATTGATGGCTGTACAGTGTGTTACCGCAGGTCTTCAGCATCGCATAGCCAACTATGCCACCTTGGCTCTATTGATACTCTATGTTATATGGTATATGAGCATCTCTGTTCGTTTGCGCCGACAGCACACTAATGTGTTGTGAGTAGTAAAATGAGCAGAAACGAACAAAGAAGGTCTTCGTATTGTCCAATATGTCGGTTTTTAACGTTTAAACCAAATAAATCAGTTATTGAATGACAATTTGCAGCCAATTTATTTGGACGTCTTACCATAAATGCTTATATTTGCAATAACAAAACACATAAGGATTGTATTCAAAACTATTCCAACCTAAACCGTATTGACGATACGTAAGAAAGACATAACGATAAAAATGCGCTGAATGATGCTTCGTGTAGAAGCGTGTTCAGCGCAACGTTTTTTATGTACCTTTTAATTATATATGAATTGGTATTGTTTTGAAAAATATTTATACTTGAGTTTTTGCTTCAATGCCTTACATTATTTGTGACAAGTAGGTGTTCATCATTAATTTAAATAAGATTAACGATTGCTTTTAAGCAATCGTTAATCCTGAGGATTTCATATATACGATGAATTTTGATCACCTACTTAATAATCTACCAAAGTTATATCATATATCAATGTGCTGTAAGGAGGTATGCCAAGGTCTGAACAGCCAGTGGCGCCATACCCCAACTCCTGTGGTACATATACCGTCCAATGGTCGCCGATGTGCATGTTTTGAAAGGCAAGGCCTAAGCCTTCTACGCCTGGTATGGCGGAGTTGGCCATTTTGCCGTCAGCAGAAAAGGTGGCTGGTTGGCAGGTGGCTGTATCTAATTTACCTTGATAGGAGGAAAAGAAGACAGTTTCGTCATCCCAATGATAGGAGGTGGCAGAAAGCAGGTATCCCTTGATATGCACCTTTACAGAGTCGGTGGGCTGTGGGCATCCTTTGCCTTTGCCCTCTTCATACACCCAAAGCGCTACATGTCGTTCCGGCTTTATCACTTCTTCATCAGTGTAAGGGCCTTTGGTCAATACTCTTTCTCTGGAATCACCGACCAATTCGGTACCGACAGCCGAATCATATTTATGGTAAAAGAAGTAAGCGTTTCTGTCTTTCCAGGAAGAGGGTTCGTCATCGTCATTGTGGCAGGCTGTTAATGCAGTGAAAGCCATAAGCAGACATGCAACAGCCGAAAGTTTCAGAAAAAGTGTTTTCAATATATTCATGTTATTTTAAAATTAGAGTTGTTGTAGATAAATTGGTGCCTGTCAAGCCCTCTATTTGATGATTTCTATCAGGGTTATGTCATAAGTCAGCGTGCTGTAAGGAGGTATGTCCATGCTTGGACAGCCCGCTGTGCCATATCCTAACTCATAGGGCAGATATACACGGCAATGGTCGCCTACATGCATTTTTTGAAGCACCATGCCTAATCCTTCTACACTTGGCGTGGTAGTGTTAGCCATTTTGCCGTCTGCAGAGAACGTAAGTGGGTGGGCAGCGGCAGCAGACGTTTCATTGTAGGAGGTCAAGAATGTATAGCCGTCAGGATGAGATGTAGATGGAACAAGTTGCCCCTTGATATGCACCTTTACAGAATCGGTTGACTGTGGAGTGTCTGTACCTTTGCCTTTTTTCACTGTACACACCAATACAACGTTTGTAGGTTGGGTCTCACCGTTGTTTTTGAATAGCAAGCTCCATGTGGTGTCATTGGATAATATACAGGCCATAGCCGCATTGTAGGCATCATGGTAATACATCTGGTTTCTGTCTTCCCAATTGGACATGTCTGCGTCATCATCCTTGTCGCAAGCCACGACTGTTGCCAAAAGAAGCAAAGCACATGCAATGGCTGATAGCCTTAAAGAAAGTGTTTTCAATCTGTTCATACTGGATATTGTTTATTGTTGCTGTTATATTTATAGAAAGCAGGTGCTCAATATTGATTTAAGTAAAGGTTGCTGTATACGTTTAAATTTGAACACCTACTTGTTTATGCTATTCCTTTAAGCGTATTCTGCATTTATAGGCTTTGTCTTTGCTTAATTGTGGATAGATGGATTCTTGACCTGCCATTGGAATCTTGTCAAATTTTCCATGTATGATATTGCCGTTACTGTCTTTGTCCACCATCATGTCCGTCCATACATAGACATCACCTGTAACTTGATACCTGGTTATTACTGGTCCACTTGCTTCTATTGCATCACCGATGCTGACATTCAAGTTTCCGGTTTTCCATTTTAAGAAGAAATGATAAGTATTATCAGTATATGTAGGCTTGATTTCAGCAGAACGTCCTTTTTCGTCTACACCCTCCAAATATTCCAGTCTATAATAAAAGTCTCTATTGTTGTCTCTTTTCCAGCCATACCACATTTTCTTTTGGGCACCGAAGTGGAATCTTACGGCGTGCTCTTTTGTGAAGGAACATGCGAAGATGGTCTTTTTATGTCCGTTTTTCTTGATAAAGCTGTTGGTAGCCCAATCACTCTCTGATGTTGTAGATGAAGTAGAAGAAGATGATGAGGTAGCAGCAGTTGAACCAGAGCTTGGATTGTTGGGAACTGATGTGCCATAGATCGTCATATCCGCAGAATTCATCACTTTTTGAAAATCCATTTTGATTACTTTGTCATTAATAGAGACTAATTTTTCCTTGCCTGCAATAAAAGCGTCGGTATTTTCGTCTTCTGATGCAGGTATATACAGAGAGAGATCTGTTTGGTCATAACCGTTGCCTACTAAAATGTCTTCGTATTCTTTCTTGTAATTGGCATACAGGGTTTTGAATTCTTCTTCAGATTGTGCTATCTCGCCAATGGAATCAAGTTCTGCATCTGCCTCTTCATAGATAGAATACATATTATTGAATCCTAAGCTTTTGACAATCATTTGTTTCTCTTCAGTGCTTTTGTATTTTAGCAATGCTTTAAAGTCTGTAAAGTCTTTGAGTGTCTTGAATGATAAAGCTGTATCTGTGCTGTCATTGCCTACTCTTGATGCAGGTACTATTTGACCGTTTTTTATATGCACTACCTTGATACGGCTTAATAGAGAGCTGTTTTCAGCTTGATTGATAGCAGTGTCTTCGTTGTTGCTGCAAGATGTAAAAACAAATGCTGTCAAAGCAAGAAGCATACAGATTTTTTTCATAATTGATAAAGTTTTAATAGTTATTAATTGAAATATCATATTCGCCTATGAATTGTATATCTTTATTGATTTTTGCGTGGAAGATAAAATATTCTTCCGTGTATTTGTTGAGATCATATTCTAAATATGTTGTCAGTATCCAATAAATGTATTGGAAAGATAAAGCTTTATTAGATGCTTATGCCAATGCTAACACAGAATCCTTTAAAATCCTTTTCTGATTTCTGTAAGGATTTAATGTATTTATAACCAATTCCAAATGAAAGCTTTAAAGCTTTTTGCTGGGTATTAAACTTTATGCCAGCATTGTAAGACATATTTTTCAAATCGACATTGCCAATACTATGTGTGGCTGTTGCAAAAAAGGTGGTGCTTAGAATGTTGTCTTTATGAAAATCATAACCAATACCACCGCCTACATTCCAAGAGCAATTGTAGGTGCGTATGTCTTTGCTCTTGCTTAAAAATACCAAACCTTCTGATGCTGCATAAATACTAGTCTATCTGTTGCTTTCCAACCTAATTGCACATTGTTGCTTAAAAGCGATTTATTTGATGATTGTATAGCGGCCTGAGCCTCTAAGCCAATATAAATTGGATTTGAAGGGGCTTGTGCCATAACTCGGAAAGCACTGAAAATTATAAAAGAAAAGAGTAAAACGAGTTTTTGTTTCATGATGGGTAAAATCAAATGATTATTAATTTAGATGTTATATTCGCCTATGAACTGTATATCCTTATTTATTTTTGCATAGAAGGTAAAACATCCTTCTGTGTATTCGCTGAGGTCACATTCTAAGATGTCGTCAGTATCCAGCAGGAAGCTTTCTGTTGCTATGAGTTCCCCGTCTTTGTAAATGGAGAGTTCTATCGGGTCTTCATCGTAGCAAAAAAAGAACAGTGTAACGGTTCTGTTGTTGCATGTAGCCATTACTTGGCGTCCTTGTATAGGAGCTTTGTGTTGAGTAGCTGACTTTTTGTGTTTATAAAAATGATACGTATTAATTGCATCTGTATTTATACTGAAACTATGCAAAAAAATGCAAAAGAAAATACTCCTTTTCATGTTGTGATGGTTTGATTTATGTTTTGATTCTGTTTAGAACTTGATGATATTGTCAGCAAATTTATACTATATGTTCTTTCTTTCAAAATTATTATGAAAATATCTTTCTTGGTGTTACAATTTTATAAATTGTTGTAACTAATTGTGTGTTAGATTATTGAAGTGCGTTTTAATGTGGTAAAAGAATATTAAATTGTAACGTTTATCAGTTGGAAATATATTTCTTTTATATCACTTTATCGTAAAATGATATTTTTTTTGTATATTTGTAATCATGAAAAAGTACAGCATTTTATTTACTTTCCTAATAGCAATTTTGTTAATAACATTCTGCTGCCAATGTAATAAAAAATCTAAGTTGTACAGCCATTTAGTCATGGTTGACACATTGTTAGTGCATGAAAAATTTGATTCTGCATATAATTGTTTAAAGAAGGTTAATGCAAAAAAAATCGATAGGGTAGAAGATAAAGTATATTATATATTGTTATATAGCCAAACCTGTTGCAGCCTTTATAAGGACCTGCCAGATACAGTACTTGATTTTTGTATTGACTACTATTCAAAAACAAAAGATGATTTTAGACTCATGAAATCTTATTATTATAAGGCTATGCTTTTATCAGACCATAATGAAAAAGAGAAATCTGTCTTCTTATTGAAAAAAGCAGAAAGATTAGTTACAAAATTTAATTCTGCATTGTGGCATTTCAATGTGTGTCAGTGTTTGGCAGAGGCTAATAAACGTGAAGGACTTTTAGATAAAGCAATGTATTATGAGAAACAAGCCATTCAATACGCACTAATACAAAATAACATTGGAGATATTTGTAATGCGTACAATTGGGCGTCAATTATTGCAGATTATAAAAATGATTCTATAGCATCTGCATATTATACTTCAAAATTATTAAAGTATGTAAAAAAAGCTCCTCTAAGGGTAAAGGGTATAGTTTATACCAATATAGCAGCTAACTATTTTGATAAGAAAGAATATAAATTAGCAAGAAAGTATTATGAAATATCTTTGAATTATCCCCCAAATGATGTGTCTTACCATGCGTTAGCTGGTATCAGTGCTGTTGAGAATAAATTTGCAGAAGCAGATAGCCTTTGGAATTTAGCTTTGCAAACAAAAGATTTGGAATTAAAAGAAGAAATATATTTGATAAGGTCAGATGTGGCTAAGCAAAGAGGATTGTATAAGGAATCTGCTTTGTTTGCAGCAAAATTGCAAGCAGTAAGGGATACCATAAAAATGAATAACAAGACTGAAGCAGTGATGGCCATCCAAGCAGACTTTGACAAACAGCAGATAGAAGACGACAAACAACGCAAAGTGGGGTGGGGAATAGTTTTTATAGTGGTGCTGTTGATAACCGGTTGTGGTGCTGGCTGGTACTATCATCACAAGGTGAAAGGCATGAAGGTGAAAGCTACGAAGAAAGATATGCAGATGGCAGATACAGCAGACCAATTACAGCGGATGACCGATGCTTGTGAGGAGAGTCAGAAAAGCGTGAAGCAGTTGGAAGGTCAACTCAATGTTATAAAGCGGCAGCAAGAATTGAATCGTGCATTGGGTTATCAACGGTATCAAGAGATAGTGGAGGGCGGAAATACTTCAGTTTGGCATAAGCCTGATTTTATAGCTTTTGCAGAGTATTACAGGGCTGCACACTGCGATGAAATGGCGCAGATGGAGCAGCAGTATGATGCGCTGACGCATGAGCAGACCACCTATCAGGTGTTATGCCTGATGGGGTATGGTCAAGATCAGATACAGTATATACTCTGCAAGACACCGCAAGCCATGCGCACATTGAAATCGAGACTTAACGGCAGAAGAAAGGTAGGGGTATAGTGGATAGAAGCAGAGTGAGATATTTAATGCAATTCCATAAAAACAGAATATTCACATAGATATAAATGTTGGAATTCGAACACTTGAAATGAATAAAATAAGGCATGAAGTACATAAGTAGACAAAGCTGTATATAAAGACGGAGAAATGCAAAAATACTGCTGGACAAAAACTCAAGATGCCCCCTTATAGACTGTTACTCATGTTGTTACGTGATGCCGTTGGCGCATAATATAATAAAAAATAGTGGATTTTAGAAAAAAAAGACTGAATATTTGCATTTTATAAAAATAAGATGTAATTTTGCAGCCGCTAAATGTAGCATCTGAATAAAAATAAGTTTAACATATAAAATTTTAAGACAAAAAATGATTATTGTACCAGTTAAAGATGGCGAGAACATCGAGAGAGCATTGAAGAAATTCAAGAGAAAATTCGAAAAAACAGGTGTCGTAAAAGAGCTTCGTGCACGTCAGCAGTTCGACAAGCCATCTGTTTTGAAGAGACTCAAGATGGAACGCGCTATTTACGTACAGAAACTGAGAGCTACAGAGGAATAAAAACTCTGAAAAATTTGGTGGTTTAATTTTATTTTCGTAATTTCGTTGCCGTTAAAACATGTGAGAGTAACGAATTATGATGGTAAAAGAATTTTTGAACTACTTAAGGTTTGAACGGAACTACTCCGAGAAAACCATCAAGTCGTACGGCGACAACTTGCAAGAGTTTGAGTCGTACTTCAAAAGTTTGGATACTCATCTCTCATGGGAGTCGGTAGACTCTGATGTCATCCGTGATTGGATGGAGAGCATGATGGATAAAGGAAACATTGCGTCCTCAATCAATACCCGGTTGAGCGCATTGCGTTCCTTTTTTCGTTTTGCCCTTTCGCGAAACCTCGTTGACTCGGATCCGGCGCACTGCGTTGTCGGACCGAAAAGGGAAAAACCACTGCCACAATTCTTGAAAGACAGCGAAATGCAAACCTTGCTGGATGAGAAAATGTGGAATCTCGATAAATATGAAGATGTACGCGCACGTACCATATTATTAATATTCTATGAAACAGGGGTGCGTGTGGCAGAATTGGCTGGTCTTAATGATGAACTGGTGGATTTGGAAACCTGCCAACTGAAGGTAACAGGCAAGCGCAACAGACAGCGTGTAATACCGTTTGGAACAGAACTGCGTGATGCGATAAAAGCCTATATGGCTAAAAGATCGGAGAGCGTAGCAGCACAATCTCATGCATTGATGCTGACCGATAAAGGTTTGCGCATGAGTACGGGTCAAATCAGGACTGTGGTGCAAAAGCAGTTGTCGAGAGTGTGTACGCTTAAAAAACGAAGTCCACACATATTGCGACATACCTTTGCCACTACCATGTTGAACCATGGCGCAGGCATAGAAAGCGTGAAAAAATTATTGGGGCATCAGAAGTTAGCCACTACCGAGATTTATACTCACACCACGTTTGAACAATTGAAGAAAGTTTATCAATCCGCCCATCCCAGGGCTTAACCTTTAAAAAAACGGAGGTAACTATGGAAATTAAAATTCAGTCAATCCACTTTGACGCTACTGAACAACTGAAAGCTTTTATTGAAAAGAAAGTTGCAAAGTTAGAGAAAAACTACGAAGACATTCAAAAAGCAGAAATCTCATTAAAGGTGGTCAAGCCTGCTACCGCTTTAAATAAAGAAACAAGCATTACTGTAATCGTTCCTGGCTCACAATTACATGTGGAGAAAACATGTGATACTTTTGAAGAAGGAGTAGACCAAGCGGTAGATGCATTGCGCATACAGCTGACTAAGTTTAAGGAAAAAATGAGGAAATAAGAAAAAAATACCCGAAAAGTTTTGGCGTTATCAAAATAATGCGTATCTTTGCAGCCGTTTTAAGACATGTCCTAAAATACATGCGCTTTAACGGCTGCATTGCTTGCCTCTTTAGCTCAGTTGGCCAGAGCACGTGATTTGTAATCTCGGGGTCGTT
>CALCVP010000069.1 GCA_937907705.1 uncultured Prevotella sp. | reverse complement strand
CAGCTGAGTGAGAAGAACGCTCAGCTGAGTGAGAAGAACGCTCAGCTGAACGAGCAGAAAGTGCAGCTGAACGAGCAGAAAGTGCAGCTGAACGAGCAGAAAGTGCAGCTGAACGAGAAGGACGCGCAGCTGAACGAAAAGGACGCGCAGATTGCCCAGCAGAGAAAGCAAATAATGAATATGGTCAAGGCAATGGTTGACAGCGGAATGCCAATAGCTACCGTTTCCAAGACCATGAACATGCCGGAAGAGGAGATAAACGACCTCTTATAAGGCTACAACGCATATACGGCGAAAAGACTTAGTTATTCTACAATTGTCCGGCTTCCACTTGCCTCACGATGCGCTCCGTGATACGGTCGGCGCCGTTGGGGTCATACGACTTCTTCAGCGAGGCACCGAAAATCCAGGCGAACGACTGGTAAAAACCTGCCCGTATGGGGCCAAGAAACGCCTTTATCAAGTCGTAGGATGAGTTGTTGCATTCTCGGTCTATGAGCTTTATGAGCAGCTTGCCTTGCGAGTAGGTGAGTTTCTTTACGCGTGGCGTGTATTCCCTCTTTATGTCTTGCTCCACCACTTTCATGTGCGCGTCCTTGGCTTTCTTGTTGGGCAGCAGTTCCAGGTACTCGCCGGTCTCTATGATGATGCGATCGCATTCCTTGGCTATTGGCAGCACTCGCTTTATATTGTATATCAAGCGGTTGTAGGCGGCGCGCTGGCGTGCGTTCTTGAACTCTGGTTGTGGATACACCCAAATGTTGTTGAGCTCCACGTATTGTATGGAGTCTCTACCCTGCTTCACCTTGCCGATCTTCACCATTGGCACGAAAGTTGGGTTGTCCATGTCAACGTCCATGTCCTCAGGGTTCACTCCGTTGTTGAACTTTTGCGCCATGGCGAGCATGGGAATCACAAGGAGCAATATGATAATCTTTATCTCGCGCATCATGCCGCAAAGTTACAATCTATTTGCATAATGAGTGCAGAAAATACTATTAAATAAAATATATAAATGAAAAACGTATCAACCACGTCGCTACTTTCTGAAGGTTGCATGCTCAACATAAAGTCTTTTGATCAATTATCCACTACGGAGCTATATGATATCTTGCACGTTAGGGCTGCTGTGTTCATAGTGGAACAAGACTGTGTGTATCAAGACATTGATTATAGCGACCAAACCGCCTTGCACCTGTGGCTTACCAATGGTGAGGGCAAAATCGTGGCTTTGTGTCGTGTGTGTCCTGGTGGCACGAAACTGGATGCCCTCAGCGTAGGGCGTGTCATCAGCACCGAACGTGGCAAGGGTTATGGCGCGCTTATATTCCGTAAAGCCTTGGAGACCGTGCGGCAATATTTCCCTGATACTAAGTTGGTGAAGATAGAGTCTCAACTCACCAAGTTGCATTTCTACGAGCGATTCGGGTTTCGTGCCACGTCAGAGCCTTTCATGATGGAAGGTTTGATGCATATAGACATGGAGTTGAAGATTTAGTCTCGTGTTCAGTTTTATGTCATGCTTAATAACCTGCTGATGTAAATATTTATTGCTGGATTTTACCCTTTGGCAGCAGTGTGTTCCAGAGAGCGAAATACCATAATCCGAACTTTTTTGCCCCACCCTATTGCCTTTATGAATGCGCGTTGGGTGCGTTTACGGTGTGATGGCACCACGTCAATGGCGTGATGCCATTGCCTTTACACCGTAAAGGCATCGCGATTACGGCGTAAGGGCATCGCTAAAATTCAGGTTCTTTTCATCTTTTAAGGCGTGATGCGCGCAAGCTGTTATTAATGAGTGAGTTATGTATCTATTCCGAGAATGCCCATGGATTGAACGAAGTGCTGACTATTTTCAAACGAGCGATTCTCATAGAGCCTTTTGTCTTGATTTTTCTTTTAATATGCCTTGACCCACTTTGGTGTTGTTTATTCCAATATCTCTCTATACATCTTGAACAAGGTCGCTGGTAAGAGTGCCAAGATTTGCAAATGGCTATGCGACCATTGGCTGAAAAAGATAATCTTTTAATTAAGAAACAAAAAAACATTGATGCGTGTGTTGACATAATAATATTTTTAGTACCTTTGTAAACAAATAAAAGGCAAGAACATGCTAAGTGATTTAGAAGTTTTCGCCAAGCGGCTACGCCAGGCGAGAATAAAGGAAAAGCTATCCATGGATGCCCTTTGCGAGAAAGCGCAAGGAGTGGTATCCAAGCAGGCAATCTCAAAATATGAGGCTGCCAAGATGATGCCGTCCAGCTCTACCTTGATGGCATTGGCAGAAGCGTTAAGGGTGAATTTGGATTATTTCTTTCAACCATTCAAGTTTGATGTTGAGGAGATGAGATTTTCCTTTCGCAAGAAAGCCAGTGTCAAGGCCAAGGATACCGCGGCTTTGAAGATACGAATACAGGAAGAGATAGAGCATTATCTGGAGATTGAAGAGATCTTGGGAAAGGAAGCTATCGCATATAATAAGGTCGAAACAGGCCAGAAGCTTTCCTCTCCCATGGACATGACAGAGTGTGCTCGCGAAGTCAGGGAGAAATGGCAATTAGGCTTTGACCCTATCGCCAACGTACAAGACATGCTTGAAACCAATGGAATAAAAGTAATACCTATAACCGGGCTTGAAGGTTTCGACGGACTGAGCGGAATGGTCAATGAACAACCCATAATCGTGTTGAGCAAAGACATCAAGATGGCAGAGCGTTTGCGCTTCACGGCATTGCACGAATTGGGGCATTTGCTCTTCAACCAAAGCTTCTCGGACTCCTTGAGTGAACATGACAAGGAAAAGATGTGCCATTCTTTCGCGAGCGAGATGCTTTTGCCAAGCCAGGTTATAAACAATGCCCTTGCGGGAAAAGCCAAGCTTTCACTCAACGAGCTCGTCGTCTTGCAGGAGATGTACGGCATATCCATTGATGCCATAATGCACAAGCTATACGAGATGGGCATCGTCACAGAGAAGCGATACAAGTCTTTCTATATTCGCAAAAGAATGAATAAGGCTTTTTGTGCTGCTGTAGAAGAAAGCCGTTGCAGGGAAAAGCTAAAAGACACTCGCTATGCGGCTCTGGTATACAGCGCGTTGGCGCAGCAGTTGATAACCACCTCCAAGGCAGCTTCCATGCTTGATTGCCCAGTGGCTATGGTTCGCGACAAGGTAAACGTGATTTAGCCCATGGAAAAGATAGTCGTGAGCGATACTAACATTTTCATCGACTTGATAAGCGTAAACTTACTTGACGGCTTCTTCAGCTTGCCATGGGAGATACATACCACGGATATGGTAATGAAGGAGTTGAAAGACTCTAATCAAAAACTTATGGTGGACACTTTTAGGCAACAGGGCTCTCTGAAAGTAAAAGGGTTCGACGGAAACGAGATGTTGGAACTTTTGCGAATGCGAAACCAAGCCCAGAAGCTTTCCAACGCAAGCATTCAGGATTGTTCTGTATGGAAGTTGGCAAAGGATCTCGGTTGTCCGCTCTTGACAGGCGACAATCGTTTGCGCAAGGTGGTACAGAAAGATGATGTGGAAGTTCATGGCATCCTCTATGTCTTAGACAAGATGCTTGAATATAAAGTGATAAACCGCGAGACAGCTATCGAGAGATTGCTAAGTCTTTTCAGTATTAATACTCGCCTACCAAAGGGCGAAATCGACAAGAGAATAGAACTTTGGAAAGCGCATTAAAAAAATAGGAGGAAAAGATGAAGACATGACAAATGAAAGGAACGAAAAATCCCATCAGTGGGCAGACTGATGGGAAAACACGTTCGCACGGCGATAACGACGAAGTTCCTACAAAAGAACGACATCGAGACATGGGCGAATACGGCATTGCAAAATTATTAATTTTGTTCCATAAAGTCTATGTTTTGATGGACAAATCGCCAACATTTAACGTTTTACCTCG
>CALCVP010000068.1 GCA_937907705.1 uncultured Prevotella sp. | reverse complement strand
ATACATATATGATTTTTATCTTTTATAATGGATAAAATACTCAGAAAAAGTTCTTACAACCGTACAGGTCGAAGCTATTTTAGCCTTTAGGCATAATTATCTGTTCTTGTATGGAGCGTTATAGCCAAAATAAAGACTCTTAAATGGTAAAAATAGAAAAATAAGCATTATCTTTGCAGTGTGAAACAAACAAAAAATATATTATTGAAGCATTTTATAGCTATATTTGTTGTTCTGTTTTTGTTTCAAGTGTCTGTGTTGGCATCCCCATCTATGGAACAAAAACGAGTGATGGATGGTGATTCTGTTTCTATCAGTCTATTAACTTGTGCCCCAGGTACGCAAGTATATAGTCTGTATGGACATACTGCTATCCGTTATACAGATTATAAAAATAATATAGATGTAGCGATTAATTATGGCTTGTTTTCTTTTAAAAAATCATTTTTTGTTTTGCGCTTTATTTTTGGGCTTACAGACTATGAAATGGGTATTATGCCATTTAATGCTTTCTATGAAGAATATATGAGTGAGGGCCGTTCGGTGGAACAGCAGGAGCTGAATTTGACAGCTGCCGAGAAGAAAGCGATTGTCGCAGCCATTAATACTAACTATTTGCCTGAAAACAGGGTGTATAGATACAATTACTTCTATGACAATTGTACTACACGTGCACGAGATATATTAGTTAGCCATATTAATGGGAAAGTATGCTATTCTGCTTCAGATTGCCTGTACCCATCCTTCCGACAACTGATACACTCCTTTAATGAAGATAGTCCTTGGGCACGTTTTGGCAATGATTTGCTGTTAGGTGTCAAGGCTGATTGTAAAACTACTTTTTCAGATTATCAGTTTCTTCCCTATAATCTATACAAAAGCTTTAGCAATGCAAAAGTACTAGATGCTCAAGGCCATGAACGTGCCTTGGTTCAGCGTCAGTTCGAGGTCGTTGGCGGTACTGCACCTCAGTCGGAGCCAGGCTTTCCCCTTCGCCCGCAGACTTGTGCATGGCTGCTGTTGGCGGTAATAGTTCTTCTTACAGGTATAGAGTGGCTTCTGAAAAGTAATTTTTGGTTGTTAGATACCTTTTTGCTGTTGGTCGTGGGTGCAGCTGGACTTGTATTGCTTGCAATGCTGTTTTCTGAGCATCCTACTACCAGCACTAATTTACAGATATTACTGCTTAATCCATTGGCATTGGCTTTTATTTGGTCTGTTACATCCAAGATGATGAAGCAGATGGAAGATAGATTCTGGCTGTATGCAGTACTCTTCATTATGTTGTTTATAGTAGGCGGAATGTTCCAAACTTATGCCGAGGGAATGTATATAGTAGTGCTGTCGCTATTGGTACGATGTGTAAGAAGATTAATACCTTTAAAGTATAAATGATAAACAAGTATATTAAAGCCACCCTATTGGCTATGATTTCAGTGGGCAACATGCAAGCTCAAATAGCGCGTCCTATTCCTAAGCTTGTGGTCAATATAGCTATAGACCAGTTGCGTACAGACTATATAGAAACTTTTTTGCCGTATTATGGTGAGAAAGGTTTCCGTAAGTTGTTTTATGGGGGAGCTGTATACGATAATGCTCAATATAGTTTTTCGCCAGTTGATGAGGCTTCAGCTTTAGCTACTATTGTAACAGGTACTTCGCCTTATTATCATGGCATAAGTGGCACTATGTGGCTCGATAAGAATACTTTGGTGCCCATCAGTTGTGTAGATGACAATTCTTGTGAAGGATTGTTTACAAAAGATGCCAGTTCACCTCAATCTCTTACAGCTACCACTGTCAACGATGAGCTGAAGATGAGCACCGATGGTAAAGCTTTTGTTTACAGTGTAGCTTTAAATCGTGAAGCTGCCGTGTTGGGTGGTGGTCATGCTGCGGATGGCGCTTTTTGGATAAATAAGTCAAGCAAATGTTGGTGTACATCTAATTATTATGGAAAGCGGGAACCCAATTGGATGACAGACTACAACCTTTCTACAGAGGTAAATGTAGAGAAAGATAACGGAAATGCCAATGTTACAGACATGGCTCTGTTATGCTTGTCTTCTGTTAATATGGGGCAAGATGATGTCCCGGACATGCTTACTGTTACTTATGACGCCAAGCCTTTGAGCAAAGACAAAGATGGCAAAAAGTTGCAGTCGCTTTACATGCAATTAGACCATGAACTGGGTAAACTTATTTCTACTGTAGAAGAGAAGGTAGGGAAAAATAATGTCCTTTTTGTTGTTACAGGTACTGGTTATACTACAGATACAGACGAGAAATTCAAAAAATACCATATCCCTACGGGCACTTTTTACATAAACCGTACTGCCAATTTGCTTAATATGTATTTAAGCGCTATTTACGGTCAAAACAAGTATGTGGAGGGGTATTTCTATAATCAGATATTTTTGAACATTAAGCAGATAGAACTCAAGCGTATCAGTATGAGTGATATTCTGAGTCGTTCACAATCTTTTCTGATTCAAAATGCAGGTGTGCGCAATGTTTTTACGAGCAAGAATTTACTCTTTTCCGGTGAAGCGGGCAATGCAAAGATGCACAATTGGTACAATCCTTCGCGCTGTGGCGACATTATTGTCGAGGTCGCTCCAGGCTGGAAATTGTTCAATGAAGAAAACAAACAACAATATATTTCTCGTGAAACATTATCTTCATTTCCAATTGTTCTTTATGGAACGGGCATAATGGCCAAGCAAGTTTCTACGCCTGTAGCGGTAGAACGTATAGCTCCTACTATTGCCAAAGCTATCAGAATTAGGGCACCGAATGCTTGTGCAACGGCACCTTTATATTAAGTAGGCGTTTTGCACTGGAGGTGTTCTATATAGAGATATACAGTGAAATGTGCTAAAAACAGAAATAAAATTTGTATTTTTGCACGCAAATAACGAAAAATAACAAAGAAAAATAAAATAAAATGGGTTTTAATAGTTTTTTGAAGTCATTGTTTGGTGACAAATCAACACGCGATATGAAGCTGATACAGCCTCTTGTAGAGAAAGTAAAGGCTGCTTATCCTGCCATTAAGGAACTGGATAATGATGCATTGCGCGCCCGCACCAAAGAGATACAGAATTATGTTCAAAATTCAGCTCAGGAGCAAAAACAGAAGATTGCAGAGCTGAAGGCAAAGATAGAAGATACGCCTATTGATGAGCGTGAGGACATTTTTAACGCTATCGATAAGTTGGAAAAAGAAGTGCTTGATGAATATGAGAAAGCTCTTAACGAGGTAATGCCTGAGGTATTCAGTATTGTAAAAGACACTGCTCGCCGTTTTGCTGAGAACGATGAAATTGTAGTTACTGCCAATGATTTTGACCGTGAGCTGTCGGTAAGCAAAGACTTTGTTCGTATTGAAGGCGACAAGGCTATTTACAGTACTCATTGGAAAGCAGGTGGCAATGACATGAAGTGGGATATGGTCCACTATGACGTACAGTTGTTTGGTGGCGTTGTATTGCATCAAGGCAAAATTGCAGAGATGGCTACTGGTGAGGGTAAAACCTTGGTTGCCACTCTTCCTGTTTTTTTGAATGCTCTTACAGGAAATGGCGTACATGTGGTAACTGTCAATGACTATTTGGCAAAGCGTGACTCTGAGTGGATGGGGCCTCTTTACATGTTCCATGGCTTGTCTGTAGACTGTATAGATAAGCATCGTCCCAACACTCCAGAGCGTAGAAAAGCTTATCAAGCCGACATTACATTTGGAACGAACAATGAGTTTGGCTTCGACTATTTGCGCGATAATATGGCTGTATCGCCAGATGATTTGGTACAGCGCGCCCATAATTATGCGATTGTCGATGAGGTCGACTCTGTATTGATAGATGATGCCCGTACACCATTGATTATCTCAGGTCCAGTGCCTAATGGTGATGATCAGATGTTTGAAGAGTATCAACCTTTAGTAGAGCGTCTGTTTGATGTACAGCGTAAGTTGGCTACCCAATATTTGGCTGATGCCCGCCAAAAAATAAATGAAGGTAGAGCAAAGAAAAACGATAAGTTGCTGGATGAAGGCTTCTTGAGCCTTTACCGTTCCCATAAGTGTTTGCCAAAGAACAAAGCCTTGATTAAGTACCTTTCGGAAGAGGGAATTAAGGCTGGTATGCTCAAAACAGAAGAGTATTACATGGAGAACAACAACCGTCGTATGCCTGAAGCCATAGAGCCTCTTTATTTTGTCGTAGACGAGAAGCTTAATTCTGTAGATTTGACGGATAAAGGAACAGAGTGGCTGGCCAAGCAGGTAAACGATAAAGAGTTGTTTGTCTTGCCAGACATTACTTCTCAACTTTCAGCTTTAGAAAACGAGAAAGATCTTGACGACCAGCAAAAGTTGGACAAGAAAGACCAGCTTTTGAGCCATTATGCGGTGCAAAGTGAGCGTGTGCACACTTTGCAGCAGTTGTTGAAGGCTTATACCATGTTCAATAAGGATGACGAGTATGTAGTTATGGACGGTGAGGTCAAGATTGTTGATGAGCAAACAGGCCGTATCATGGAAGGTCGCCAGTGGAGTGATGGTTTGCATCAAGCAATTGAGGCTAAAGAGCATGTGAAGGTGAAAGAGGCCACTCAAACCTTTGCTACCATTACCTTGCAGAACTATTTCCGCATGTATCATAAGTTGGCAGGTATGACCGGTACTGCGAGCACAGAGGCAGGTGAATTTTGGGACATCTATAAGTTGGATGTAGTAGAGATACCTACCAACAGGCCTATCTTGCGTAATGATATGGACGACCGTGTATACAAAACTGCTCGTGAGAAGTACAGTGCTGTTATAGATGAAATAGTAGCTATGCGTAATGCTGGTCGTCCTTGTCTTGTAGGTACTACTTCAGTGGAAATTTCTGAGTTGTTGAGCAAGATGCTTAATATGCGCCACATTCCTCATTACGTATTGAATGCCAAGTTGCACCAGCAAGAGGCTAATATTGTATCAGAAGCAGGTAAGAGTACACTTGGAACAATCACAGTAAAAGATCCTGACGGAAAGACCCATACAGAGGAGCGTATGTTAGGTGCTGTAACCATTGCTACCAATATGGCTGGTCGTGGTACCGATATAAAGCTTACTCCAGAGGTGAAGGCTGCTGGCGGTTTGGCTATTATCGGTACAGAGCGCCATGAGAGCCGTCGTGTAGACCGTCAGTTGCGTGGTCGTGCGGGTCGTCAAGGTGATC
>CALCVP010000067.1 GCA_937907705.1 uncultured Prevotella sp. | reverse complement strand
CTTAGAGAACTATAAAGTTACTGATAATCAGCCATTTAACCAAATTTTATTAGTTGTATTACGTTAATTAACTCTCTCATTTTCAAACGATTACATTAGAATTAACAGAGTATTATTCCATACACATAGTATTTTAACCTGATAATTAAACCACTTTCACACGAATTTTATTTTGCATTGTAAGCAATTTGCGCTAACTTTGCATAAGTTAAGTTGCCGTTCGACAATCTAAATTAGTTTCATTGCATCTAATTTGCGCTAACTTTATATAAGTTAAATTGCTATTTGACAATTGAGACATGTTTCATCGTACCCAACTTTCGTTATTTTTACAACAAAATATTTATTCCTTATTGCTACACTATAAACTGAAATAACCCAATAATGAAAGATTATATAGTATCGGCACGTAAATATAGGCCTCTCAATTTTGACTCTGTCGTGGGTCAAAAAGCACTCACTACTACACTAAAAAACTCCGTCAAGAGTGGTAAATTAGCCCATGCTTACTTGTTCTGCGGCCCACGAGGTGTAGGTAAAACGACCTGTGCACGTATTTTTGCCAAAGCTATCAACTGCTTGCACCCTACCGAAAACGGCGAAGCCTGCGGACTGTGTGAAAGCTGTAAGGCGTTTAATGAACAAAGATCTTACAATGTTTTTGAGCTGGATGCCGCCAGCAACAACTCAGTAGAGGCTATCAAAGACCTGATGGAGCAAACAAGAATACCGCCTCAAGTTGGCAAATACAAAGTATTTATCATCGATGAGGTACATATGCTGACCACAGCCGCCTTCAATGCTTTCTTGAAAACACTGGAAGAGCCACCTGCTCACGTTATCTTTATTTTGGCTACCACCGAGAAGCATAAGATACTACCTACCATTATATCACGCTGCCAAATATATGACTTTGAACGTATCAAGGTATCCGATATTGTAGAGCAACTGAAAATGGTGGCCAAAAATGAAAGTATCACCTATGAAGAAGAGGCTCTTAATCTAATTGCAGAAAAGGCTGACGGCGGCATGAGAGATGCTTTGTCTACCTTTGATCAAGCTGTCAGCTTCTGTCAAGGCAACCTTACCTATAAAAAGGTGATAGAAGACCTTAATGTAGTAGATGCTGATAACTATTTTAAGATTATCGATTTCTGTCTTGAAAACAAAGCAGCCGATGTGATGGTCTTGCTTAACAGCATTATCAATAGAGGCTTTGATGGAGGCGGACTTATCAATGGATTAGCAGTACATGCAAGAAACGTACTCATGGCTAAAGACGAAGAAACGCTGCCATTGCTGCAAGTGAGTCAAAAAAGAGCTGAAAAGTATAAGGAGCAAGCTAAAAAATGCCCAACAGACTTTTTATACAAGGCTCTAAAGATAATGAACAAATGCGATATAAACTATCGACAAAGCAATAACAAACGATTGTTGGTAGAGCTCACACTCATAGAAATAGCGCAGATAACACAATCTGACGATGACGGCAACAGCGCGGGGCGTGGCCCTAAAAGATTGAAATGCCTGTTTAAACATATTATAAACGTTCAGCCTAAAGTGGCTAATCAGGTGGCCACAGCTGAACCTCCTGTCAGCAGACACACACTGGCTGGCAAACAAAAGAATGAAGACAACGGTGTGAATGGCACCTCTAATAACCATGAGACGGACAATAAAGAGCATGGCAAAATGGCAGAAGTCATGGCAACAAAGACCGCTGCACGCAAACCTGCACTGAAATTAGGCGGATTGAGCAAATCGTTTGCTAACTTAAAAAGCAAAAACCAATCGCAGCAAATAGCCATTGAGCAAGATGAAGTGCCTGCAAATGCAAACCAAGACCAACCATTCAGCAATGATGATGTAAGCCGCGAATGGATAGCCATGTGTGTGCGCATGACAGAGAAAAGCCCTAATCTCATTGGCATAGCATCGCGCATGAAGAACATGACCCCCATTATCAAAGAGTTTCCACACATAGAAGCAGTAGTAGACAATGGGCTTTTGCTGGATGATATGACAAAAATAAAAGGAAGCATACGCAACACCTTAGCGCTACGCCTTCAAAATAGCAACATCACGTTTACGCTCAGGCTGGCTGAACCAGATGAGATAAAGCCCATACTGACCAACAAAGAGCGCTTTGAATTGCTCAAAACCAACTACAAGGCGTTTGGCAAACTATCAGAAATGCTGCATCTTGAATTAAACTAAACAAGCAGACTGCATATTACGATAGAATACTTATCAAACAAAGGAATATTTTCTGCCAAGGGGACAAACACCCTACACCGTGGTAATAATAAGCAGGTGCTCAAAATTAATCGCATACATGAAACAGCTATGATTAACGGGATGCTTTTAAATTAATTCCGAGCACCTACTTATCAATATGCTTTCGGCACCGAAAAGCTAAATCAGATTCATGCCCAAAGCCTTACATTCCTTATACATCTCATCGGGCCAAATACTGGCTTGTATCTCACCCAAATGGGCTTTATGCAGCAACACCATACACAAGCGGCTCTGTCCGATACCGCCTCCAACGCTTTCCGGTAGCTCACCATTAAGCAGCTTCTGGTGAAAGTAGAGTTTTTTCCGGTCTTCAGTGCCAGCTATCTTCAACTGTCTGAGCAGTGCCTCACGGTCTACACGTATGCCCATGCTCGACAGCTCCACTGCTCTATCTAATGTGGGGTACCAAATCAATATGTCACCATTTAGTCCATGATATCCATTTTCGCTCTCCGTGGTCCAGTCATCATAATCAGGAGCACGGCCATCATGCGGCTCTCCATTGGCTAATTTACTGCCAATGCCTATTACAAACACCGCTCCATATTTCTTACAAATAAGGTCTTCACGCTCCTTAGCTGTCTTATCAGGATACATAGCCAATAGTTCTTCACTATGTATAAAGTGTATAGCAGATGGCAGAAAAGGCTTTATGCACGAGTAGCGTTCACAGACCAAATACTCTGTACGCAGAATAGCAGCATAGATGCGGCGCACCACATCTTTCAAGACTGCCAGATTGCGTTGGCTTTTCTCTATACATGCCTCCCAATCCCACTGGTCTACATAAAGTGAATGCAGATTATCCAGCTCTTCATCCGCACGAATAGCATTCATATCTGTATAAATGCCATAACCAGGAGCTACCTCATAATCAGCCAAAGTCAGTCGCTTCCATTTTGCCAATGAATGAACTACCTCTGCTTTTGCATCGCCTAAATCTTTAATAGGAAAGGTTACAGGGCGCTCTACCCCGTTCAAGTCATCATTGATGCCCAAACCCTTAAGCACAAACAATGGGGCTGTAACACGCCTTAGGCGCAACTCCGTAGCTAAATTCAATTGAAAAAACTCTTTTATTAGTTTTATGCCCTGCTCCGTTTGATGCATATCGAGCAGCGATTGATAATTCACAGGTTTAATCAGTTTACTCATATTGCGTTATTGTTGTATCATTAATATTCACCGAGCCGAAGCTTGGTTTATGCAAAGATAATGCAAGTGCGAATGCAATAAAGCTTGCTTTCATTGCCGAGCCGAAGCTTAGTTTATGCAAAGATATACAATTTTACACAATTGACAATATTTATCTTTAATCAATTTACATATTAATGCGATTTTATACCATATACCAACATAAAGATACTTAATTTATTCAGTAAGTACGTTTTATGTAATTTCTAAAGCAATTTATTTCTTTTTCCATCAACAAAAAAAGCAAGACAGATGTATTTTTTCTGCCTTGCCACATTTTTCTATTATCTGTTCTGCCTGAAAAAGTCAAGATTATGACTGCTTCTCTTTCAATAAATCACGAATTTCGGTCAACAGTTTCTCTTCATTAGCAAGTTCCGGTTGCTTAGGCTTAAGTTCTTCTTTCGCCTCCTCTTTCTTGCGAGCCAACTTGTTGACACCCTTTACCATCAGGAAAACGCAGAAAGCTATAATGACAAAATCAAATGTTGTCTGCAAGAAATTGCCATAATTGATAGTGGCAGATTGCAGCTTTTCCACGCCCATATCAACTGAAGGAAGCGTAAACTTCAAGTCTGTAAAGTTAACACCACCTATCAGCCAACCGATAGGAGGCATGATAATATCGTCTACGATGGAGGATATTATTTTGCCAAAAGCACCTCCTATTATTACACCTACAGCCATGTCTACCGCATTTCCCTTTACGGCAAACTCCTTAAATTCATTGATAAACTTACTCATATCTATTCTTTTACAATATTGTTTTTCATGATTAAATGGTCAATCGCACATACTGATGCAACAAATAGCCTATTTATGGCAGACTGAACACGTAGAAAGCAGATTATCAGACTGTGTCAAAAGCTACAGTCTGATAACTTGCTTTACCCCTTTAACCTGACGCAGCTTTTTAATAATCTGCTCCAGCCTGCTTGTATCTTCCACATTAACTACCAGATTACCACTAAACAATCCATCGTGACTATCTATGTTAATGCTGCGCATCATTATTTTTTCTTCTTTTGAGATAATGCTTGTTACATTATTTACAATGCCAATATCATCATTGCCTATTATCTTCAATGTTGTAGAATACTGCGATGTGCCTTTGCCACTCCACATGGCCTTTACTATACGATAGCCAAAACGGCGACGCAACTCTGGCGCATTAGGGCAATCGCAACGGTGTATCTTTATACCACCATTCACGGTTACAAAGCCAAACACCTTATCACCATAAATAGGATGACAGCACTTTGCCAAACTGTAATCTACGCCTTTAAGGTTTTGGTCTATCACAAGCACATCATCGGTAGAATAGGTCAGCTCCTCGTTGGGGCTTTCAAAGCTAAACTCCTCTGCACTTCTGGCTGGCATTACCGCTGCCGCCGCTCCACTTCCCTGTTGCAACTTGACATAAGTGTCTATAGCTTGGTTCAAATCTACACTGCCATCCGCTATACGCCGATAGAAGTCATTGGCTTCTTTAAAGCCCATTTTCTTCACCAAATGCGACAATGTGCTCTCATCCACTTCTATTTTACGGTTCTTCAGGCGGCGCTCCAGCATCTCTTTTGCATAAGCACCATCTTTTACCTGCTGCTCTTTAAGAGCCATTCTTACCTTTGCTTTGCCTCTGCTTGTCTTGACTATATTAAGCCAATCCTGCTTAGGCTTTTGGTTAGAGGCTGTCATTATCTCTACCTGGTCGCCATTCTGCAGCACATGCCTAAAGGTAACTACCTTGTTATTGATACGTGCTCCAGTACAATGGTTGCCAATATTAGAGTGTATGCGATAGGCAAAGTCAAGCACTGTTGCCCCTTTGGGAAACTTCATCAGCTCGCCTTTCGGGGTAAACACAAACACTTCGTCTTCATACAGGTCCATCTTAAACTGGTCAATTACCTGCATGTCGTCTTTGTTTTCCAATGCTGTACGTATACTGTTGAGCCATTCGTCCAGCCCACTCTCCCCTTTGATACCTTTGTATCTCCAGTGTGCGGCAAGACCACGTTCAGCCACTTCGTCCATCCGTTCTGTACGAATCTGCACCTCTACCCACTTGTTTTCAGGCCCCAACACTGTGATATGCAAACTTTCATAGCCATTGGATTTAGGCACACTGAGCCAGTCGCGCAAGCGCTTTGGGTTGGGTTGATACATGTTGGTAATCATGGCAAAGACCTGCCAGCACTGCACTTTCTCTTGGTCCAAAGGCGAATCAAGTATAATTCTGATAGCAAACAGGTCATAGATTCCTTCAAAACCACACTGCTGTTTCTTCATCTTTTGCCAGATGGAATGGATGCTTTTGGTGCGTCCTTTCATGTGAAACTTAAAGCCAGCCTCATCCAGCTTTTGCTTAATCGGTGCTATAAAGCGTTCTATATACGCATCACGACTCTTCTTTGTGGCATTCAGCTTTTCCTTTATCATGTAGTAAGCATCGTGCTCCAAGTACTTGAGACTGAGGTCTTCCAGCTCACTTTTCAGTTTATAAAGGCCCAATTTATGTGCCAAAGGCGCATAAAGATAGCTGGCTTCTTGACTTACTTCTATCTTGGCTTCATTGTTTGTTGTGTCCCTTATCTGCCTCATCAAGTTAACACGGTCTGCTATCATAATAAGGATTACACGCATGTCTTCGGCAAAAGAGAGCAAAAGATTGCGGAAGTTTTCGCTCTCTATCACAGGATTTTTCTTGTAAAGGTCTTGTATTCTGCGCAATCCATGAATGATGCGCGCCACATTCTCGCCAAACAAGTCTTTTATTTCATCCATAGAAGCCTCATCTGTGCCCACACAGCTATACAGCAATATGGCAAGTACGCCATCACGCTTCAGCCCAATTTCATCAACAGCTATGACGGCAGTTTGCAGACTTAGTAAAATAGGATTAAGCCCGAATACATTGCGCTGCACTTTATTGGCCAACAGAGCCGACTTGAAATAATGAAAAATCTTGTTCTCATCACCGTCTATCATGTTGCCTATGCTGCCTCGCAATTGGCGTGCAAGTGCAAGTACTTCTGCTTTTTCTTCTTTTGTAAAAACCAGTTTTTCATTCATAACTATAGGTTCTTTTATCGTCATTCTACAAAAAAACGGCTTCCATGCATCTGGAATCAATTGCAAACTTACTAATTTTTTCAATAAAACCGTGCGTTTCTGACCATTATTCATCACAAATGTCAGCTTTATTCCAATAAGTAACAACTTTTTAATCCTCAACTGAATGGCATTAAAGAAAAATATCTTATATTTGCAATAACTTACTTTACAAGATGAAAGCAGACTGACAAAGCATACTCTCTACGCTATTGCGCCACTGCCAGCCGAGCTTTACTACGTAGCAGCAGCACTGCCTCATGCATAAGCACGAATGACCGCCTGACATAGCTGTGTAGTCCAACTCATGTGTTATATTGTAAAAAAGGCTTGAAAATAATTACTATATACCTTATAAAGACAGTATTATGTTATCACAAGAAGATTTAAAGCAGATTGCCCAAAAAGGCATTACAGAAGAGCAAGTAATAGCTCAGTTAGACGATTTCAAGAAGGGATTTCCTTTCTTGCGCCTTGAAGCACCAGCAGGATTAGGAGCTGGTGTCATTGCATTTGATGAAAAACAGCGCGAAGAATACATTGATTTGTGGAAGGGATATAAGGCAGAAGGGCATCAAATAGTCAAGTTTGTGCCCGCCAGCGGTGCTGCAAGCCGTATGTTCAAAAATATGTTTGCTTTCTTGGCAGCAGAGTACACTACCCCACAAACAGACTTTGAGAAGACTTATTTTGACAATATCAAAAAGTTTGCTTTCTACGAAGCACTCAATGAGATGTGCAAAAAGAACGAAGGAAAAGACATTGACGAGCTGATAGCTGCCGGCGAATACAAACTGATAGTAGCCAACATGCTGGAAGAGAAGGGTCTTAACTACGGTCAGCTGCCTAAAGGTCTGCTGCTGTTTCACAAGTATGCCGATGGCGCACGCAAACCTATGGAGGAGCATTTGGTAGAAGCTGCCCTCTATGCAGCCAGCAACGGCGAAGCTCATATACACTTTACTGTAAGCCATGAGCACATGCATCTCTTTGAGAAAGAGGTAAAAGAAAAGGTTGGCAAATATATAGACAAGTTTGGAATAGACTATAAAGTAACTTTCTCTGAGCAGAAGCCAAGCACAGATACCATTGCTGCCAACCCCGACAACACGCCTTTCCGCAACGAAGATGGCAGTCTGTTGTTCCGTCCAGGCGGTCATGGTGCATTGATAGAAAACCTCAATGAAATTGACGCTGACGTGGTATTCATCAAGAATATAGACAATGTGGTGCCCGACAGACTGAAAACTGATACTGTAACTTACAAGCAACTGTTGGCAGGAGTGCTTATTTCGCTACAAAAGAGAGCCTTTGACTACTTGCATCTTCTTGATACCGGCAATTATACTCATGAGCAATTGGAAGAAATTATCAGATTCTTGCAGCGCGACCTTTGCTGCCGCAAGGCCGACATTAAAGAATTAGAAGATGCCGATTTGGTTATCTATCTGCACAAGAAGCTCAACCGTCCAATGCGCGTTTGCGGTGTTGTAAAGAACGTGGGCGAGCCTGGTGGCGGTCCTTTCCTTACCTACAACCAAGACGGAACCGTAAGTCTGCAAATATTGGAGAGCAGCCAAATTGACAAAAACAATGCAGAATACATGAAGATGTTTACAGAAGGCACCTTCTTTAATCCCGTAGATTTGGTATGCGCCATTAAGGATTATAAAGGCAGACGCTTCAATCTGCCCGACTATGTAGACAAGTCTACTGGCTTTATCAGCAGCAAAAGCAAGAACGGTAAGGAACTGAAGGCTCTTGAATTGCCAGGCTTATGGAATGGTGCCATGAGCGATTGGAATACAGTATTTGTAGAAGTTCCGCTCTCAACCTTCAATCCTGTAAAAACTGTTAACGACTTATTGCGCGACCAACATCAATAAACTATATAGCGTCTGACACAACATGCTTGAAATTTTGTAAATAGCTGATATACAGTATATTGTATTCTTTTATACCGATACTGCAATGTGCTGCAACAGCTTAGTCTATATGATGTGTCTACATGGTACATCTTATAATATAAACAGACAAAGAAAAGGCGCATCCCGCATTGTTGGCAATGCATGGATGCGCCTTTTTATGATGATACAGCTATCTATTAACCGACAGACAACAGGGGTATTACTTCAAGGTTGCCATGATTTCATCCACTATCTGCTCATCTGTCAGCTTATTGTCTTTAAGCAGTTGGTTTACATCAAAGCGGTCATAAAGCTTCTTTTCTACGCCAAAATTGAGTGTCTTGACGTTTGAAGAACCATAATAACGGCTTATGCGCTCGCCAAAACCACCGTCTATGCAGCCGTCTTCAAGGGTTACAACCAACTGATGCGTTGCTTTCAGGTCGTTCAACATGTCTTCATCCAGTCCTGACACAAAGCGTGGGTTAATCAGCGTGGCCTGAACGCCATGCTCCTTCAGTTTAGCTACCACACGTTCGCCCTTCTGATAGAAGTCGCCCAGGGCAACAATAGCTACGGTGTTGCCCTTCACAGTCATCTTAAACTTGTTCAATTGGCTATAATCCGTATCGTAAGCCTCATCGCTATGCGCCACTAAAGCCTCCGGTATGCGTACTGCTACGGGATATTTATCCTGACTGATAGCCCAATCTTCCATAGCTACAAATTCCTCATAAGTAGTAGGTGCCAGAAAAACAAGATTAGGAATGTGGCTCAGCATAGGTATATCAAAGAAGCAGATATGGGTAATATCGTTCATGCCAAATACTGAAGCTCCTATCACATTGATAACAGCAGGATTGCTGTTGACGCATAAGTCTTGTGCCAGCTGGTCGTATGTGCGTTGTATAAAAGTAGCATACGTACTGAATACTGGGTGCAATCCGCCTTTAGCCATACCCGAAATCATGGCTACTGCTTCCTCTTCGGCAATGCCCACGTCTACATGTTGCGCACCCAACTGCTGGCGTATCTCCGGTCCGAAGCCTATACTGCCAGGCACAGCTGCCGACACTGCCACCAATTTATCATCCGTCTTAGCCTTCTCTACCAGATATTTACCCACCAAAACAGGGAAATACTCGCCACTGTCAGCAACCTTTAGCTTACCTGTTTTCAGGTCAAAAGGCATGTGCCAATGAAACGCTTCCTTGTGCTCTACAGCCAAAGGATAGCCATGTCCCTTCTCAGTATGAATATGCACTACAATAGGATGGTCTATGCCTTTTACCTTTTCAAAAGCCGCAATCAATGCTGCTATATCGTTGCCTTCTGCTACATAGAGATAGTCAAAGCCCATTGCCTTGAAGAAATTGCACTCAGCCTGCCCGTCAGTATCCCTCAGTTGCTGTAAGTTACGATACAATCCGCCATGATTTTCGGCAATAGACATCTCATTGTCATTAACCACCACAATCATGTTGGTGCCCAATTCTGCAGCCATGTCAAAGCCTTCAAAAGCCTCGCCACCGCTCAATGAGCCATCACCTATCAGGGCTATGACATTCTCTTTGCCACCTTTCATGTCGCGGGCCTTCTGCAAGCCACTGGCCAAAGCCACAGAAGTAGAAGTATGCCCTACCTCAAACTGGTCATAAACGGGCGATTCTGCCGGTGAACTGTAACCCGACACCTCATCAAAACGAGCGTTGTCTACATATCCAAACGCACGACCTGTAAGCATTTTATAAGGATAAATCTGGTGAGACACATCAAACACAATCTTGTCTTCTGGCACATCAAACACATAAGTCAGCGCTATGGTAGCCTCTGTAATGCCTAAATTAGGCCCCACATGGCCGCCATGATTGCTCACACGGTTCAATATACCCTCTCTTATCTCGCCAGCCAAAGCCGACATCTGCTCTATTGAAAGAGCTTTAACATCTTTAGGTGAAGAAATTTTCTCTAAATACATAGTTGATTATTGATATATTTATAATTCGTTCCGATACCTTTATTATCCTATTGACACAATATATAGGCAGCAAAAAGCACCATCTTTACGTTTGCAAAGATAGTGCTTTTATGCAAATGGCATACTAAACATATTACGCTTTAATATACCTTAAATACATTTTATCATTTATTTCAGTCCTGTTTACTGTTCTTCTTCCACCTGTTCTGCAGCCTCTTTCTTTCCGAAATTGGGGTCAATGTCAATAAATGCCGTTACAAGGAACGTTACAAAGCATAAAGCCACCACGATAATAAAGAAGTAAAAGTAGCCCACCAACTCTTGCAAATAACCTGCTATGAGGCCAGGCAGCATCATAGACAGTGCCATCAATGCGGTGCAAAGGGCATAATGAGACGTTTTGTTCTCCCCCTGACTGTAATAGATAAGATAAAGCATGTAAGCCGTAAAGCCGAAACCATAGCCAAACTGCTCTATAAACACACAAACATTGATAATCAACAGGCTGTCGGGCATGATGTAACTCAGATACACATAAACCAAATCTGGCAGCGTAATGGAACACACCATAGGCCAAAGCCACTTCTTCATGCCGTCTCTACCTACTGCCAATCCGCCTAAAATGCCGCCTAAGGTCAATGCCAAAGCACCCACAGTACCTTGCACCAAGCCTATTTCTTGAGGCGAAAGTCCCAGTCCTCCGTTGCTCACAGAGTCTATCAGAAACAGTGAAGACACCTTAGCCAACAATCCTTCAGGCATACGATACAACAGCATAAACAAGAAAGCTATCAGCACTTTGTCGGCAGGCATCTTGCAAAAGAAAGTCTTTACCGACATGGCCAGGCGCTGCCAAATCTCCTTTCTGTCTATCTTTACCATTCCTTTGTCTGAAGACGGGCGTGGCAACACATAGCTATGCCACAGCCAAAGGGCTATAAACAGTCCGGCTACGCCATAAAACGTGAGACTCCAAGAGTAGCTAATGCCATTGGCACTGTTGCGAAACAGTAGCTGAAGATTACCTGCTATCATGACCAACACGCCCTGCCCGAAAATAGTAGCTATGCGGTAAAATGTGCTGCGAATACCTACAAACACGGCTTGGTCGTGCTGGTTAAGTCCCAACATATAGAACCCGTCAGCCGCAATGTCATGAGTAGCACTGCTAAAAGCCATCAGCCAAAAGAAGCATAGCGTACCTTGCAGCCACAGTTTGGTAGGAATGGTAAACGCTACCCCTGCAAATGCCGCGCCAATCAATAGTTGCATGGCTACAATCCACCAGCGCTTGGTGCGCACCACATCAATGAACGGACTCCAAAGGGGCTTGATCAGCCATGGCAGATACAGCCAAGAAGTGTAAAATGTTATCTCGCTATTGCTCAGCCCCATCTGCTTATAGAGTATAAGAGAGATGGTCATCACTGCCACATAGGGCAATCCCTCTGCAAAATAGAGTGATGGCACCCATGCAAAAGGATTGCGTAAGAATTTTTGTTTCATGCTAATAAACTCTTAATATCGGCCATACAGGAGACTTGCAACGGACCAACGCCTCCAAGAAACAGCCTTACATATGGATTAATAAATCTTCTTTATTTCAGCGTTACGATAGTAATGCAGCAATATCTGGCTGTAATTATAGCCACGTTGTCCCATCACCGCAGCACCTATTTGGCAGAGTCCTACACCATGGCCCCACCCTGCACCTGTAATACGGAAGGCTTTTGGCACTCCATTTTCAATGTCCATGCGGTCTACCACGAATGCACTGCTGTACAAATGGCTCTTGCTTAACGCCCTGCGTATCTCAAGTTCCTTACCTATTGTGAATGTACACTTGGTGCCAACAATCTGCAATTTCCAGATACGTCCGCTCTTTCCACGGGCCAAAGGCCGCAAGTCAACTATTTCTCCAAAGTCTATCTTGAGGTTATCTGCTATGAGTTGCGACAGCTCTTGCTGGGTATATTCCACATGCCAACGGTAGAAATCGGTTGTTTCCCGGTCAAAATCATTGAGCACTTGCGACAGTATAGCCTTGTCGTTGGTATTGCAGAACGACTCTGGAGCAGTGCGTATCCATTCCTCTGCCTGCTTTTCATCTGTCAGGTCGGGCAAAGACGCATGTTGGTCTGCCACGTCTCTCAATGCCACAAGGTAGGGTTTGGGGCTGTCTTCCCAGCAATACTGAAACTCTTCGGTAGCTCCGCCACAGCATTTGCTAAAGCGTGCATCGCAGATTTCACCGCCTTGCATCAGTATTTGGCCTTGCGTTTCACTGACAGCCTGCTCCACATGCACATTATTTGCCTTGGTTATGCCCTGATAGCGCTGGCAATGGTCATCGGCACAGACATCAAATATGGTGTGGTCATCGCGGTCATACCACCGTATCAGCTCATCATCTTTCTTCACAAAAGAGAAGAATCCGTTGCTGCCTACACCCTGTGTGCGGCGCCTCTCTATCTGAGCCAGCAGCCAACTGCGCGAAATGACTGCATGAGCCTTCAGAAACTCAAGTGATGAAGTGGCTTTCATCTCACTTGATATGACGCTCATAAGATACTGTTCTACGGGCAAACAGTTGACGGCACATATCTTGTCAGCCTCCACTACCAGTTTTAACATGCCCTGAAAGGTCTGTGTCTCCTGGCGTTCCCAATGGAAATTGACACCGATAGTAACGTTGCTGATAGAGAACGATGCGTTATCAGAACACGGACTGAATGTAAGTTCGCGATATTGGTTGCCGTTCCACAGAATGCCTCCTTCGGAAAAAGACACCTCTTGCGGCCCTGTGATAATCTCACCTTTAGCCACATAGTCGGCATTGAGCGAGAATTGGATAGAGGCTGCACTGACAATACCTACCTGAACGTCAGGTTGCCGATGTGCACTGACCACACTATTGGTTGTGTTTTCTACCGAAGCAGACGACTTTATCTTTTGTACCACAGCCTCCATATCGGCCTTTGAGATGCCCACCTCTGCCAATATATCGGCAGCTTTCTGTGCTGTAAGCGCCTTGAAGTCTTGCTCTCGTGGCGTGATAATCAGTCCACACATGTCCAATGCTCCCGGACTGACAAGCAATTGGTCTGCACCAGCAGCCGTGTAGCAGTCCGGACGATGCTTGGAACGAGGTATTACAACTGTGAGCCAATTGTTGTCAGCTCTCCAACTGACAATGTTCATCATAGGTTCTGTATCGTCTGCGCCCATAGGCAGTGCATGATAGATGCGCTTAAACAGGTCGGTATCACTCTCTATGGTATGACACTTTATCAGCAGTGCAGGGCAGAACCAGTCGTTGATAAGCGAGATGGAAGCTTCGCCACCCAGCGAATAAAGCTCAGTAAGGTTGCGTTGCAGCCGTGGCCATGCCTCTTGCAGTGGCAACAGTCCACTGGTGCCTGCCTGAAAGTGCAGATGGTCGGGAGCAGAAGCTCCACACTTAGGGCCATTGTAAAACACCATAAGGTCTGAATATTGTGCCAACAAGCGATGTATTTCCGGATAAGTATCCAGTATATGCTGAGGTTGATGCTTGCGGGCGGGCACTGTATAGTGTACAGGCAGTATAGGATAAGGATTGACCAAAAGGTCAAAATGCTCATCAAAGCGCTTTACCATTTGCTCTTTAGGCCGATTAGCCTTGCACAAGAAGCACGGGCGTGTCTGAAGAGAAGCCTTGTCTATCTTGGCACCGGTAGATACAATGCGTGCCGGATTGAACTGAAAAGTGAGCGACAAATCGCCGACACTCTCATTGCGAACCTTGATATTGTGCAGGTCGCGGAAGTTATGTCGGGCCAAGCTCCAGCGTTCTATCTGGCGGTTAAAGAACCTATGCAGCGAGTTGTCTACCATGATGTCTGCCTTACCACTGTTCATCTGCTGTCGTGCCAACAGCTCCATCGTGCGCAGACGGTCTTTATACAGGTTGTTGGCGTTTACCTTTTCTATGCTCAATGCGGCATCGCTGTTGCCTGCCCAGCGTCTGCACAGGTACAGTTCGGTAAAGATGCGCCCTATACGGAAATGCCTGCTGAAAGCCAATCCCAATGCATAGTCTTCGCCATAACTGGTGTTAGGAAACCTGAATTGCCTCAACAGCGGTGTAAAGAAAGCACGTGGCGCGCCCAATCCATTGATGCGCAAGGCATTGTTGCAGCCGTTTTCATCTGTCCATTCGGCATGCCTGATGAGTCCTGGCGGCAGTGTGTTCAAATCAAAGTCGCACATGCGATAGCTGCCCACTACCATAGCGGCACGCTTTTGGTAGAAAGTATTGACTATCTGTTGCAGCGTGTCAGGCGAAGAATACAAGTCGTCGCTATCCAGCTGCACCGCAAACCTACCGCAACGGTCATCGTCAATGGCCATATTCCAGCATCCGCCAATACCCAGATCGCTGCGTCTGGGCACTAAATGTATCAGTTTTCCCTGCGCCTCAGGCCTCTGTTCGTAAGCATTGAGCAGTGCCGTGGTATTGTCGGTAGAGTGATTGTCCACCACGATTACATTAAACTTGAAATCTGTTTTTTGCTTCAAGGCACTGTCTACGGCATCGCAAATGGTCTTTTCGCGATTTCTTACAGGTATCACAACAGAGGCTTCAAACTCAAACTCCTGTTCTTCAAAGTCGGGTTCTCTGTAATAAGTGGTATCTACCAGTGCGCCCACAGCCTTGAGATGGGCTGTAACGGCTTTCTCCATCTCTATCTGTACATCGCGGTTTGCAGGGTTTACATAGTCAAACTGCTTTACTCCGCTGGCACGGCAGTCGGTTTCTTCTTCTGTATAAAGGTACTCGTTCAAGTGAAACATGCGCCCTTTTCTGCTGAGATACAACCTTAACTCATACCAACCGGCATATTTATAATCGCTGTTTTCCACCTCACTGACAAAGCTATGCAGCAAACTGGCTTTGACAAGCACCATAGATCCAAAGTCAAAATCATCGCGCAAGCTACCCTCTTGGTAGTCTATAACGGGATGCGCCACCGCTTGTCCGTTCTCCATGGAGTAGCGGTCGGCATATACCAAAGCAGCATCTGTCTCTGCAGCGGCGCGTATCATGCGCTGCACGGCATACTGTCCTATAGTAACTGCTACGGGCTTCAGAAACAACAGCACATAGTCTGATGTGCAATTAGCCTCAATATCGCGAATGGTTGCTGCCGATTGCAGTCCGCCTACCACTATAAACGTGCAGTTGTCGGGCACGGCATTGGTTTGTGCAAATTCGCTGGTTACCAATAAATTGATATGCTTAATGATACGGCTTCCTCTCAATGGCCTCAACGACTTTTCTATCTGCGAAAGGCTGTTGCAGGGCTGGAAGCAGTCAATAGTTCCTCTCATTGTTTATTATCTTTTAAGTTTAAAGGCACCTCTGCTGCCTTGTAGTTTGTCAAGTTGGGCTGTCTTGATTAGCCATTGTTATAAAACATTTACCGGACATCTCATTTTTTCAAATCCTCTTGTGCCTTCTTTTAGCTTATACGCTTGTTTCTCAGCAGGCATACAGCACTTGCATGCTGCTTCAAAAAACCATGTGTACAGTTTTCGACAAAGCACAATCTTATTTCTATAAATATTGAGCACCTACTTAAACAGGCAAAAGTCAAGGGTGTTTTTACCTTGCAAATGTACAAAATCAAATTGATAAAAGCGCATGTTGTTATGAAAATTAGTGATTTTGAACTTTGCCACTCGCTACAATTTCAGCAGTAATGCACACCTTAGCCAACCGATGCACCCTGCAACACGCCCACATACAAATAATGGGAACGCGCTGTTTTGACCATTGCTCACTTTCTTCTTTTATTACAAAAACAAAGTGTTTTGAGCGTTATTTCATGCCGTTTTATCCACTACCGCTCATCTTTCCGCAAAAAAACAGCATTTTTACTTGTTTTTACAAGTGTCTGATAATCAGGCACAATGACCATAACCAGACAAACAAGTGCAAGTATATACTCACCCAAAAACAGTGTTTTTACGCTCTAAAAGCACGGCTTTCAACGACTCAAAGCTATGGTTTTGCTCTCCGAAAGCATAGCTTTAGCCCTCTGAAAGCTATGCTTTACAGCAAGAAATATGCCTACATACAGGTAAATAGACAAGAAATAGACTTTCAAAAGGCATCTTACAGCACTGCAAAAGCTATTTTACTACTTTTGATTGTAAACTTTTCTGCTTGCACATTCTATTTTTCAGCCACAATCATTCAGCCATTTAGAACACTAAATACATAATAATCAAAGAACCTTTTCACCACTATAAACCACATAATAGTAGTATATTTATTCATAAATAGCGTATAATAGTATTAATATTTATAAATACAGATTACAAATGCACATGTTCACCGTCTAATATATATAATTAATTAAAAGCTAATGAACAAACATTTCATCCAAGCCATCGTTGCGTTATCAATGATGACCACACCTTCTTTGGCCAAAGACGTATTCATATCCACTTCATTTCATGAGCCAGCCAACGAAGGTCTACGCTTCATATACAGTTATGACGGCATACGCTGGGACAGCATACAAGGCACTTTTCTGCGCCCCGAGATAGGCAAGCAGAAGGTAATGCGCGACCCCTCTATCGTGAAAGGACCTGACGGCACATTTCACTTGGTATGGACATCAAGTTGGAAGGGCGACAAAGGGTTTGGCTATGCCTCATCAAAAGACCTTATACACTGGAGCAAAGAGCAGTTTATCACTGTGATGCATGACTCTACTACCGTAAACGTGTGGGCACCAGAGCTGTTTTATGATGACGTAAAAAAGCAATACATGATTATCTGGGCTTCCTGTATTCCAGGTAAATTCCCTGACTACAAAGAGCCACACGACAACAACCACCGGTTATACTACACCACCACAAAAGACTTCAAGCACTTTAGTGAGGAGAAACTATTGCTTGACCCTGGTTTCAGCAGCATTGATGCCACCATGGTAAAGCGTGGCAAAAACGACTATGTGCTGGTGTTGAAAGACAACTCCCGCGATGAGCGCAACATTAAAGTGGCATTTGCCAAATCGCCATACGGCCCATGGAGCAAGGCATCAGAGCCCTTTACAGAGAAGTTTTGCGAAGGTCCCTCTACCGCACTTGTCAATGGCTGGTACTATATCTACTACGACTCATACCGTCATGGCATCTATGGCGCTGCGAGAACCAAAGACTTTATGCACTTTCAAGACCAGACCGGAGCCGTAAGCTTTCCACAGGGCCACAAGCATGGCACTGTGTTCAAGGCAGATGAAAGCATACTCTACAACTTGATTAAGGAAAACCGTGATGCCGTACACTATACAGGCAAGACCATAGCCACACCCGCCCGCCACGATGGCGGACTGTCGCCAGTGGTAGGTGTGCACAATATACAGACACACAGAGGCGAAATAGGACAGCTATACAACCACCAACCTATGATGGCTTACTGGCACGGCAAATTCTATATGCACTACTTGACCGACCCAAGAAGCGAGCATGAGGCTCCCGGCAAGACCATGTTGCAGACATCAGCCGATGGCTATGAATGGAGCAAACCAGTAGAACTGTTCCCTGTCTACAATGTTCCGGAAGGCTTCACCAAGCCTACACAGCCGGGCATCAAGGCACACAACCTCAAGGCTATCATGCACCAGCGTGTAGGTTTCTATGTGTCCAAGAGCGGCAAACTGATAGCCATGGGCAACTATGGCGTAGCCCTCACCCCTAAAGACGACCCTAACGATGGCAACGGCATAGGACGTGTGGTAAGAGAAATCAAAGCCGACGGCTCGTTTGGAAAGATTTATTTTATCTATTACAACCACGGATTTAACGAGAGCAACACCGATTATCCTTATTACAAAAAGGCCAAAGACAAGGCTTTCATCAAGGCTTGCGATGAGATATTGGCTAACCCCATGTATCGCATGCAATGGGTAGAAGAGGCCGACCGCAACGACAAGCTGCTGCCACTGGCCACTCCTTATAAAGCCTTCTGTGGCTACACCTTGCCCGATGGGCGCAAAGTGGCACTGTGGAAGCATGCCATTACCAGCATAAGCAGCGACGGAGGCAACACCTGGCGCACACCAGCCAAGCGTGCACATGGCTTTGTCAACTCTAATGCCAAGATATGGGGGCAACGTCTGTCGGACGGTACATACGCCACAGTGTATAACCCTGCAGAATACCGTTGGCCATTAGCCATCTCCCTAAGCAGCGACGGATTGGAATATACTACACTCAACCTGATTAACGGTGAGGTAACACCCGAAAGGCATTGGGGCTTGTACAAGAGCTTCGGCCCACAGTACACACGAGGCATACAGGAAGGCAACGGTACACCTGCCGACGGCAACCTATGGGTTACATACAGCAACAACAAAGAAGACATGTGGGTATCGCGCATACAAGTGCCGGTAAAACTAAAAGCCACAGAACAGGCGCATGGCAGCTTTAGCCAATACAAGAAGTTGGCAGACATGACCGACTGGAACATCTACTCGCCACTGTGGGCGCCCGTAACTCTCGACGGACAATGGCTCAAACTGAGCGACAAAGACCCTTACGACTATGCAAAAGTGGAAAAGGTGATACCTGCTACCAAGGAACTGACCGTAGACTTTGACCTGAAAGCTGACCAAAATAACCACGGGCAGCTCAACATAGAGTTTGTAGACGACAAAGGCAATGTGTGCGCACGCATCGTGGCAGACTCCACTGCCACCATTAAGGTAAAAGGCGGAGCACGCTATGGAGGCATGCTCAAAAACTATCAGCCAGGACAGACCTACCATATTACTGCCAAACTATCGGCAGACGCCCACATGGGTACCTATTACATTAACGGCAAGAAGGTATCATCACGCATGTTTGACACACCGGTAGAGGCTATTACCCGCATCGTGTTCCGCACAGGAAACTTGTTTGAAAAGCCCGACATAGAGACCCCTGCCGACCAGACTGTTGACATGCCGCGTGCCGATGAGCAAGACACTTTGGCATCATTCTGCATAGCCAACCTCACTACAACATCTGCTGATGCCGATGCGCAAGCTGCTGTACTGAAGTATGACGACTATGCCCACTACGCTGAAACCTTCAACAATATGGAGGATGAGAACATAATAACCACCATACCCAACAGCCAATCGTCTGAGTGGATGAGCAAAAACATACCTTTGTTTGACTGTCCACAGCAAAACTTTGAAGAGATGTATTACTACCGCTGGTGGTCGCTGCGCAAGCATATCAAGCGTACACCCGTGGGATATGGCATGACTGAATTCCTGGTTCAGCGCTCCTATGCCGACAGATACAATCTGATAGCCTGTGCCATCGGTCATCACATCATGGAAACAAGATGGCTCAGAGACACCACTTACCAGCAGCAGATACTCAACACCTGGTATCATGGCAACGACGGTAAGGCGATGCAAAAGATGAACAAGTTCAGCTCATGGAACCCTGCTGCCGTATATGAAGCATATAAGGTATTGGGCGACACCACCTTTACGCTCAAGCTGCTGCCCAGCCTGGAAGAGGAATACGCACGCTGGCAGAGCACCAACCGCCTCAGCAGCGGACTCTACTGGCAAGGCGATGTACAAGACGGCATGGAAGAGAGCATCAGCGGCGGCAGGAAAAAGAAATACGCACGCCCCACTATCAACAGTTATATGTACGGCAACGCCAAAGCACTGGCAGCCATGAACCGGCTGGCAGGCAACAGCCAAAAGGCTGCTGAGTATGAACAGGAGGCAGACACGCTGAGAAACCTTATCACCAGCAAGCTGTGGAATACCAAACAGCACTTCTTTGAAACCATGAGAGGCGACACTTTGGCTGCTGTAAGAGAGGCTATAGGCTATATTCCATGGTATTTCAACATGCCCGGACAAGGAAGATTTGACGAGGCATGGCTGCAAGTGAATGACGAAAAGGGCTTTTCTGCACCTTACGGACTGACCACTGCAGAGAGACGCCACCCCGAGTTCCGCTCTCACGGCACAGGAAAATGCGAATGGGACGGCGCCATTTGGCCTTTTGCCACCAGCCAGACACTGACTGCCATGGCCAACTATATTAACAACTATGAGCACCCTGTGCTGACAGACAGCACCTTCTTCAAACAGATGAACCTCTATGTAGAGAGTCAGCACCACAGGGGAAAGCCCTACATAGGCGAGTATCTTGACGAGAAAAACGGTGCATGGCTCATGGGCGACAGGGAAAGAAGCAGATACTACAACCACTCTACCTTTGCAGACTTGGTTATTTCGGGTCTTGTAGGCATACGTCCGCAGGCTGACAACAGCATTGTAGTGAACCCATTGATACCTGAAGGACTGTGGAAATACTTCTGCTTGGACAATGTAAGCTATCATGGACACACCATCACAGTGGTTTACGACCAAGACGGACAACGCTATCACTTGGGCAAAGGACTGCTTCTCATGGTGGACGGCAAGATAGTAGCCAAGAGAGCCGGTATAGGTAAGCTAAAGGCTACACTGTAAAACAATATAGAAGAGTAAGAACTATTGTACAGTTCTTACTCTTGCTTCTAAAGCTACACAAGGTTGCCACACTGTAAAAACAAGGGCAATCCATACTTACAGAAAGAGATTTTAACTGCTGTTCCTTTCAGATCTTTTAAGATGAAAAGCAATAGGCAATAAGTAATGACAGCTACTGATGCCACATGAAAGCAGGTAAAACTTAACCTACTAAGAACAAAACAACTCATTGCGCAAGATAATCTGCTGCGTATAAAACATCATTCTATGAAGAAAATAATATTACCCACCCTGCTGCTACTCAGCCTGAGCATGGGTGCACAGACCTTTGAAAACAAATACACGCGCCCATTGGGCGATGTGCTCAACGATGTATCAAAGCGATTTGGGGTAAAACTTAAATATAATGTAGACACCACAGGACTGAAGTTGGCATACGCTGACTTCAGAATACGTCCTTACTCAATAGAAGAGACACTCAACAACATCCTTTCTCCTTTCGATTTCAAACCCGTAAAGCAAAACGACAAGTTTTATAAAATAAAGCCGTATGAATATCCGCGCCGCCAACCGGAAGACGGGCAGAAGCTGATAGATTATCTTTCATCGCTCTATAACGACCAGGCAACCTGGAACAAAAGGCGTAATATACTGAAAAAAGAGGTAAGAGAAAGGCTAGGCATAGACAAACTGCTGCCACTATGCAGCCAAGAGGCACCGCAATATACCAAGACAAGAAAGCATGATGGCTACTCGGTGCAGAACTTTTGCCTCAAAACCGTAAACGGACACACTGTATGTGGCTCTGTTTATGCGCCACTGACGAAAGGAAAACATCCGCTGATTATCTGTCCTAACGGGCACTTTACAAACGGAAGATATGGCAAAGTGCAGCAGCAACGCTTAGCTACACTGGCACGCATGGGAGCCATCTGCGTAGATTATGACCTATGGGGATGGGGCGAATCGGCAGATGAAGTGGGGGCAGCAGCACACCAGACAGCCGAAGCCCATGTGATGCAAGCACTCAATGGCGTCAGAATTTTGGACTGGATGATAAAGCGAAAGGATGTTGACACGCTGAGAATAGGCGTAAACGGCGGGTCAGGCGGTGGCACACAAACCATTCTGCTCACCGTACTTGACAACCGCTACACAGCTGCCAATCCCGTGGTAAGCATGTCGTCATGGTTTGATGGCGGCTGTCCATGCGAAAGCGGCATGCCAATACAGTTGGCTGGCGGTGGCACTTGCAATGCGGAACTGGCTGCTACCTTTGCTCCAAAGCCCATGATGTTAGTAAGCGACGGGGGAGACTGGACCTCTACCACCCCTACACTGGAGTATCCCTATCTGCAACGCATCTACAACTTCTATGGAAGAAAGGACATGATAAGCAATGTTCACCTGCCACATGAGCGACACGACTTTGGACCCAACAAGCGCAATGCAGTCTACAAATTCTTTATAGACACTTTCCAATTAGACGCATCACAGCTCAATGAGGATAAAGTAACAATAGAATCTGAAAACGTATTAAGATTTAAACCGAAACAAGAGAAATGAAAAAACTTGCAATAACGGCATTTATGCTTGCTTGCTGCTCACTTGGCACCATAGCACAAGACACCCATACTGCACAAAATAGCCACATATTATGGTATGACAAACCTGCCGCTACATGGACAGAAGCATTGCCAATAGCCAACAGCAGACTTGGAGCCATGATATTTGGAGCACCCTCTGCCGAGCGTCTTCAGCTCAATGAAGAAACTATTTGGGCGGGTAGACCCAACAACAACGCCAATCCTGAGGCAAAAGAATATCTGCCAAAAGTAAGAGATTTGGTGTGGAAAGGAAAATACAAAGAGGCACAAGACATGGCCACAGCACATGTGCAGGCTAAAACAAACAGTGGCATGCCTTACCAGCCTTTTGGCGATCTATACATCAATTTTCCCGGTATAGAAAGCTATACCGACTATTACCGTGAATTGAGTCTTGATTCGGCTCGCGTTATCACACGCTACACAGCCAACGGTGTAAGTTATCAGCGTGAGTATATCTCGTCTTTGGCAAACAACGTGATAGCCATACACCTCACAGCCAGCAAGAAAGGCATGATTACTTGCAATGCGCAGATGACTTCACCCCAACAAGATGTAACCATAGCATCTGAGGGCAACGAGATAAAACTTAGCGGTATAAGCGGTTGGCACGAAGGATTGAAAGGAAAAGTAACCTTTACAGGCAGAGCCACAGCCAAGATAAAAGGTGGAAAGATGAGTAGCCATGATGGCATACTAAGCATCGACGGGGCCGATGAAGCCACTGTCTACCTTACCATAGCCACCAACTTTAACAAGTATAACGACATAACTGGCAACGACACAGTACGCTCTGAACAAGCGCTGGCGCAAGCATTGCAGCACAACTTTGCAGATATAAAGCAGCAACACGTAAGTAAATACAAAAATATCTACGACAGAGTAACGCTACAATTAGGCGAAAACAAATATCCAGACCTCACCACAGACAAACGTGTAGAGCTGTTTAAGCAGCACAACGATTTGCACTTGGCTGAAACATACTTTCAATTTGGACGCTACTTGCTCATCAGTACATCGCAACCCGGCACACAGCCCCCTACATTACAAGGTATATGGAATGACAAGATGTTGCCTTCATGGGACAGCAAATATACTTGTAACATAAATCTTGAAATGAACTACTGGCCAGCAGAGGTAGCCAATATGTCTGAATTGACAGCTCCCCTCTTCTCGTTAATAAAAGATGTGAGCGAAACAGGACACCAATCGGCACAAATCATGTATGGAGCAGACGGATGGGTGCTGCACCACAACACCGACATTTGGCGCGTAACAGGTGCTATTGACAAAGCTCCATCTGGCCTATGGCCAACAGGAGGGGCATGGATGAGTCAGCACCTTTGGGAGCATTACCTCTATACAGGCGACAAAAAATTCTTGGCAGAAGTGTATCCCATCATGAAAGGAGCTGCAAGATTTATCAACCAAATCATGGTTCAGACACCTTTTGGAAAGAAATGGGTCATCTGTCCCAGTCTGTCTCCAGAAAACGAGCACCCTCACAAAGCCACTACTGCGGCAGGAGTAACCATGGATAATGAACTTGTACATGATTTGTTCAACCATGTAATAGATGCTTCCAAAATATTAGGACAGACAGAAGACAAAGCTTTTACTGACAGCTTGCAGGAAAAGCTCAACGGCATGCTGCCGCTGCAAACAGGACGCTGGGGGCAACTACAAGAGTGGAAAGACGATTGGGACAACCCGAAGGATACACACAGACACGTGTCGCATCTCTATGCTTTGTACCCAAGTAACCAGATTTCACCTTTCCGCACACCAGAGCTTACCGCCGCTGCACGCACATCACTTGTTCATCGCGGCGACCCTTCAACAGGATGGAGCATGGGATGGAAAGTATGCTTATGGTCAAGACTGCTTGACGGCAACCATGCATGGAAGCTAATAGGCGATCAGCTGACGCTTGTACGCAACGAAAAGAAGAAAGGCGGCACCTATCCTAACCTCTTTGATGCACATCCGCCATTCCAAATTGACGGTAACTTCGGTTGTACAGCGGGCATTGCAGAAATGCTATTGCAGAGTCATGACGGATTTGTATATCTTCTGCCAGCCATTCCAAGCGACTGGAAGACAGGTAGCGTAAGAGGACTGAAAGCACGTGGGGGCTTTGAAATAGCTATCAATTGGCAAAATAACCAACTGAAACAGGCTACTATAAAATCTGCATTAGGAGGCAACCTGCGCATACGCTCGGCAGTACCTTTGACAGGAAAGGGGCTAAAAGTAGCTAAAGGAGAAAACAAAAACCCTCTTTTTGCTACACCTAAAGACATCAAGCAAAAGATAAATGCACCTGAAGCCATAGAGAAAATGCCAAAATCGGTCAAAACATATCTCTATGACATTAGCACAAAAAAAGGCGAAACAATTACATTGACAGCTAAATAAGCACCGCCTTGACATGAGCTTTTATCTCCTGCAAAAGTGTATTGATATTACTTACTTGTCATAATGACAACACTATTTGCCATCAACAAGAAAAAGCAAGTAAAAGATACAAGCAAGTGTACATATTATAACAAGGTATAGAAGGACATCTTTTCTGTAAAGTAAAGGTGTCCTTTTACCCGATAAAGAGCAGAAGCAAATAAATGAGTAGATGGTTTTCTGCCAACTGCAACAGAAAATAGAACAAGACATAAACAATACATTTGCACTTTGTTACGTCTCATCTATATCGGATATACCCACTACCAATGGTCAAACAAACAATCAACGACAAATAAACAGAAACAACAAAATAGTTATGAAGAAACAAAATCTATTCCTCATTGCCCTCATGCTGATTAGCTTTATATCAGCACACGCGGCCAACAAGATTTACAAGCCATGGAGCAATGGACGCCTTGTGGTGTCTGACAACAACCGCTTCATCGTTCATAAAAATGGCATTCCCTTCTTTTGGATGGGCAACACGGCATGGCTATTGCCCGAACGCCTCAACCGCGATGAAGTGGAATACTTCCTCAGCAAAGACAGACAGGCTGGCTACAACGTGGAACAAATACAGGTGCTCAACGCTATTCCTACTTTTAATATATATGGCCAACAGGCCAACAATGCTGCATTTGACTTCAGTAAAATATCAAAGCCTGGCGTATATGGATATTGGGAACATCTTGACTACATCGTTGATGTAGCTGAAAGAAATGGCATATACATCGCAATGGACTGTATTTGGGGGTCTATGCTCAAAGACATGGATGTAAAGAAGGCACAATCTTTAGGCAAATTTCTTGGTGAAAGATATAAGAACAAGCCCAATATCATTTGGATGATTGGTGGAGACATCATGGGAAACAAGTCGCCTGAAATATGGGATGCCATGGCAAGAGCTATCAAAAAAGCAGACAATAATCACATTATGACATTCCACCCAAGAGGCAGAACCACATCAGCATGGTGGTTTAACGACCGCGAATGGATGGACTTCAACATGTTCCAAAGTGGACATAGACGCTATGGCCAGCGCAATGGCGATGGCGATTATACCATTAAAGACAATACAGAAGAGGATAACTGGCGCTATGTTGACATGAGTTTTGAGAAAAAGCCTCTACGCCCTTGTATCGACGGTGAACCTTCTTATGAAGATATTCCACAAGGTCTGCACGACTTTTCTGCCCCACGCTGGCAAGACTATGATGTACGACGCTATGCTTATTGGGCTGTATTTGCAGGTGCCTTTGGCCACACTTACGGTCATAACTCTGTGATGCAATTCATACGTCCGGGAGTAAACGCATCGTTTGGAGCCAAGAAGCCTTGGTGGGAAGCAATGGAAGACCCTGGCTATAACCAAATGAAATACCTCAAATGGCTCATGCTTACCTTCCCATTTACAGAAGGCATCAATGACCAAGGCATTATAGCAGGGCAAAACGGTGAACGCTATGACCGCGTTATTGCTAACCGTGGAAACGACTACATGCTCGTATATAACTACAGTGGAAAGCCAATGAAGATTGATTTGAGCAAAATCAGTGGCAGCAAGAAAAATGTATGGTGGATGAATCCTGCTGACGGCAAGCTTACTTATCTGGGTGAATTTGATAGCAAAGTTACTGAATTTGCATACGATGCAGCTTATCTGCGTGGCAGTGACAGGGTGCTGATTGCTACCGATACCACAAAAAACTATATCGATAAAAATGCTAAACAATTAGAAGAAAAGCAATAATGCGTAAAATATTATTTTCATTAATAGCACTGGCAATCTGTTCAACAGCATGGAGCGCAAAAAAGAAGACCTCCAAAACAGCATTTCCTGTCACTGCTGTTGAGTTGCGAACAGAGCGTATGATTAGCCCAATGAGTGTGGACACACCTACACCAAGATTGGGATGGGAGATTGTTTCCACAAAAAACAATGTGAAACAAACTTCGTATCATATCATTGTAGCTTCAACAAGAGAAAAAGCTGAAGCACTGGAAGGAGACCTTTGGGATGCTAATGTTAACAGTGAACAATCTCAATGGATTGCTTATGCCGGCAAACAGCTACGCAGCAACACGCCATGCTATTGGCGTGTGAAGCTAAACACTACACAAGGAGAAAGCGATTGGAGTCCGATAGCAATGTGGAACGTTGGCTTGCTCTATGAAGCAGATTGGAGCGGGCAATGGATCGGACTCGATAAAGCCATGCCTTGGGACATCGAAGATGTGCACAGCCGTCTCAGTTCACGCTATCTCCGCAATCAATTCACTACCAACACTGGCATTAAACGTGCCATGTTGTATATTAGTGGACTTGGTCTCTATGAGGCATACATCAACGGCAAGAAAGTGGGTGAACAGGTTTTAGCTCCTGCTCCCACAGATTATAGAAAGACTGTACTATACAATGCCTTTGATGTAACAGACCTATTGAAAAGCGGAAGCAAAAATGTAATTGGCGTAGTATTAGGAAATGGCCGCTTCTACACCATGCAACAAAAGAAGAAGCCATACAAAATAACCAACTTTGGTTATCCTAAAATGCGAGCAAATCTTATCATTGAATATGCAGATGGAAAGAAACAGTGTATTGCTTCCAACACAAAATGGAAGTTAAACGCTGACGGTGCCTTGCGTTCCAACAATGAATATGATGGCGAAATCTACGATGCACGAAAAGAATTCAACGGATGGAACGACACTGACTTCAATGACAAAGACTGGACAGCAGCAGAACGAGTAGGCATTCCTATGGGAACGCTTCGCGGAGCCATGTCGCCAAACATGAAAGTTGTAAAGACACTCATGCCGATTAGCATAAAAAAACATGGCGAAAGCTATATAGTTGACATGGGGCAAAACATGGCTGGCTGGCTTAAAGTAAAGATGAATCATCTCAACTCTGGCGATACAGTGAGCATTGTGTTTGCTGAAACATTGCAGAAAGACGGTTCACTATATCGTGAAAACTTACGTAATGCACTGTCTACCGATTATTATATAGCCAATGGTAAAGAGAAAGAACGTTGGTGGTCACCACTTTTCTCATATCACGGTTTCCGCTATGCAGAAATCAAAGGATTGAAAGAGCTGAAAAACAACGACCTAATTGGCGAAGTAATCAGCGATGAAATGACACAGACAGGAAACTTTGCATGTTCCGATACCATTCTTAATAAGGTTTATCACAATGCTGTATGGGGAATATTGGATAATTACAAAGGTATGCCCGTTGACTGCCCACAGCGAGACGAACGCCAACCTTGGTTAGGCGACCGTACACGTGGCTGCTTTGGTGAAGCCTATATATTTGACAACAACAATCTTTACGAAAAATGGGCACGCGACATTTGTGAAGATCAACGTGAAGATGGATGTATCCCTGATGTAGCTCCTGCTTTTTGGAACTATTACTCTGACAATATTACCTGGCCTGCTGCCCTACCCTTCTCCATAGAAATGATGTACAACCAATATGGAGATGATGCGCCTTTACACAAATATTATCCCAATATCAAACGCTGGTTGGACCACATGAAGTACCAATATGAGCACGATGGACTAATGCCGCGCGACAAATATGGCGATTGGTGCGTTCCACCTGAGGATATAAAGATGATTCACAGCAAAGATCCTAAACGCATAACTGACGGTACATTGATTGCTACAGCCTACTATTATCGCCTCAACAAACTGATGGCACGATTTGCAAAACTGCTCAACAAGCCAGAAGATGCCAACAGTTTTGAGGCGGAAGCCAGCAAAGTAAAGCAGGCTTTCAACGACAAATATCTCCATATTGAGCGTGGAACAAGTCTTGTAAAAGGGCAATTGCTCTATCCCGACAGTACTTTCTATGGCAATGGAACCGTAACATCTAACCTTCTGCCCTTGCAATTCGGCATGATAGACGATGCTTATGTGAAAGGTGAAGTAGAGAAAAACATTCTCCACAATATCATTACCTTAAACAAAGGCTTCATCTCCTGTGGCGTGATTGGTGTGCAATGGCTGATGCATGGTTTAGCTGACATGGGCAGAAACGATGTTGCCTGGCTGTTGGCTACTCAAAAGAAATACCCAAGTTGGGGCTATATGACAGAAAAAGGCGCTACTACTATTTGGGAGTTATGGAACGGTGATACAGCCAATCCACGCATGAACAGTGGCAACCACGTCATGTTATTAGGAGACTTGGTATCTTGGATTTACGAAGATGTGGCGGGAATCAACTATGATATCACCACTCCGGGCTTTAAACATATTATATTGAAACCTGCTTATAACGTTGATGAAATAGATGACATCAATGCCTCTTACAAGTCTATCTATGGCAACATAGTAAGTAATTGGCACAAAAAGGACGGATACTTGATATGGCATGTAGAGATACCTGCCAACACTACTGCTGATGTTTACTTGCCTAATGGACAGGTAAAGGCTATTGGTTCGGGAATATATGAGTTCAAAGAGCCTTTGGTGATGCGCCACAAATCAATCTTAAAAGACGAATTTCTCTATAAGAAAGCATCCTTTCCTGAGTGCCATTCTGCCACTATTGCTGAAACAACCAAAGGCGATTTGGTGGCTACTTACTTTGGTGGAACCAAAGAACGCAACCCTGATGTATGCATTTGGGTAAGCCGTTTGCCTAAAGGGTCTACCACTTGGACGGCTCCACAAAGGGTGGCTGATGGTGTAATCAACGACACTTTACGTAAAGCTTGCTGGAATCCGGTAATATATCAAATACCTAATGGAGATCTCCAAATATACTTCAAGATTGGCAGTAGCGTGTCTGATTGGACAGGATGGATGGTTTCTTCCAAAGATGGCGGTAAAACTTGGAGCAAACGTAAACCGCTACAAAAAGATTTTCTCGGTCCTGTAAAGAACAAACCTATACTGAGTAAAGGCAGGCTGATAGCTCCTACAAGTGTAGAAAAAGGCGGATGGCGCCTTTATTTTGAATACTCCGATGACATGGGCAAGACCTGGAAGCGCACTGATTACGTGGCTGCCGACAAAGATGTAAAAGCCATTCAGCCTTCTATCATTACGCTGAAAGACGGCCGTTTGGCAGCAGTAGCCCGCACCCGAAGCGAAAAAATAGGCATTACATACAGTTCTGACAACGGGCTTACATGGAGCAAGCTACGCTTGATAGACACTCCCAACAACAACAGTGGCCTTGATGCCGTAACACTCAGCAACGGAAAGCAGGTAATGATTTGCAATGACAAGCCTATACCGCATGGCATCAAAAACGGAAAAGGATTGCGCACGCCACTGTCTCTGCTTGTTTCCGATGACGGTGAACATTGGAAACACTGGATAACTTTGGAAGATTCACCTATCAGTCAGTATTCTTATCCATCCATTATCCAGACGAAAGACGGACATCTGCACTGCATTTACACATGGCGCCGCCAGCGTATCAAGCATGTAGAGCTGACTACCGACAATATGCCTCAATAGCGCGAGGATATTCATCATCATGAAATCGGAAGCCTAAAAGGCTTTAACTACTTTGGGCTTCCGATTTTTATATTTTGAAACAAACTATCAGAATTGAGTTGACAAATAAGCAAACACTATGATTTTAGCAAACTATTGACAGCTTTATTCTAAATAGCTTCTACTTATTTGCAATGTTTTTTATTGTCTTGCTCTATAAGACATCACAAATAATTTTTCCGATTAATATAAACATCAAACTTTATAAACAATGAGAAAACTATTTCTTTTATTGGCATTATGCCTGCCTTTGGCTGCCATTGCAGTAGACAAAACATCTGTGGCCGGCTTCTACCAAATGCAAGGAAGTGGCAGAATAGTTTACAACTTTGACCAAGGTTGGCGCTTCTATTTAGGCGATGCCAAGGGAGCTGATGCCAAAGACTATGACGATAGTCAATGGACTGTGGTCAATGTGCCCCACTCTGTGCGCCTGGAACCGTCTGAAGCCAGTGGCGGGCGCAATTATCAAGGCATAGCCTGGTACAGAAAACACTTTACAATGCCTGCTGACATGGCCGGCAAAAACGTTACTCTGCATTTTGAAGCCATCATGGGCAAACAAGCTATCTATGTGAACGGGCAATTAGTAAAGGAGCATTTAGGTGGCTATCTGCCCATTACTATTGACCTGACAAAGGCTGGCATAAAGCCTGGCGACAGCTGTGTAATAGCCGTAAAGGCCGACAACAGCGACGATAAGACTTACCCTCCCGGAAAGAAACAGAGTGCGCTCGACTTTTGCTACCATGGCGGCATGTATCGCGATGTATGGCTTATAGGCAAATCGCCCATTGCCATTACTGATGCCATAGAAGCAGGCAAAGTAGGTGGCGGTGGTGTTTTTCTTCACTACGACAATATAGAAGGCAACAAGGCCCATGCTTTCATCAATGTAGATGTAGCCAACAACTCAACCCAGCAGGCAGAGCCTACAGTAATAGCCCGTATCAAAAACAAAGAAGGCAAAACGATTGTAACGCTAAAGAAGAAGATAACCATAGCCGCAGGACAATGTACTACTGCCTATTTAGGCGCGATATTGAAGAACATACAGCTATGGTCGCCCGAAACACCTTACCTTTATAATGTGGAGATTAACATTATGATGGGCAACAAAAGCGTAGATGGCGGCATGGTGCGCATGGGCATACGCAAAGCTGAATTTCGCGGAAAAGACGGTTTTTGGCTCAATGGCAAGCCCTATCACCAGCTGATTGGCGGCAACCGTCATCAAGATTTCGCCTATGTGGGCAATGCTGTTCCCAACAGCCAGCAATGGCGAGACGCAAAAAGGCTGAAGGATGCAGGCATGACTATCATTCGTGCTGCCCACTATCCTCAAGACCCTTCATTTATGGATGCTTGCGATGAGTTGGGACTCTTCGTGATTGTGCCCACTCCCGGTTGGCAATATTGGAACAAAAATCCTGAGTTTGGCGAGAGAGTTCACCAAAATACGCGCGACATCATACGCCGCGACCGCAACCACACCTCTGTGCTGATGTGGGAGCCTATACTTAATGAGACACGCTATCCTGAGAATTTTGCGCTTAAAGCTTTGAAGATTACGCGTGATGAGTTTCCTTATGCCGGTCGCCCTGCAGCCGTGGCTGATGTGCAGTCTGCCGGTGTAAAAGACAATTATGATGTAGTATATGACTGGCCGGAAAACATTGGCAAAGAAAACATTCCTGACGACAAATGTGTGTTTACACGCGAATTTGGCGAAATGGTAGACGACTGGTATGCCCACAATTGCCTCAACCGTGCTGCCCGCTCGTGGGGCGAAAAGCCTATGCTTACAGCAGCTCTGTCGCTCTGCGATACCTATGGCGAGATGTTTCACGGCCAACGACAGTTTATAGGTGCCTGCCAATGGCACCCGTTCGACCATCAACGCGGATACCATCCCGACCCTTATTTTGGCGGAATCTATGATGCCTTCAGACAGAAAAAGTATGCTTTTGAAATGTTTCGCTCGCAGGTAAGAGACAGTGAGCCTATGGTTTTTGTAGCCAATGAAATGACTCCATTCTCAGACAGCGATGTAGTGGTATTCTCTAATTGCGACAGCGTGCGACTAACTCAGTTTGACGGTGATAAGGTATTGACACTGCCGGTAGTACACAGCGACAACTACAAGCCTTGTACGCCTGTGGTATTCAAAGGCTTTTGGGACTTCTGGAAGGCACGCGAACACAGCTACAAGCAGCGTAACTGGCAACGTGTGTCGCTCTTGGCAGAAGGAATCAAAAACGGAAAAGTGGTGGCTACGGAGAAGAAGATGCCTTCGCGCCGTTCTACCAAGATACGTTTGTATGCCGATAAGCTGGACAAAGAGTTGACAGCCGACGGCAGCGACTTTATTGTAGTGGTGGCAGAAATAACAGACGACAACGGCAATGTAAAGCGCCTGGCTAAAGACAACATCTACTTTACAGTAGAGGGTGAGGGCCGCATTATCGGTGATGGCGACCAGATTATGGCCAATCCACGAATAGTTGAATGGGGAAGCGCCCCCGTACTGATACAAGCTACCGACAAGCCTGGCAAGATTACCATTAAAGCACGCTCGTATTTCGAGGGCACTTATGCACCTACACCCGCTGAACTAACAATAGAGAGCGTTGCCGCTGAACTGCCAGCATGTTTTACAGACAAAGTTTCTATCGTGAAAAAACAACAAGTGCGCTCTGACAATCAAGTAAAAATGATGACAGAGGAGGAGCGTCAGCGCACACTGGAAGAGGTGAACAAGCAGCAAGCCGACTTTGGCATACAGACCAAATAGTCTCTTGAACCACCAGCGGAAACAACTGCCGCAAATGAACTTACCAAGCGGAAGCAACTGTACAACAACAGTTTGTTTCCGCTTTTTTAGGCATTCAGAATGAATTTAAGCAGGTATGTGCTTTACTTTCATACGCTTAGAACGCCTACTCATATTCCATCTCTTTCTTACCTCTGTGCTTATTATGCCCCCATACCATTCTTGTCGCTTTTCAATAGCTATGCTTTTGAGGTGCGATTGCAGTGCTTTTGGGTTGTGATTGCAGCGCTTTTATATGCCAATTGCTATGCTCTTGGATAACAGTTGCTGCCATTCTGCAAGGCACATGCATTTCTTCTTACGCAACAAAAGAATACAGTCAACAGATAGACATACAACTTCAAAGCAAGCTCCCTACTGTTAATATTATTAAGGAAACTGCCACTTTCAAACACAAAAACAGATGTTGTATCTTTTCTTGAGCCATATCAATTATTAACAGATAACACTTCATTAGCAAAAAGTGTGCCAAAACATCTAAAATGCCCTATCATAAAGGGTTTCAAGAGGGTGTGCATAGAGTTGCAAAAGGTTTAATCCGCCATATAGCTTTAACACAAAGATTTGATTTTCAACATTATATATAATCGTTCAAGTACTTTAAAAAAGTCCAAAAGCCATACATTTTCTTGTATAACTGGGAAAAATTTATTACCTTTGCAATCGAAAGTTTTGAATAGCTTGACTTCTTTTGTTGTGAAAGCAGTTATTCAACATAAGTAAATAACTGGCATCCAGGTTCGGTTTTCAATCATTATTTCTTAAATAAACCGATTGCCGTGAACACTTTTTTATAGATCTGTTCAGGTGCCAAAAACAATCAAATATGGAGAGAATAATAAAGAAAGTATTTTTAATGTTATTATTGTGTCTTGCCAATGCATCTGCTTTTGCCCAAGACGAAGAAACTATCGACAGCACCTTTGACTGGAACCCTGTGATGGATGCCATCATTCAAGTGGAAAGTCAAGGCAACCCTCAAGCCGTAAGCGGCAACTCTTGCGGTGTCATGCAGATTACCCCCATCTTGGTTGCTGAATGCAACAATATATTGAAAAAGCGAAAAAGCAAAAAACGCTTCAAGCTGTCTGACCGGTTCAATATAGCCAAATCAAAAGAGATGTTCTTGCTCTTCCAATCGTTCTACAACCCGCTTAACAATGTGGAACAAGCTATCCGATCATGGAACGGTGGACTGAGATACAGTGTGAAAGGCACACAACGCTACTTTAACAAAGTGATGAGCTTCCTTAAATAAACCATAGCAGACGCATCAAAAATTGCTTAAGCAAAATTTGATGCGTCTGTTTTATATTTTGTATGTGCCAAACTATTGACTGCATCTATCAAAATATTGGCACTTTCTTTGCAAAAGTCATAACACTTTCTTAATTTTGCAATCACCTTTCAAAGATTCTCATCAGTCTTGGAATACTTCAAGCAGAAAGCAAAAGGAAAAGAAGCTATGCCACTCTGCCTAAAACGGCAAGCAGCAACAGCCTTAGCAAGACTGAACGGGAAACTGATTATCAATACACTACAAAAAAAAACAACAATAAAAAATAATTATGAAACGCACATTAATACCCAAAATTGAAATAGAAAACCGACATCCAAAAGGCATGCACTCCACCACCGATATGGAATATGCCAAGATAGCTACCGACATAGCCACCGCCATGTCGAGGCTGAAGATAAACGACATTACAGCTGACGGTTTCAAGCTTTTGGGCCTAAACATAGCCATGTATTTTGAAGACGTGGTGGCCGATGCCGGTATATGGCGCGCATTTACCGACAGAATGAAAGAACAGCAGGGCAAGTATCTTCCGTTCTTTGATGTAGACGAAAGCAATTACTATCAAGACGAGCCCAACCTTGATGATGTAAGGTTTCTTGTATGGTACACAATGCTTGAAGTGCACCATGACAGAATAACCAACCCTGAAAGTCCTGTCATCCGACAACTGGCAGAAGCTGCCTTTACCATACTTGCAGAACACTTTGAAACAGTATCTGTCAATGACGAACTAAAGGATTTCTTTGTCCATCCGCAGTTTACAGACAGCTTCGTTCTGCAGCGCGATGTGCTGAAATGGCTCTGCTTCGGGTGCTATCTTACCTATATTCCTCATCTGCCACAACGCCTGTTCACACAAGCACAGACCGTGACACAAAACGCACGCTGCAACATGGATATGGCATATTGCATGGCTGAGTGTGTATTGCCTTACAACAACAAGATTGGACCTCTGAAACTTTTGCCACAGCAATGGGCAGCAGACATCCTGCGGGCCAATGGCAACAATGATGCAGCCAATACGATAGAAAGCCAACGCTTTAAACCATATCAAGGCTACAAGATAGTAGGAGGAGAGGTAGACAAAAGCATAACGCTTGAAGATGTCAATGGCGAAACATTCAGCATCAGCGCAGAAAATATGGGGCATCCACATGAAGATTGCTACAAACAGAAGATGGCGATAGCCAGCTTTGTAGAATACAATGGAGTATGGTATCTTAACGATGTATGTGCATGGAGCGATAACCTGCAACCTTTTGAAACGCTCCACAATGACTACATAGGCAAAGAGCACATGAAAGATGCACTCGACAAGCTGAGAAAAGGCACTGCACTCTATTACTTTGCCAACCAGCAGGATATGGAGAAATTCTTGCTGCAAAACCTTCCGTTTGACGAAAACGCGAAGAAAAACCTGAAACTGCCGGAAGGCGAGAATATAGCACTCTACATACCTGAAGATTGCCATAAAGACATTCAGATACTGCCTGACGCAGCCATGTGCATCAAAGATGCCAACAACCCATATTACAACCAAAAAATGGCACTTAACCAGGCACTCAACCTTGCCATCTCCATTGAAGAAGAAGTAAGAGGCTACATCATAGCCCACCATCTGCTGCCTGACGCTACCATCAATTCAAGTCAAGGTTTGAAACGTGGCAACGAGATTGTGCAGCAAAACTTTGACTTCTTGGCCAAGGCCTTTGTATCAAAACATTAAAGCGATAAAAGTTCAAGCCCCTGCACAGCAGATATCCGCTCTTGCTGTTCAGGGCTTGAATTTTGTCATAAAAATATCTACATACTACTTGTCATTGACCCACTTGCTTGCCCAATGACCATTGCACACCTACATGAAAGTCAAGAAAGCCATTGCTGCCCGTACTCACTCCCATGCCCGTACCTGACACATCGCCAAAAAACTCACTCGTTATCACCTGATAAGCCATGTCTGCATACACACTCAGACGGCCTTTTACGTGATACGCTGCACCTACTCCGGCACCGACCATTGGCGAACCTGATTTGGTAGAAAGATTGCTGGCCAAACCTGCACGCGGAAAAACCAACACATGAAGGCGACGGGCTGCATCATAACCTCCAATGATATTGCTAAGGTCAAGTTGCACATCCATATAAGCAGCTATATAGCCACCATCATCCATATTCCTGCCATTGCGACCAGCAGGAGCCACCCACTCCAAGTGATGATTGCGAAAAAGCGGAAAGCCATTCTCCCAGTTTAAGCGGGCACGAAGTCCTATTTCCGGCGAAAACCACTTGCCTATGGCACCATCCAAGCCAAATGTCTTGCCTTTGGGAAAGGTCTCGGAAAAATCAAAACCATAAGGGTTCTGAAGCGTCATGTCGAGGCCTGCCTGCAAATACCATCCTTTCCAAAACGAATCTATCACCACAGTATGTGCATCCTCTGCCTCTGAAGGCTCTTGCTGCTGTGCTGTTGCCGCCACAAAAGCCGACAACAGCAGCATGAGTAATATATATATTTTTTTCATTGTAATATCTGGTTTCATATTGTAATTTAATTCTCGCTCCATCGCTCAAAGCCACTCTTGCCGAGATTGATTTGAACGCCCACGTTAAAGTCAAAATAGCCATTGCTGTTAGACCCTGTACCTGTCTCCTTCTCCACACCTACAAAGCCACTCGATACCATCTGGTAAGCCATATCTGCATACAAACTTATGCGCTTGTTTAACCTAAATGTACTGCCAACGCCTAAGCCCAATAAAGGAGAACCTTTGGACACGCCAAAGTTATACACAATACCGGCACGAGGAAATACCTGAAAATTCCATAAACGGTCGGCTTGATAGCCTGCAAACAGATTGTGCAAGTCAAACTGTATATCACCCACTACCGACATATAACCGCCTTTGTCCATATTTACCCCATTCTCATAGAAAGGTGCCAGCCATGCAGCATGCCTGTTTTCAAATATCCGAAGCCCATTCTCCCAATTCACCTTGGCACGCAATCCCAACCCCGGGGTAAACCACTTTCCAACCGCTGCATCTACACCAAAAGTCTTTCCATTTGGAAAAACATCGGCAAAACTATGTCCATAAGGGTTCTGTAACGACATATCAAGCCCTAACTGGACATACCAATTACTGCTGAAACGGCTGCATTTTACCGCATATTTCGCTTGATAAGGACCTGCATCCTGCGCCTTTAAGCCTGCGGTTACAATACTCAACAAGAGCAAAACAATTAAAAATCTACGCATATTAAGTCTATATTCTATAAAAATAAATGATGATAATCATTCCTAATAATAAACAGGCGCGTACTGAGTGTATGCTAAATGATACGCTTGCACACATTGTTTAGAATAAACTATCTATAATAACAGCCTGAGTACAATCAGTACTTTTCTAAAGCAATGGCCAGCAAAACAATGACTTTCCGTCTGCAAAAATAAGAAAAACAAAACACTTTTTATGTCAAATGAACATTTTTTATTCGAATTGACAAACATATTACAGTATTTATTGTATTTACCTACTTGTCTGACAATTTTTACCATTACAGCAATTCATTATTGACAGATAATGAATACATGACATATTTCTTTATTGTAAAAAATCCAAAAAAGAGTTCCAAAACTCTACTATTAGCAAGAAATAACATAAAAACAGACAAATGTTCAAATAAATGGCATTATATTTGCAAAACAATCATTGCCTATAAGAAACATTTGTAATGTTGCCATGCCAGACAATACGGTAAAGCATCACTACAAAAGCTATGGCAAGAGAATTATAAACATTGGAGAACAACTAAAACTTTAGAAAATTATGACAACAGGTATTATTATTTTAGTCGTTGTTGTAGTGCTGGTCATCTACTGTGTAAGCCTTTACAACAACCTTGTAAAACTGAGAAACAACCGTGAAAATGCTTTTGCCAATATAGACGTGCAACTAAAGCAACGCTATGACTTGGTGCCACAGCTTGTAAATACAGTAAAAGGCTATGCCACACACGAGCGTGAAGTATTGCAACGAGTTACCGAGGCACGCACAGCAGCAATGGGAGCTACTACTATCAATGATAAAGTAAACGCTGAAAACGCTTTCTCAAGTGCATTGGCAGGACTAAAGGTATCGCTTGAAGCCTATCCTGAACTGAAAGCCAACCAAAACTTCCTGCAACTGCAAAGCGAGATTGCCGATATAGAAAACAAGCTGGCTGCTGTTCGCCGCTTCTTCAATTCTACTACTAAAGAACTCAATAATGCGGTACAGACTTTTCCGTCTAACATCTTTGCCAAGACGTTTGGTTTCAGCAAAGAGCCTATGTTTGAAGTGCCACAAGCCGAACGTGCCAACTACGAGAAAGCACCTGAGGTAAAATTCTAAAACCACTGTGCCACCGTAAGAACAGCAAGAACTTTTTACGGTGGCATATTTTATACATCACCCACTTACAACACACATTATGAAATATGTAGGAATGTACACCCAAATACGCCGCAACAATATGCTAACCATACTGTTGCTGCTCATGTTTCCAGTCATTATGTTAGGCATGATATGGGTGTTTTTAGCCTTACTTAATTACTTTGGCAATGGCTATTATGACCAATATGGCAACATAGTGCATCAGTTGGATGCAGCCACCGTCAACTATTACTTTCTGAAAGCATTGCCCTGGGTAATAGGAGGCGTAGGACTATGGTTCTTGATAGCCTACTTCTCCAATACTGCCATGATAAGAGCAGCCACAGGAGCACGCCCACTGACGCGAAAAGAGAACCCGAGAATCTATAATATTGTAGAAAACCTTTGCATGACCTGCAATATGGATATGCCTAAGATCAATGTCATTGACGACCCGCAGCTCAACGCCTTTGCCAGTGGTATAGACAAAAGCAGCTATACGGTAACACTTACTACGGGCATTATCAACCTGCTCAACGATGATGAACTGGCAGGAGTCATTGGACATGAACTTACACACATACGCAATCATGACACCCGACTGCTCATCACCAGCATCATTTTTGTAGGCATTGTATCCACCATCATGAGCATGGTTATACAGACCATGTACAACATGATGTGGTTTGGCGGAGGCAGACGCAGCAATGATGAAGATGAGAAAAACAGCGGATTGTCAGTTATAGTGGTGCTACTGATAGGCGCTGTGTGTTGTGCCATCGCCTATTTCTTCACCTTAATTACACGCTTTGCCATCTCACGCAAGCGCGAATACATGGCAGATGCAGGTGGAGCAGAACTCTGTGGCAACCCATTGGCACTGGCATCTGCTCTCAGAAAAATATCCAATGACCCTGGATTGGGCGAAATAAAGAGAGACGATATAGCACAACTGTTTATCATTCATCCACAACACTTTGCGCCAGGAATAATGAACTTCTTCAACTCTTTATTCTCAACACACCCCGATACGCAAAAAAGAATAGAAATATTAGAGCAATTCTAACAACAAAAATGCCACATCTGCGTGTGGCATTTTTTGTTGCAATAAAACATCTTTACAGGTAATTGATTGATATAACCTACTTACCCCAAAAAACATTTTGATAAATCAAAGAAAATACCTACTTTTGCACACGCAAAACAAATGTGCATAAACTTAAGTTGGAGGATTTTTCTGATGTCAATATCCAAAACAAGACAGAAATTAGTTGATGTTGCCCGACAGCTATTTGCTAAAAAAGGCTTAGAAAACACAACAATGAACGATATTGCCTTGTCATCAGGCAAAGGCAGACGCACACTTTACACTTATTTCAAAAGTAAAGAAGATGTCTACTATGCTGTTATAGAATCTGAACTGGAGCGGTTGTCAGACAAATTGGATGAGGTGGCTGCACGCAAAATAAGGCCTCAAGATAAAATCATTGAACTTATCTACACGCATCTTAGCATGATTAAAGAAACTGTTATGCGCAATGGCAACCTCAGAGCAGCTTTCTTTCGTAACATTTGGATGGTAGAAAAGGTGCGCAAGAACTTTGATGAAGATGAAATTGAACTCTTTCGAAAGGTATATGCAGACGGCAAAGCGGATGGTGAGTTTGACATTGATGACGTGGAACTGGTTGCCGATATCACACACTATTGTATCAAAGGTCTTGAAGTGCCTTACATCTGCGGGCGCTTGGGCCACGGACTTACGCCCGAAGCCAGCAAGCCTTTGGTAGCAAAAGTAGTGTATGGCGCCCTTGGACGCCCCATCGTCAAATAGTACAAGACTTGCTCTATTCCACCCAACAAAAGCATAACGTATTTTAAATAAATAAAAACAAAATGGGATTATTAACAGGTAAGACTGCCCTTATTACAGGTGCAGCACGCGGTATCGGTAAAGCTATCGCATTGAGATTCGCCTCTGAAGGCGCAAACATCGCCTTTACAGACCTCGTAATAGATGAAAACGGAAAAGCTACTGAAACAGAAATTGCAGCGTTTGGTGTCAAAGCAAAAGGCTATGCCAGTAATGCAGCAGACTTTGCACAGACAGCTGAGGTAGTAGCTCAGGTAAAAGAGGACTTTGGTTCTATCGATATATTGGTCAACAATGCTGGTATTACCAAAGACGGACTGATGATGCGCATGACAGAAGCACAATGGGATGCTGTCATTGCCGTTAACTTGAAGTCTGCATTCAACTTTATACATGCTTGTACACCTATCATGATGCGCCAAAAGAGTGGCAGCATCATCAACATGTCTTCTGTTGTTGGTGTTCACGGTAATGCAGGTCAGTGCAACTACTCTGCTTCAAAAGCAGGTCTGATTGCTTTAGCCAAGAGCATCGGCCAAGAGATTGGCTCACGTGGCATCCGTGCCAACGCCATTGCTCCAGGATTTATCGACACAGCTATGACACAGCAACTATCTGAGGAAATCCGCAAAGAGTGGTGCAAGAAAATACCGCTCCGCCGTGCCGGTAAGGTAGAAGACATTGCTAATGTAGCCGTATTCTTGGCTTCAGACCTCTCTGCTTATGTTACTGGCCAAGTTATTCAGGTAGACGGTGGCATGAACATGTAATAACACTAAGCAGAAGTAATTATTCTTCTGACTTCCCATAAAGAGTTGACAACCATACGAAAATATTGATTGAACAAATAACAGAGGGATGGTTGTTAACTCTTTATCTGTATATCATCCGCTTTTCAAGCTAAAAATCTGGCTTCAGACCTAACAAACAGGTCTGTATCTATACGAAAGATATTTGCTGTTACGCTATTAAAGTCAAGCTATCATCACTATTTCTTATAGCATTTATACTTTAATATCAATCCAATAAACAAATGCAAGTAGTTTACGAAGATAACCATATCATTATCGTCAATAAGCACAGTGGCGAAATCGTGCAAGGAGACAAGACGGGCGACAAGCCCTTATCAGAAACAGTAAAAGAATACATCAAAGAGAAATATGCCAAACCTGGCAATGTATTCTTGGGCGTAACACACCGTTTAGACCGCCCAGTATGGGGATTGGTAGTATTTGCAAAGACTTCCAAAGCTCTTAGCAGACTGAATGACATGTTTCGAAAGGGTGAAGTACACAAAACCTATTGGGCTATTACCAAAAATTGTCCACGGCAGTTAGAGGGTACACTCACTAATTGGATAACACGCAATGAGAAGCAAAACAAAAGCTATGCATACAACCATGAAGTGTCTGGCGCTAAAAAAGCCATCTTGCATTATAAAGTTATTGCACAATCTCAAAACTACACTCTCCTTGAAATCAATCTTATGACAGGGCGACATCATCAAATTCGGTGTCAGTTAGCACACATGGGATGCCCCATCAAGGGCGATTTAAAGTATGGCGCACAACGTAGCAACCCTGATGGTAGCATTTGTTTAATGTCAAGAAGAGTGGAATTTATACATCCTGTATCTAAATTGCACATCACAGCAGAAGCTCCTTTACCCAAAGACAGGCTTTGGCAAGAAATAGGAGAAGCAGTCCAAAAACAATAACAATGGTTGCTTCAACGCTATGTTCCGATAGAACAAACCCTATTCTCTAATACCAAAAGCTATATTCTTGAATATAAAAAGCGTAGTCTCTAATATAAAAAGCCATATTGCCTGATGCCAAAAGTTGTATTTCCTTAAAGGTACAACACCCTTACCTCTGTATTTTTCATGGGCAGAATATCTTTCATTTCCTTCTTGAAGTGTACAGACTGAATGGCTTTATTGATGATGCCATGCCCAACAGCCAATACTGTCAAGCCGTCAAAATGCTGCTTCAAGTAATCAATAAACTGCTGCGCACGGGCTTTCAACTGTTCTTGAGACTCTACATCATCAGGCCAAGACACGTCTTTAAGGCCTGGAATATATTTGCCTGTAAAGCTTCCCCAGTCCCTTTCTCTAAGCAACGGCGTGGTTATTACCTTTTTATGATGGCACTGGGCTATAATGGTACAAGTATCGACAGAACGTTTCAAATCGCTTGAAACAAACACATCTATCGCCTCATGAGCCATTTTATCGGCAACATCATGTGCTTGCTGTACACCTTTTTCATTCAATTGTCCTGGAGTCTGTCCTTGCATAATGTGAGCGGCATTGTCAACCGTCTCACCATGCCTCACCAAATAAAGTTTTATCATCTGATTCTAGTCTATATATTGATACGCTATGAGTACATTTTCACTTACGCCTGCAAAATTAATGAGAATATGACAAGCCACAAAATATTATAGTGTAATCGTAGCCAAGTGCACTAAAATAATGATTTCCGACAAGAAATCATTATATATGTTCCGTACACTTAAAAGCAACAAAAAAGTCGGATGACTCATGCCATCCGACTATCTTCATTCTGCAATCACAGCAAGAATATCATCTTACTTGATATATTTGTGACCATTCTGAATCAACAAGCCTTTAGCATTCTTGGAAACGCGCTGACCTGCAAGGTTGTAGATAGGAGCATTCTCGTTGGTCTTAGTTTCAACAACAGCATTAGAGATACCGGAAGCATCGCCAATCAGAACCTGATTCAAAGCGCTACCGTCTTCGCCTGTACCCTGAAGACTTACTGATTTCACTGGATCAGTAGTAAAGATAGCACCGCAAGTAGAAATTTTGGAACCTGCTGCATGAACCATATAGTGACCTGCCTCAGCAAATACAGGTATAACAATCACACCAACACCATTCTTCTTGACAGCAGACTCAGGACCACATACTATCTGCTCCGGCCAATAAACCTTTGTTCCATTGATATATTTGTCAATATCAGTAGCCGAGAAATCAATATAACCAAGCTCAGTAGCAGGAAGAGTATATGACAATGTAGGATGGTCAGCCTGAGCACCTGCTGTCCAATCCATAGCAAATGTATAAGCCATTGGTGAAGCTGAATCAGCATTGCCTTCCCATGCATAATACTCTTTGTTAGAAGACATCTTGCCGATTACTACGAGGTAACCGTCTTTAGCAACATCAAAACCTACTACACAACCAGAAGTTACAGGGGTAGAAGCATCAGCAGAAAGAAACTGTCCACTTGGGTTTGTAGAACCTGTAAAACCACCTACGATATCAAATTGCTGACCGTTAACGGTAATCTTATCGTAACCGCCGAATGAAACCTGTACTGTCTTATAGCTATCATCATATTCAAGTGTCATCTTAACGTTCTCAGACTGACCGACAAGAGTACCGGCAGGGATATTTGCAGCATCACCAGATATGCCTGTACCCTCTGCATTAAAGCTACAATACTCGGTTTGTGCATTCACACTCATTGCACCCATCAAAAGGGCTGCGAAAAGTAAACTCTTTTTCATAATTGTTTTTTTTAGTTAGTAGTAGTTGGTGCGGAGTCAATACCGCACCAACCATGATTTATAAATGTTATTGAATTAATTCTGTTTTTGACCTACAAAAGCATACTTATAGGTTACTACCTGACGACCATTTTTCACAGATATCGTAAAGTTCATGGCCAAAGCACCTCCTTCAGAAATGGTACCGGCAAATGTTGTTCCCAAGCCGTTGGTTACCAACATATTGCTAAAAGCAAAGCCTTCATTGACATAAGTGATGTTAGCAACGGATTCTTTTGAGAGAGCCGGTGTCTTTTCACCTTTCGGTGCATCAACACTTACATTCACTGTATAAGCAGCGTCAGCTGCATTCAAAGTTACAGTACCGTCCTTTGTTTCTGTATAGCTACCCGTCTTGTCTGTCCAAGACACAGTATAGGTACCTGAATAAGTTCCCACTGCAACCTTTTCCGGAGTAGTAGCATGTATTTGATTGCCGTTGTTGTCATCATCAGAGCAAGCGGTAAAACACAGACCTCCTGCAACCATAAACAACAGTCCAAAAATTATCTTTTTCATTGTCTTTTCAGTTTAAATATTAATATCCAGGGTTCTGGTCTACTGAAGTGATTCCGTCATTAGCAGAAATTTCGTCTGCCGGTATTGGACGCAACCACTTGATTTCTCCCTTGGCATTGCTCATATCAGCAACACTTGAAACATAATTGTTAAACTCTATATTGTAACGAACCAACTGCTTAGTACGGCGTAGGTCAACCCAACGCTGACGCTCTGCATAAAGTTCACGTGCACGCTCGTCAAGAATAACATCAATATCCCTTATGGTGAAAGAAGCTGATGTGGTGTACTCCGGCTCATAATCAGCATAAGAGTTGAGGGCTGCCAAGCCTGCACGGGTACGAACTGCATTCAATTTTTCCAAGGACTTGCCTGTTTCGCCTGCCATCAGATAAGCTTCTGCTGCTACCAAATACATATCGCTTACGTGGAAAATAACAATATCACGATAATCATTGTTCTTCGTTACTTGGGAAGATGCAGGATCGTCAAATTTCTTCACACTGCCAAAAGCATTTACCTGCTCCATGTAATTAGCATAATTTGACTTTGTAGGAGTCTTGTAAGAGCCGTCATCTTTGAAGGTATAAACCAACACACCATTGCTATCATCCAAACGTACTGCCTGCGGCACAGCACAGCGGTTGTCATATTTAGCATACTGCTCTTTATGAGCTTTCAAGTCCGCTTCTACTTCTGCCTGTGTCCAATAGTAAGGATAGAAGCGGAAGGCGATAGGTTGGGTTGCCAACTTATCTGCATCAAGATTATAATATGCATAATAGCCTGATGTACCCCATGCAGAAGCAGCAGTACCTTCTTTTGTACTGTTGTAATAAGTAGTCATAAAGGTTGCTTCATAACGCTTGTCTTCTTTGCTGAAGATTTTCATCATCTTCGCAGTAGGCTGATTGTCGCTACCTGTATATTTCAACGAGAAATCAGTCAGGTTACCAAAGTAGCCACCATAGCTGTTCTGCAAGCTGTGTCCGCCACTGGCAACATCGCCGGGATAAGATGCACGGTCGTATTGTATAGACCAAATTTCTTCAGCATTGCCTTCGTTTGAAGGGCTCCATTTGCTGTCAAAGGACATAGTAAGCTGCACGCCATTGATAGCTTTCTCTGCCCATTCTGCAGCTTTGGCAAAGTATTCTGTCTTTTCTACTGTATAAGTGCCTTTTTCTGCATTTTCAAGAGTGGTTTGGGTATCCCAGCCTGCTGCCAAATACACCTTGGCAAGCAAAGCTGCCACTGCTTGTTTGGAGGCATGTCCTAACTTGTTCTCAGCTTCAAGGCTTGAATTATTATAGAGATCTGTCAAATCTTCTATTATCTTGCTGTAAGTTTCGCCAACTGGAACACGTACGTAATCACGTCTTGCTGAATTGATATAAAAATCAATATAAGGTATTCCACCAAACTGTTGTGTCAGCAGATAGAAACCATAATTGCGTATAAAACGAGCTTCATAAGATTCCGAGCTCTTTGCACCTGCATAAGATATTACACCATTGGCATAATTAATAGCTTTATAGGCGCTTTTATAATATGAGTCTACCGTACCGTCTTCTGCTGTAAGGGAATAATCATTGAAGACACCGGCAGAGTGTCCACGGGTATTAAAGAACATATCCGTTCCATGTTCATTCATATCAACTTGAGTTGCCAATACTTTCAGACTTTCATAAGAAGTATTTAACAACGCTGCCGGATCTGCGGTGAAATAGGAATCAGCTTCAGTACCACCTGCCGACTTATTGGTAGCATCGAGGAAATCGCTGCAACTTGACAGCGACATGCCCAATACCAAAGCTGCGGCAAATGATTTATATATATACTTATTCATTGTTGCTTAAATTAATAGTTTGTATGTAGATAGAGATAAGATTAGAACTTGATGCTTGCACCAATCTGATATGTTACAGTACTTGGACCATCGTTCTTGTTAGATGCACTTGCCCACTCTGGGTCGAAGCCCTTATAGCCTGTTATTACAAATGGATTGGTAACAGTAGCATATAAGCGTAAGTATTTACAGCCTATTTTACTGATCCAATTCGTTGGGAAAGTATAACCAAAGGTGATATTCTTCACCTTGATATATGAAGCATCTACTACGCATTTGGCTGTATTCCAATAGTCTAGAGATCCCTGTAAGCCATTGTTGACCGCAGCCATTGGATAGGTACCATAGTGTGTGGTCTCCTGATATACAGGATTGATATATGTACCGTCTGCATTTACACCCGTGCAAGACAGCAGTGTTCCTGCCGGAATGTAATAATCAACAGCCAACCCTTGCTTTGCACGAGAGTAGGATACATTCTCTGACATAAAGTTAGAATATACCTTAAAACGCTGTTTTGCATAAACAGAGAATGACAAGTCCCAATTCTTGTAAGACAAATTGGAAGTCAAGCTACCTGTCCATGCAGGGTCTGCACGATAGATAAACTTGTCTTGGTCATTAATAGTGCCATCACCATTGCGGTCGGTAATGATTGCTTGGCCTTCAGTCCATCCGTAGCAGTTGTAGTAATAATCGTATTCCTTTACCTTTTCACCTGGTGTAAAACCTTTAAGCTTGGCAATATCAGTGTTGGGAACTATCATATCACGGTCTGTTACGATACCAGCCCATTCATATTGGTATACGTTATTATATGGATGACCGATAAAGAGATTATCGCCTGGCATATCATTTCCTGTACCGTTGATATCCTTTACGGTATTGCTATTATGAGCCCATGTCAATGTGGTGGTCCAATACCAGTCTTTATTTTGTACATTTACGGTGTTCAAGGTAACTTCTATACCTTTATTGCGAACCTTACCAATGTTTGTCTTCATCTCTTCACCACCTGACACTAAAGGAAGTTTTACCTTAGCAAGCAAGTCGTAAGAATTTTTCTGATAAATATCTACCGTACCGTTTATGCGATTGTTCAAGAAGCCAAAGTCTACACCAAAGTTGTATTCATGAGAACTTTCCCAAGACAACAACTTATCAACAATGCCTGAAGGATAAAAGCCAGAATAGGTTTTATTGCCAAACGGATAATAAACAGGACCACTTACAGTCTGCTGAGTTTCATAATTTCCGATACCTGTATTATTACCTGTAACACCATAAGCCACACGAAGTTTCAAATTGCTGATCCAATCCAATTTCTTCATGAAGTTTTCTTCTGTTACACGCCATGCTGCAGCTACAGAAGGGAAGCTGCCCCATTTGTGTCCATCGGCAAATTTAGAACTGCCGTCCCAACGGACCGTGGCTGTCAAAAGATATTTGTCTTTATAGCCGTAATTGGCACGTAAAGCATAAGACAGCATGCTTGATTCTGTATAGGACGATTTTGAATCATCCGCATTGAATGTACCAGTACCCATATTGAACCAATCTGTCTTGGCCATTGCACCTGTAGTTACCCACTGATAGTTCTCGGAATTACCGTAAACGGCAGAGAACAAGCCCATTACGCCAAGGCTGTGGTCCTTGCCAAACTTTGTATTCCAATTCACGATATTGTCCCATGTCCATGAGATGCTGCGATGGTTAACCAATGTAGTAGAGGCACTGCTTAAATCTGCATCTGCATACGTTTTGCCAGGAACATTAGGATTTTCATAACCCACTACATAACCTTGGCGATAGGAACTGTATGACGGTGAGAAGCTGGTTTTTACATTCAGCCCCTTCATCAAGTTCAACTGCAAATAAGCATTACCCATCAAGCGCCATGTTTCACGCTGCTTATAGGTATTCTTCATCAAGTCCAATGGACTGATATTGTCAGAAAACTGATGTTCGTTGGTGCCCAATGCGCCTTTATTGCCTGGCAAGTGGTTTACATTGCCATCTGCATCATAAGGTATAGAGAATGGAGTCATACGATAAGCCACCTTAATGGCATCGTCGTTGGCATATTCATTGTCTATATAAGCCATATTGATGTTGAAACCAGCTGTAATCACCTTGTTCAACTTAGCGTCAACAGATCCCTTGAAGTTCAACTTGTCTTGCGCATCACCTTTATATACGCCCTTGTTTCCATCATAGCCTACGCCAAAGTGATAACTTACATTATCGTTTGAACCGCTGACAGCCACATAATGGTTTTGGCTATGCCCAGTCTGTGTTACAAGGTCAGGCCAGTTGTAAGTAGCGTCATTAGCCACCATCTCTTGCAAGAGGTAACCTGAATTAGGGTCAGAAGTATCTTTCAGCAAGAGAGCCTGTGCTATGGAATTGGTACCTGTACCGCCTGCCATATAGAAATTGTTTTTGGCACCTTTGGTTCCTGCATAATCAAGGAACTTGGCAAAACGGAAGTTCATGAACTCATTGCCGTTCATAAACTCTGGCATACGGGCTGTTTTTGTAATGCCATAGTAACCGTCATAAGAGATGGTTGGCTTAGAATGTTTTGTCTTGTTTACATTAGAGCCGCTCTTTGTTGTAACCATTACAACACCTGCCGTAGCGCGCGAACCATAGATGGCAGTAGAAGAAGCATCTTTCAGCACATCCACACGCTCAATGTCCTGCGGGTTCAAAAAATCAATGTCATCGCAGATAATGCCATCTACTACATACATTGGTTTTGTATCACTATTAATAGAAGACTTACCGCGAATCTCTATATTGAAATCACCATTGGTACGTCCTGTGCTTTGTGTGATGTTTACACCAGGAGAAGTACCCTGCAAGTTAGCCAACACGCCAGGCGCACCTTTGGCATTCAACTGCTCCGTGCCCACAGAAGAGATAGAACCTGTAACGTCTGTCTTCTTCATGACACCGTAACCTACAACCACCACCTCATCGAGCTGGGCATTGTCTTCTTGCAGAACAACATTGAGTTTTAACTGATTGCCTACAGTAAGGGTCTGCTCTTTGTAGCCAATGTAAGATACTTTGATTTTTGATGATGCTTTAGCATTAGGCACTTTAAAGTTACCGTCAATGTCGGTAATGCCTGCAGGCTTACCGTCTACCATAACGGTTACACCAATCAATGGTTCACCTTTAGCATCCTTTACAACACCAGAAACAGTCTTCTGCGCATAAGCTACAAGACCGATACTTGGCATAAGCAAAGCCAATAAGGCTCTTCTAAATTCTAAATGCATAAATGTTATTGTTAGTAGTTTGTAATTAGCAATCTATTAAACGGATGCTTTCCGTTTCACAGAGTAGATTATTTCGAAAGACAAAATTAAATACTTTTTTCTTTTTATGCAAATATTTACCTTGTTTTTTTGATTATAGCTTATTTTTTTGATTAACTTCTCAGTTTAACATCTTTATAATTGCTAAAAAGAATAAATAATTATTGTGTGCGTATACATTATTAAAAACTGTAAATACTCCACACTTTAAGTTTCATTTACACTGTAAGCGAAGGATAACCATGCCTACATGGTAACGGGTATAGATGCGTCAATGGATACGATTGCATTGAAAACGGGAGGTGCCCACGGCGTGGGCACTCATTGCCCAGCCCTTGGGCAATGGATGCCCACAGGCTGGGCAAGAGACGAGCACATGACTTTTGAAGTATTAACTGTACACTTGAATATACAAAAAGCGCACTGATATGACTTGTTTGGGCAAAGTTCATATCAGTGCGCTTTTTGCTTTTATTCTCCTGTCTGCAAGAAGCACACAAGAAGAATGAATATTGAATCGTATGCTTATTCTATCTATTTATTTGCAGGTATCCAGCTATTGTCTAACTTAAACACATTGTCTAAAGTTACTTTAGCAGCTTCCTTTTTGGTCAGTTGGTGGCTCCATGCCACTCTCTCTGCCGTAGCCGCACCCTTACCATGATTGTCATACTCCAAATAACGTGCAGTTTTCTCATTGCCTCTATTGCCCCAGTTATACCAACCTGCGGGTTGTATATGAGCGCCTAACTCGCAATTCATGAACAACGTGTAGGCATAGGGACGCCAAGGACGCCCCAAAAAAACCTTGTCAACTCCCGGAGCTGCTGTCAACTTGCAGTGGTTGAACACGTAACCGTAGTCTGCATCCGCAGGCGTAGACGCTGCCGTAACATAAGAATTGATTTTACTGTAAATGGTACATCCCTCAAACCATGCCGTAGACGGACCAAATATAAAGTCAGTCGTACCTTCTATATAGCAGTCTTTAAAATACAAGCGTGTATGGCCTACACCCGTATAGACGGTATCTTGGTTGCCCAAGAAGCGGCAATTGACAAACAGCAAGTGGTCACCCTCTGTATGCAATGCCACTGCTTGTCCCAAACGAGCTGCATTGTTTTCTATCGTTATATTCTTAAATGTAATATAATTGCCTTGTACCTTTACGGTATAAGTGCGGAAAGTGCCCATTCCCTTGCCTGTGAGTGCATACTTTATATTGGCATGGTCGTCATAAGTAATCACTGTTGTTGTGGGGTCTTCGCCACATATCTCGATATTTGTGAGCCATGAAGGGATAACAACCTTCTCTTTATACACGCCTTTCTTTACATATATCACTTTGTGATACTCCATGAAAGCGCGGCACACTTCCACCGCTTCATTCACAGTTCTGAACTGACCCGAGCCATCTCGTGCCACAAACAAGGTGTCTGGATTGTCATAAGGGTTAGCTGCCTGCGCAGTAATCGTGCTGGTCAAAAGCAGCAAAAGGTAAAACAGTTTTTTCATTTTAGTATTTGTTTTCAGTAATTTGTCTGTTATATTCAATCGATAGCTGTTCTAAACAATGTGTTTCTCACCCTACATCTATTTATGGCTTGAACAGGAAGCTGCAACAAAGCCTTCCTATTCAAGCCACAGTGATGAAATATCCAAGAGCTATCGCAATCGAAAGGATGCCCTTTTCTATTCAAGAAGTCTGCTTAATCTCTTGCAAGCCATTGATATTCTTCAGTTTATCCATGATATTCTTCACATCATCGCGGTCATGAATGCGCAACTCAAGAGAGCCGTCAAAGATGCCTTCGTCACATTGTATGACTATTTTATGAATATTGACATTCAGCTCTTCAGATATTACTTGCGTTACCTCATTGAGCAAACCTATGCGGTCAATACCTCTGATAGAGATGGTTGCATCAAAGAACAAGCGCTTGTGCATATCCCACTTGGCATCCAATATTCTATTGCCATAACTCGATTTCAGCTTGGAAGCTACGGGACAAGAACGCTTGTGTATCTCTATTCTGTTCTTACCGTCAATGAAGCCCAAGACATCATCGCCGGGAATAGGATGACAGCAATGCGGAAATATAAATTGGGTTATATTGTCGTCTGTAATGTAAACCGGCTTTTTACGGTTAAAGCCCTCTTTTACTATAAAGTAATTTTGCTGAGGTTCTTCTATTTTTTTCTTCTTCTCCTTCGCCAAGAAAGGCACCAACTTGCGCCAGCCTCCTGCTCCAGTAGCCTTACGCTTGCCCATCAGCTCGTTGACATCTTTCTCGCTGAGCAGCATGGTTTTCTCGCCCAAAGCCCTATACAGGCTCTCTGCATTGCTCATATCGTGCAGCTCACACAGCTTGTCCACCACAGCAGAGTTGAACTCCAATGAGTGCGCTGACAAAAAGTTGGTCAACATCTCTTCACCACGCTTCTGAACCTCTCTTGCCTCACGCCGGAGTATGGCTTGTATCTTGGCTTTAGCCTTAGCGGTTGATACAAAATTAATCCATGAAGGCTGCACATGCTGCGAGTTGGACGACAAAATCTCCACCTGATCGCCACTCTGTAGCTTATGGCTTAAAGGCACCAACTTGTGATTGACCTTGGCTCCAATGCAATGACTTCCCAAAAAAGTATGTATTTGAAATGCAAAATCAAGTGCCGTACAGCCTGCTGGCATCGTCTTGATTTCGCCTTTCGGGGTAAACACAAATATCTCTGAAGCAAAAAGGTTAAGCTTGATGGCATCCAAAAAGTCCATGGCATCAGGCTGTGGGTCATCCAATATCTCCTTAATAGTGCGCAACCAGCTGTTCAGTTCGCCTTCATCTTCAGCAAACTCTCCCCCTTCCTTATACTTCCAGTGTGCGGCAAAGCCCTGCTCTGCCACCTCATTCATACGGTCAGAGCGTATCTGCACCTCTATCCATCGCCCTTGCTTGCTCATCAAGGTAACATGCAATGCCTGATAGCCGTTGGCCTTAGGGTGGTTTACCCAATCGCGCAAACGGTCAGGGTGCGACTTGTAAATCTGGCTGATAGCTACATAAATATTGAAACATTCGTTCACTTCTTCTTCGCGCTTCTTGGGCTTGAAGATAATGCGAACAGCAAGAATATCATATATTTGCTCAAAAGTTACATGCTTGGTCTGCATCTTATTCCAAATAGAATAAGGACTCTTTACACGTGCTTTGATTTCATATTCCAGCCCCATCTTGTCCAATGCCGCACGAATAGGAGCTGTAAAATCGGCAAACAAGGAGTCGCGCGACTTCTGGGTGTCTGCCAATTGCGCCTCAATGGTCTTGTAAGCCTCCGGATGCTCAAACTTAAAGCTAAGGTTTTCCAGCTCGGTCTTTATCTTGTTCAAGCCCAATCGATTGGCTAAAGGAGCGTAGATATAGAGTGTTTCACCTGCTATTTTATACTGCTTGTTGGCCGGCTGGCTGGCCAGTGTACGCATATTGTGCAAGCGGTCGCATATTTTTATCAATATCACTCTTATGTCATCGCTCATGGTTAGAAGCAGCTTCTTGAAATTTTCGGCTTGTGCTGAAGCTTGCTCTCCAAATATTCCACCAGAAATTTTGGTGAGTCCGTCTACAATTTGAGCTATTTTAGGACCAAAGATGTTTTCTATATCCTCCACGGTATAGTCGGTATCTTCCACCACATCGTGTAACAAGGCTGCACTGATACTGGTAGATCCGAGTCCCATTTCAGTACAAGCAATCTGTGCCACCGCTATAGGATGCATGATATATGGCTCACCTGAAAGACGCTTTACACCCTTGTGAGCTTGTTTGGCAAAGTTAAAAGCCTTGGTTATAATGTCTACTTTCTTGCGATGTCGGGTAGCTAAATAACTATCTAACAAATGCTGAAAGGCATCAGTTACCATTTTCTCATCACTTGCCTCTTTAGCTTTTTCTAATTGAGTTTTATCGTCCATAATCATTTTATTAGATTATTAGCTATTGATAAATAAAGGTTGCATGGATGGAAAAGAACAAGGTTATTTCACCTTAAGTTTCTTTCCTGCACGTATGTTGTTGCCTTTTATACCATTCAACTTGCGCAATTTTTTCACAGTTGTATGGTTCTTGGCTGCTATTTCAGATAGTGTATCACCGTTTCTTACGGTAACATCCTTTCCTTTAGCACCTTTCTTATTCTTTCTGCGGCGGTCTCTGGCCGTTTCTCTCTTACTGCGCTTGGAAGTGCTTACACTACTTTTGCGCGAGGAACTCTTACGACTGTAATTGGTATTGGTTGCCGTATTGTCAACCTCTACCAGTGAACGGCGTGTAAATAGTTCGTTTGTCTGATAATTATAGATAGAATCTTCATTAGCAATAAAAGCATTTGTAGCCGATGAAGGTAATCTGATAACAGACGGTTTACTGTTGCCATTTACTATATCGCGACGATACTGAGGATTCAGTGTGCGCAACTCTTCTATGTCTATGCCGCAAACATCTGCTATCTGCTTTAAGTGCACATCTTTGTTCACCATTACCGTGTCTGTCTTTGCCGGCAACTTGGTGCACATAGGACATATATTATGCTCACAATAATAGTTCATTACGTAGTTTGCTGCAATGAAAGCAGGCACATAACCTCTGGTCTCTTTCGGCAGATAAGGATATATCTTCCAGTAATCAGCTTGTCCATCGGCACGATGAATGGCTTTGTTGATATTGTCAGGTCCACAGTTATAAGCGGCAATCACCAAGCTCCAATCACCGAAAATTCTATATAAATCGCGTAGATATTGAGCCGCTGCATACGATGACTTGACAGGATCGCGACGCTCATCTACCAGTGAATTTATCTCCAGTCCATACTGTTTGCCTGTTCCTACCATAAATTGCCACAAGCCGGCTGCGCCTACATGCGAGGTAGCTTTAGGATTCAATGCCGATTCAATGACAGGCAAATACTTCAGTTCCAATGGTAAATTATAAGCTTCAAGTGCTTGTTCAAATATAGGAATATAGAAGTTTGACGCTCCCAACATATAACTTACGGAATGGCGCAAGCGCCCAGTGTATCTATCAATGAACTTCTGCACAATATCATTGTAAGGCATCTCCATTATGTTAGGTAGCCTGCTCAAGCGTTCTATGTACACCTCTTGAGGATATTCGCGGTTTTCATCGCGATAATTGCAGCCGTTTCCTGGCTGCAAATAAGTCTTTGAATAGTATAGATTCAGCAGACTATCCAATTCATAATTCATGGATTCAGGCAAGTCTATCACTTCCTGTTTGCCGTCATTGTCTATTACCGTGATTTCGTTTTGGTCGTTTTGTGCCTGCATCGCGCAGTTTCCGCCCAAAATCATCGCTGCGACAACGATTAAAATTCTTCTTTTCATAAATATCTTTCTATCCTTTTTCCTTGTACGGTTTAGTATGTTAACAATCACCTACCGGTATTTACATTTACCCTTTGCTGTAGGCATGACCGTTTATTCATTAAAAGTAAACTCCAAGATTAGTTTAATATAACCACCAAATACGGCTAAATGAAATCTCACAGCCCACTTGAAAGCTACTCATCTTAAAAATTAAGAGAGCACTGAAGACCTACTGCTGCCGACCTTAACGGGTTTACTGATTTTCCTGTTTGCATTACAGCAGGTTCCACTTTCATACTTAAATCTTTAGAAATATCAAATTCTGAGAGTGAAGCATCTACATAAGCGTCAATCACCGAAAGTGCATATACGCCAATAAGGCAGAACATACTCAAGTCGCGATACTTGCGATAATAATCCTTGCGACGCTTAAACAAGTTTTGATACCGATCCTTGTTATCTTCTGTTATCTTGTTGCCAAGATGCAAAAACTGGTTATAGCTCTGCGAGCTGGGGTCATTGTCCATCAAGTCCATATATGCTTGAGAATAATCATGATACATCTGATTGTTCCATCTCATGGCATAATAGCAACCTAAAAAACCACCATAGACAATAGGTAGCTTCCAATACTTACGGTTATAGATTTGTCCTGCGCCCGGAATGACAATGGCTAACCACATAGCTCGCTTGGGGTCTGGCCGCCACTTAGACCAATCGCGTTTCATGGTGCGTGGCTTCAGCGAATCATCAATAGCTGCCAAGTCAAGCTTTACTGTATCTGTTGCAACTGGCTTTACAGCCTTGTCCGCTTTGCTTTTTACAGAATCAGAAGGCCACAGTTCATTTCTCTCCTCATTAGCTGCGGCATTGCAAGGCACCGTTATCAGCCATATCGCCACCAACAATGCCCATTTGCTTATATTGGATATGAGTTTGCTCATGCTGTTCACGGCTTTACTCTTGTCCTTTCAATTTGTCAAACATACCCATAATGCGCTCCAATTCCTCTTCATTGGCAAAAGGAATACTTATTTTTCCCTTTCCATTAGCGGTACATGTCATTTGTACCTTTGTATTGAAGAAATTGGAGAGATGCTCTTTCAGAGCGTTAAACTCCTCCGGTAGCTGCTGTTTGGCAGCTATCTTCTTTTTTCCGCTCACAATATCTTCACCGTTTTTGAGTTGCTGCACCATCTCTTCCACTTTTCTTACAGAATAGCTGTTCTTCTGTATTTCCTTAAAGAGCTTCACTTGCAGCGACGGACTGTCTATGGCCAAAAGCGCACGTGCGTGTCCCATATCTATCTCTTTGTTTTGCAGCGCCATTTGCACTTGAGCGGGCAACTTCAGCAATCGCAGATAATTGGCAATAGCTGTGCGGCTCTTCCCCACCCTCTCAGACACCTTTTCCTGTGTCATGCCAGTATTGGTTATCAGGTGTTCATAAGCTAACGCTATTTCTATGGCATTGAGATCTTCGCGCTGGATATTCTCAACCAGCGCCATTTCCATTACATTTTCGTCTTTAATGGTGCGTATGTAAGCAGGAATAGCTCTTAGGCCTGCCAACTGTGATGCTCTCCAACGGCGTTCGCCCGCAATAATTTGGAAGCGGTTGTCGTCAATTTGCCGCAGTGTGATAGGCTGTATAATACCTATTTCACGAATACTGCTGGCTAACTCTTGCAGCGATTCCGGGTCAAATTCACGTCGTGGCTGATTAGGATTAGGCTCTATTTGGTCTACAGAGATTTCGCTGATAGTGGAACTACCTTGCGGTCTTACCGCCTCTGTAGAGATAAGGGCATCCAACCCTCTTCCCAATGGATTACTATATCTCTTTCTTATTGCCATTATTGTTTACTTGTTCTTGTTAATTATCTCTTTGGCCAAGGCCAAATGGTTCTTGCTTCCAGCCGAGTCAGCATCATAGAGTATGGCTGGCAATCCATGACTGGGCGCTTCGCTAAGTTTTACATTGCGCTGAATAACGGTTTTGAATACTAACTCCTGAAAATGCCGTTTTACCTCATCATAGATTTGATTGGCCAGTCTAAGCCTACTGTCATACATGGTCAGCAAGAAGCCTTCTATCTCGAGCTTCGGATTTAGCTTGCTCTTGATAATCTTAATGGTATTGAGTAATTTGCTGATACCTTCCAATGCGAAATACTCACACTGTACAGGTATCACCACAGAGTCTGCCGCTGTAAGGGCATTTACAGTAATAAGGCCTAATGAAGGCGAACAATCTATCAATATGTAATCGTAGTCTTCCTTGATAGGTTGAAGCATTTTCTTGATTACTTGCTCTCTATGCTCCACATTGAGCATTTCTATTTCTGCACCTACCAAATCTATATGACTGGGTATAATGTCCAATCCGTCAATATCGGTTGTATAGACAGCATCGTGTACATCGGCATGATCAATAATACATTCATACAGTGTACAATCCACTTCGCTTATGTCTACGCCCAATCCACTGGAAGCGTTGGCCTGCGGGTCAGCATCAATCACCAGCACTTTCTTCTCAAGTGTAGCGAGCGATGCAGCCAAGTTAATGGTTGTAGTAGTTTTTCCTACGCCTCCCTTTTGGTTGGCCAATGCGATAATTTTTCCCATTTGTTTAAGCTCTCCTTGTCGTTTTGTCTCAGTATTTTACCCATATATCCAGCTAATAAGTTGATAATCAAAATAATATAGTCTACAAACGCAATATAATGAATAAGCGGTTAGCATACCGCTTATTGCACATCAACGAGCCTTTATGCTTTGCTTCATCCCCATTACACAAGCCCTGTCTATGCGCTTTTTCTTTCTTTTCAGTCTGTATGCATAGTATATATAATTGCTTATACTATTATTTTTGACCATCTACTTAGGCAAAAAACTTTTGCAAAAATACATATTTTATGTGAGAAATAGTCGATTTAAACCTTTTTTCGTACTTTTGCAGACAAAAGAAAATGTTTTTTATGAAAAATATGAAGCCATTAATACTTATTTCCAACGATGACGGCTATCATGCCAAAGGTTTAAATTCGCTGATAGACATGCTTTCCGACATTGGTTATTTACTGGTTTGTGCTCCAGAATCTGCACGATCTGGCTATTCTGCTGCCTTCTCTGCCACAGAGCCTTTACGCTTGAAATTGCGCCGCAAAGGCGATAATTATGAAGTATGGTCATGCACCGGCACCCCTGTTGACTGCGTCAAGATGGCGCTCAGCGAGTTGTGTTCACGCAAGCCCGACCTTGTAATCGGTGGCATTAACCATGGCGACAATGCCTCTGTCAACACCCATTATTCCGGCACCATGGGTGTAACGCGTGAAGGCTGTATGAAATATATCCCTTCGTTAGCCTTTTCATTGTGCGACCATAGCGATGATGCCGATTTTGAGCCTATGCGTACTTTAGTAAGAAGCATTGTCAATCAAACGCTTAGCAACGGACTTCCTACTCATGTATGCCTGAACGTCAACTTCCCAAAGGGCAAAGAATACAAAGGTGTAAAGGTATGCAGAATGGCTAAAGCCACATGGAGCAAAGAAGTGGTGCGCAACCACCACCCCAGAGGCTACGACTATTATTGGATGGTAGGCGAATACAACAATGATGAGCCTACGGCTGAGGACACCGACAACTGGGCTCTGACACACGGCTATGTGGCCATTACTCCCACCACGGTAGACGTTACAGCCTACAATACTTTAGAGACAATCAAACGCTGGAACTTCTAATCTTACGTATGAAATATTACCTTATAGCCGGTGAAGCCAGTGGCGATTTGCACGCATCCCATCTTATGCTGGCGCTCAAACGGATAGACCGCAATGCCGATTTCCGCTGCTTTGGCGGCGACTTGATGCGCCAGGCTGGTGGGCACATCGTAAAACATTACCGCGAACTGGCCTACATGGGCATTGTGCCTGTGGTGTTGCATCTACGCACTATCTTAAAAAACATGTCGCGCTGCAAGCAAGACATTGTGTCATGGGCTCCTGATGTTGTCATATTGGTAGATTATCCCGGCTTCAATCTCAGCATTGCAAAATATGTAAAGGCCCACACTTCCATACCTGTCTATTATTACATATCGCCCAAGATATGGGCATGGAAAGAGTACCGTATCAAAAACATCAAGCGGGATGTCAGCCAATTGTTTTCCATCTTGCCGTTTGAAGTGCCTTTCTTTGAACAGAAGCACCACTATCCTATCCATTACGTGGGCAACCCCACAGCTGACGAAGTACATGAATTTAAAGCTAAATACATTGAAACATCGGCACAATTCTGCAAACGCAACAAGCTCAATCCGCAGCTGCCCATCATTGCCTTGTTAGCCGGTAGCAGACTGCAAGAAATCAAAGACAATCTACCCTCCATGATAGCTGCTGCACAACACCAGACTGCACAATATCAATTGGTATTGGCAGGTGCCCCAGGCGTGCCTGAATCTTATTACAGCCAGTTCATAGAAAACAAGCCTGTGAACATTGTCTTTGAACAAACGTATGAGCTGCTTTCGCATGCCAGGGTTGCACTGGTTACCAGTGGCACCGCCACTCTTGAAACAGCACTGTTTCATGTGCCGCAAGTGGTATGCTACGAAACACCTATTCCAAAAGTAATAGCCTTTCTTCGCAAACATATTCTCAAAGTTAAATACATCTCATTGGTTAATCTTATTGCCAACAGAGAAGTGGTAAAAGAATTGGTAGCCGACACTTTTACAACTGCAAATATCACACATGAATTGGACTGTCTGCTGACCGATTCGCCCCAACGAAAAGCTATGCTGCAAGGATATGCAGAGATGGAACATCTGCTTGGCGATTTAAAGGCTCCAGACAATGCTGCCAACATCATGTATAAATTGCTCAACAGCGAAACGGCTACGGAATAAATTTAAAACTATATCATGAATTTATTGATTGTAAACGCCAGTCCTCGGCACCATGGCAACATTGACAAAATGTTGCAAATCATCTATGATGAAGCTCAAAAACAAGGTGCACAGACAAGGTTTCTAAGAACAGACAGCCTACAAGCAGAGCCTTGCAAGGGTTGCATGGCATGCAGAAAGAGCTTGAAATGTGTGCTCCCTGATGATGGAGCACAGCAATTTTTAGCGGACATTCAGTGGTGCGACCGCATCGTTATCGGTGCCCCTTGCTATTGGGGCAATATGCCTGGGCATCTGAAAATGCTCTTCGACCGCATCGTATATGGCATGATGGGCGAAAACGAATGGGGTATTCCTATTCCTCTACATAAGGGAAAGAAAGCACTTATAGTAAGTACCTGCACTACCCTATGGCCTTTGAACCTATGGTTTAACCAAACCAAAGGGGTTGTAAAAGCACTGCATGAAATACTGAAATACAGTGGCTTCAAACTGATAGGTACTATACAAAAGGCTGGTACCCATCGTCATAAAGGGCTTACGGCAAGGAACATACGGCAATGTCGCAAAAAAACACGATGCTTGTTACGATAATTTAGTACATTTCGGTGTATAGCTTGTAAAACAAGAACTTCTTTATAATATTGTTCTTATTTACAAACTACACGCTTTTTTTCCTATAAAGGCTGTCAAATACCCCCTTAAAAAGCTACAGACAGTATAAACTAAGTTGGCGCAGCACTTCTCCTTTTAAATTGTACACCGTGATAACGCCATCTGCATACTCTGCAAATGTAGGTTGGTTGCCCCCTTTTGGAAAAGTGGGCGACCCTGTATTGCACACAGCAAGGCCTTCTTTGCACTCTAACTTCCACAAATGGGTATGCCCAAAGAAGAGAGCATCGCACTGTGCCCAAGGCAACTGCTGATCGTTGTATCGGTGTCCATGGGTCAAGAAAAGCTTACGGCCATTGTCTACTATAATGGCATAATCTGTCATGACAGGAAACTGCAACAACATCTGGTCTACCTCTGACTCACAATTGCCACGTACAGCTATAATGCGTTCTGACATGGCATTAAGACTATCGGCTATGGCTTTCGGATTCAGCCCTTCGGGCAATGAATTGCGTGGACCATAGTTAAGTATATCGCCCAACAGACAAAGCATGTCGCAATAGTGGGCATGATAGAAATGAAGCACTTGCTGCAAAGCTGGCAAAGAGCCATGAATGTCAGAGACTATAAGATATCGCATCGCCTAAAAAGATATATTGGTTTACAGCCGCAAATATACGAATTAAACATAAATGTGCCAAACTTGCTCATCAAAATAAAACATGCCAAATAATATTGCAGTTTTACGCTACGACATTATTTGGCATGTTTGGTTTTGTAACGGGTTTGAATTAAAATACGCACTTAAAAGTTTTGGATAGTTCTCTCTCTTTAAAACGGATAATCATATTAAAAGAATATTCGCCACTTTTACTTGGATGCTTTTTGAATTTTAGCATTAGATTGGGCGCAAGCAATTTTGTATTGTCATAACTGATATCTGCAAGATTCTTTTTATTCATCTCTGCCCCTTCTATCTCTGAATACTCATGCCATTCCTGCGGCCAATCGCGCTTTGCACCAGATAATTTGTAACCATCTTGAATATAATTATAGTAAGAAACATATTCGCATGCTACTAAATCCGTAATATCGCTTCCTGCCGGATGTGTGGCATCAAAGTCTGCAACGGTCTTGATTTCTATCTTGCTGATACTGTCATTGACAGCAATGCGTGGTCCACACACCGTATACCGATTGTAAGACAGGTCATGATAATATTGAGACAATGCATCAAATGTCTCGCCCGAAGTATCTATTTTGCCTTTAAAGGTCATCCTTACTTCTGAATCTATATTCTCAGCAACAATATTTTCCGGTGTTAGATAACCAGTGATAAATGTCTTGTCAAATGTACTTCCTGTAAGTTTGTTTTCATCTGAGCAACTAAACAATAAGCTACAGAAAAAATACATCATAATGTAAACACAATTCTTCATCGTTTATAATTTTTTAATATATGATTATAATATATATTCGATACCATTAATGGTCAAATCAATACTTGTATTTTACATGTTATATTACAAAAGTTTACGCTTTCGTTACCCAATGCAAAAATATATCCAATTCTCTGATGGTCCAAATTTATTGCAATCAGATTTATGTATTGCTAAAAAAAGCTATTTTTTATTACAGTATATTACATATCCGTTACATAATTGGCTTTAAAAATACTCCATACATCACTTTCTTTCCATGCTGAAAAACAAAGCAGTGTGCAAGTAAAAATATTGACATTTGTTTTCCTCAAAATAGCAAATAGAAAAGCCTTTGTATCCTTGCCTATTATAAAAATAAACATACATTTTCCTAAAAAACACGGGCTACTAAAGCTAAACGGCATGAATAGGCTGGCGTATCCTATGTTTTCTTACATCAAAAGCATAGGGATTGTGTGCCAAAAGCTATGCTTTTGGGTGCTGAAAGCATGGCTTTTAGAGGGGAAAAAGGTTGTTTTTGCAATGAAACTATTGCACAGTATAGCAAAAATATGTATAACCGCCTATCCATGAGCTATATATCATTGCACACAGAAAACCGAATCAAAAGTAGACAAAGGAACAAGGCAACGAAAAAAACCACTTATTTGCTTCAAATGTACGGAAATATGTAAAACAAAAAGAAAGTGTGCAAAATAAAGAAGGGGTTGCTTGCTACCAATAAACGCGCCAAACACGCTCTTTAAACGCTTGCTTAAAATGCAGAAAGGCTTTAATACAGAACTGTGTTTCTGGTATTAAAGCCTACTTTATTATATTAGTTTTTTGATTGGTTCTTAAATTTATTTCTTGCTCTTTAAAACTTTGGCTATCTCATCAGCATACAACTTGAAAAAGTTAAAGTTCAACAGTTGTGAAACAAGCAGTAGTTCTTGCGTATCTATAGACTCCCTTTTAAATATCTTATAAACATTGGTACGGCTACACTTCAACTGTGAGGCAAACCAAACTACCGAACGGTTTTGCTTCTTCAGACGCTCTTTGATAGCATTGCCTATATGAATATTCTGTATGATTAATTTCTCTTTATTCTCCATTCTATATGCTTTAGTTGCTTCAACAAATAGTTGTTTTTTTACTGTACATACCGGTCTTTAACCATACGCAAATTTAATGCTTTCTTTCAATCAATGCAAACAGCATTTTTCTTCAAATGGAACAAACGGAGAGTTTACGTGCTTAACTGGTAAAAAAATGTGCCTGACTGGTATAAAATAATCCATATAAATATTATTGCTCCTACCACAAACAGCCATCTTCATGGCACAAATAGGGGCAATAAAGGCTTATGAAGTATGAAAAGTTGCTTCATCCATACAATCCTCAAGTAACAACTCACAATTTGTAAGCAGGTGTTCGTAACATTGTAATATTCATTGTGGATGCCTACTTTAACTGATGAAAAACAAAAAAAGGATGGGTTGAACAACTTATGGTCCATTCAACCCATCCTTTATATCTATATTTATCGCAGCTTTAAAAGTGCACTATGCCTTTCACTACGACAAGAATAAAACTTCTAAAGATTAGCAAGTGCTATCACTTTGTCTACCGCTGCTGACAAGCCATCAACGTTTTTACCGCCAGCAGTGGCAAAATGGGGTTGTCCGCCGCCACCGCCTTGCATCAATTTAGCAGCCTCTCTGACCATCTTGCCTGCATTAAGGCCATGGTCTTTGACCATATCATCGCTCAGCATTACATTCAAAGTAGGACGGTCTTCATGTACACTACCCACTACACAAAGCAAGTTTTCGGGAACAGCAGCACGTATCTTGAACACCAAGTCTTTAGCAGAAGCGCCATCCATAGGCACTACTGCTGAAATAACAGTTACGCCATTGATGTGTTTGGCCTTTTCTATCAACTTGTCTTTGGTGCGCTCTACCACTTCCGCCTGGAACTTTTCTATGTTCTTCTTCATAGCTTCGTGCTCGTCAATGTATTTGGCTATCACACCCTTCAGGTCTTTCGCATTGTTAAACAACGCTCTGATAGCCTTCATGCCATCCTCAAGTGTATAAAGCATTTCCTCACATTCCTTACCGGTCTTGGCCTCTATACGGCGTATTCCCGCTGCAACACTGCTCTCAGAAACAATCTTCAGCATACCGATATGACCTGTTGACTTCACATGGATACCGCCACAGAACTCTATACTTGGTCCAAACTGCACCACACGTACCTTGTCGCCATATTTCTCTCCAAACAAAGCGACAGCCCCAAGCTTCTTGGCTTCTTCCAATGGCACGTCTCTATGGTCTTGAAGTGGTATATCCTGACGTATCATATCATTGACCAGACGCTCTACTTTGCGTATCTCCTCATCCGTAACTTTTTGGAAATGAGAGAAGTCAAAGCGCAGCGTGTCTGGCGATACGTATGAACCCTTCTGCTCTACATGGCCACCCAATACTTGCTTCAAAGCGTAATCGAGCAAGTGAGTGGCCGAGTGGTTAGCTGCACTGGCCTCACGCTTGTCTGTATCTACGCAAGCCATGAAATCTGCTTCAGGGTCTTTTGGCAATTCTTTTACAATATGTATGGATTGGTTATTCTCACGTTTGGTATCGATTATGTTTACTGTCTCGTTCTCACTTACCAGCACACCGGTATCGCCTACTTGTCCGCCCATCTCACCATAGAAAGGAGTATTGTCTAATACCAACTCATAGAAACTGTTCTTCTTTTGGGTTACCTTGCGATAACGCAAGATGTGGCACTCATACTCGGTATAGTCATAACCTACAAACTTTTGGTCACCGGCCTTCAACTCTACCCAGTCGCTGTTCTCTACAGCCGCAGCATTACGGGCACGGGCCTTTTGCTTGGCCATTTCCTCGTCAAACTGCTTCTCGTCTACCGTAATGCCATGCTCACGGCATATTAACTCTGTAAGGTCAAGAGGGAAACCATAGGTATCAAACAGGCGGAAAGCTTGAACACCATCCAACTCTTTCTTGCCATTCTTCTTTACCTCTTCGATAGCGTCAGACAGCATATTGATACCATTAGACAATGTTCTCAAGAAAGAATCCTCCTCTTCTTTCATCACGCGCATAATGAGTTCGCGCTGTGCAGGAAGCTCTGGATAAGCACCGCCCATCTCATTAATCAATACAGGCACTAACTTGTAAAGGAAACCTTCCTTCTGGTTGAGGAAAGTATAAGCATAACGCACGGCACGGCGAAGTATTCTTCGGATTACGTATCCAGCCTTGGCATTGCTTGGCAACTGGCCGTCAGCAATAGAAAAAGCGACAGCACGCAAGTGGTCTGCAATGACACGCATAGCCACATCCACCTTTTCGTCCTTTCCATATTCCAAACCTGAAAGACGAGAAATCTCCTTAATAATAGGCTGGAATATATCAGTATCATAATTAGAATGTTTGTCTTGCAATGCACGGACAAGACGCTCAAAGCCCATACCTGTATCAATTACGTGCATTGGAAGCGGTTCCAGTGAACCATCAGCCTTGCGATTGAACTGCATAAACACAATGTTCCATATCTCTATTACCTGTGGATCATCTTTATTTACTAATTCTCTGCCCGGCACTTTAGCCTTTTCCTCTGGTGTACGCGAGTCAAGGTGTATCTCAGAGCAAGGGCCACAAGGACCTGTATCGCCCATCTCCCAAAAGTTGTCATGCTTATTGCCATTGATAATGTGATCGGCTGGCACATGCTTAGCCCAATATGAAGCAGCTTCATCATCACGCTTCAGTCCTTCTTCTTCAGAACCTTCAAACACAGTAACATAAAGGTCGGCGGGATTAAGATGCAAGACGTCTACCAAATATTCCCAGGCATAGTCTATTGCACCCTCTTTAAAATAGTCGCCAAAGCTCCAGTTGCCCAACATCTCAAACATGGTATGGTGATAAGTATCGTGTCCCACCTCTTCCAAGTCATTGTGTTTACCGCTTACACGCAAGCATTTCTGTGAGTCGGCACGGCGTCGTGGCTCAGGATCTCTTGTACCAAGAATAATGTCTTTCCACTGGTTCATACCGGCATTTGTGAACATCAAGGTTGGGTCATCCTTGATAACCATTGGTGCAGAAGGCACAATGGTATGTCCTTTTGACTCAAAAAATTTCTTGAAAGATTCACGAATTTCGTTAGCTGTCATCATTTTTATAATTTTCTTAATCTTTGTTCTTTCTCTATTCTTATAGCAATGGAAGCAGTGCTTTTACCATAACACTCATTACAAGTTTTTCTACTGCTTCATAACGTAACTGTATGAGTATTTATACCTTACGTCTATTGGGGAGCAAAATTATAAAAAAAGTCATAAATTGCCAAATGTTTCTCAAAAACATTCGCCTTTTAAAAGTATTATAAAACTGTGCCTGAAGATAGTTTATGGGTTGACTTTGCTATCTGTTAACTCACAATCTATCACTGTCAACAGTAGCCCATCTACCTTAAAACGAACATTATAGTTACCATAATACATGCCATACACCTTGCTCGCATCATCATGATAATGTGGCCGAGGGTCAAGCTCAAGTATTTTTTTCAATGTTTCCTGCTGACTTTTTGTGAGCTTTTCTGTCACATAATCTGCATACTCTACTTTCAATCGCTTCAATTGATGCGTATCTACAAAACCACACCGAGCTTCAGGATGGCAATCTGCCAAGCTCACATACGGCTTAATATCATAAATAGGAGTTCCCTCCATCAAATCTGCCCCCAACACATGTATCAACGGACCACGATTGCTATCCCATTCTATCTTTTCAATGCGGACAGAAGAAAGGCCTAAATGATTGGGGCGAAAAGGTGAACGAGTAGCAAAAACACCTTTTTTCTCGTTGCCACCTAACAGCGGTGGACGTACCAAAAAACTATTTGCCGCATGCTTGTTGGCAGAAAACTCCCATATCAACCATATATAATCAAACTCATCAAGCCCTCGAAGTACATCTACATTACGAAAAGCTGGCACAAATTCGATAGTGCCTTCTAAAGTAGTTACCAAGCCACTCTGCTTTGGAACGCCAAATTTTCCGGTAAAAGGCGAATGAAAATAAGCTATTGGTTCTATTGTCATAAATATTATTATACTAAAAAATGCGCTTCCGGTTACAGCTTTATCGGTTGCATAAGAGCTGTCATCTTCTTAAAAAGTTCAACATCTACATAGCGCGCTTTAGGAGTTCTCACCACAGGATAATTGTCAAAATAGCTGTCTGCTGATGCATACCATGCATGCCATTCTACATCTGCACTCGCTTTCAATACCCTATGTATACGATGAACATAAGCCTTGTTAACCACTGAAAGCATATATTTCTTGCTTGTTGTGCATACAGCCAATACAATATAAACACGCCCCTTACGCGGTCTTGCCACAGAAGCAGGCATGTTTTTCATATTAGCAGACACTGTAATATGCCGCCCCATACTGTTCAGTCGTGCCATCCACATCCTGAAGATACGGCCATGAGATGATGTATCTTTTATTTTCTTAAACACTATATAGAGATGTATCATCTCATGAAGCAAGGTATCTTGATAGTTGTTTTCAGGCAAGTCATAGTAATTGCTCAATCTTATTACATAGTCTTCTTGCCCCATGCCGAATAACGTACGCTTCTTTTTCCACGACATAGTGCCTAAACGTGTGCGCGATTTCCCTACTTCTATCATCGGAATAGGCAGTTCATTATCAAAGTATTGCTGATTATATGCTGCAAACCATTGCTGCAATGAAGAAACTGTTACTTGCATCTGCTAATATACCTATTAATCTTATGATGAAACAAACCTTTGTTTCCACCCCTTCTTATACCGTATCTATGGCAGTATTCTTCAAGATATATCTACTTAGAATACCATCTATCCATACGATACCTCTACTGTTTGCCTACCGCCAAAAACAAAGTGGGTCGCTATGTTCCTATGATGAAACAGCATCGCAACCCACTTTCATTACTACAAATCCTACAAGGCTACTAATTGATTGATGCTACTTCTTAATACTATTCCTCATCTTAGCAACCATTAGACATTTCATTACATTTTTTCGTTGGCAGCCTTGTCTGAGATAGCTTGCATAATCTGTGTCTCTATCTCCTCACAAACCTCAGGATTGTCCTTCAGCAATGTTTTTGTAGCATCACGCCCTTGTGCTAACTTGCTGCCTTGATAAGAGTACCAAGATCCACTTTTCTGTATGATTCCATACTCCACTCCAAGGTCTACCAACTCTCCAACCTTTGAGATACCCTCACCAAAGGTTATCTCAAATTCTGCCTTTCTAAATGGAGGAGCAACCTTGTTCTTCACTACTTTGACACGAACTTGATTACCTACTATATTGTCTCCATCCTTAATACTACTTGTACGGCGTATATCCAGGCGCACACTCGCATAGAATTTCAGTGCATTTCCACCCGTTGTTGTCTCTGGGTTGCCAAACATCACACCTATCTTCTCACGCAACTGGTTAATAAAGATACAAGTAGTGTTGGTCTTGCTGATTGTAGAAGTAAGCTTTCTAAGCGCCTGACTCATCAATCTTGCCTGCAAGCCTACCTTGTTATCGCCCATATCACCTTCTATCTCTGCCTTTGGAGTCAATGCTGCCACAGAGTCAACTACCAATATATCAATAGCCGATGAGCGTATCAATTGGTCTGCTATCTCAAGAGCCTGCTCGCCATTATCAGGTTGTGATATAATAAGATTATCTATATCAACCCCTAATTTAGCTGCATAGAATCGGTCAAAAGCATGTTCCGCATCAATAAATGCAGCTATACCGCCTGTTTTCTGTGCCTCTGCTATGGCATGAATTGCCAATGTTGTCTTACCACTACTTTCAGGTCCGTATATCTCTATGATGCGACCACGTGGGTAACCACCTACACCAAGCGCAGCATTCAGTCCTATGCTTCCTGTAGGTATAACGTCTACATGTTCTATATTCTCATCGCCAAGCTTCATGATAGAGCCTTTTCCAAAGTCTTTCTCTATTTTTGCCATGGCAGCTTGCAATGCTTTTAATTTTCCTTCCTGTGGTTCCATTCCTTCACTTTCTTCGTTTTTTGCCATAATTCAATCGAATACTATTACTTAAAACAGAAAACTTCATGCTTATAATTCCAAGTCTCCATCAAACACTTCGTGCCAAGGCAAACCTTGTTTGTTAAGCTGTTCCATGAATGGATCCGGGTCAAAGTCTTCAACATTCCATACTCCAGGTTTACGCCATATACCCTTAAAGAACATCATTGCACCAATCATGGCAGGTACACCGGTAGTATAGCTTACGCCCTGCATACCAGTCTCTTTATAAGCCTCTTGGTGTGAACAGTTATTATATACATAATAGGTATGCTCTTTACCGTCTTTCAATCCACGAATACGACAACCGATACTTGTTTCACCCTCATAGTTCTCTCCCAAATCCTGTGGATTAGGCAATACAGCCTTCAAGAACTGTAATGGCACGATATTCACTTTTACTTTTTTTCCTGAGCCATCAGCTAATGGAGCTTCATATTCCACTTCATCAATACGCGACATGCCCAAGTTCTGTATACAGTCAAGATAGGTAAGATACTGTTGTCCAAAAGTCATCCAGAAGCGTGCTTGCTTAATCGTAGGATAGTTCTTTACCAAGCTTTCCAACTCTTCATGATGCATCAGATAACTTTCACGAGGACCAATATTAGGATAGGTAAGTGCTTTATGCACTTCAAGAGGTTCTGTCTCTATCCATTTTCCATCCTTATAGTAAAGTCCCTTTTGGGTTATTTCACGTATATTGATTTCAGGATTGAAGTTAGTGGCAAAAGCTTTATGGTGATTTCCTGCATTGCAGTCCACAATATCCAAATACTGTATCTCGTCAAAATAATGCTTTGCTGCATAAGCTGTGTACACACCACTTACGCCAGGGTCAAATCCACAGCCTAATATAGCTGTCAATCCAGCTTTTTCAAAACGGTCTTTATAAGCCCATTGCCAGCTGTATTCAAAATGGGCCTCATCCTTCGGCTCATAATTAGCGGTATCAAGATAATTGCATCCACAAGCCAAACAAGCATCCATAATAGTCAAGTCTTGGTAAGGCAGAGCCAAATTAATAACCAACTCCGGTTTATAATCATTAAACAAAGCCTTTAGCTGCTCCACATCATCTGCATCAACTTGAGCAGTCTTTATGTTAGGATTGCCTATAGCCTTTACTATTTTGTCGCACTTCTCCTTGCGTCTGCTGGCAATCATGAATTCGGTAAACACGTCAGCATTCTGCGCAATCTTGAATGCTGCTACTGTAGCGACGCCACCGGCGCCAATCATAAGTACTCTTCCCATTTTATCTTGTTGTTAATTGTTATTTCTTTTAGTAGATAATTATCCCTTTATTTCATCAGCCTTGATACCTAAGGCATTCATCAAAGAGTAGCCCAATATCTCTTGTCTGAAGTTTCCTCCTACCATTGGCTGCATGGCAAATACTGTTATGCGCTTCTCGTTATCCGCATAATGCAGTGTCTTCCTTACCGCATCATACATCACCTCCGCATCGGGTATCACCATGACACGTTTTACATCCTTTTGATTGCTGACCACAGCAAGCACATCCATAAAGAAATCCTCCTTGCTCACTATATTTTCCACAGGAAAAGAACTAATGACAAACTCGCCCAAATGGTCTTTAAAGGCTTTTCCATCCAGGTCTTCAGCAAATTTTCCAGGCACAAAGTTATTTAGCTTTTCACTGCTTTTATCGTGTATGAATATCACTTGTGTCTGATGTTCACCTTCTCTCAATCCACCGTCAAGGGCAATACAGTCTATCCAGCGTGCCATATCTGCCGGCTGGATTCTCCGCCCTATCATGCGTTCAAAGTTAACAATCAGGTCAAAAGCTACATTATCTATATAGTCAGCGTCTGCAAGAATCACATTCTCGCTCCACTTTTCATGTTGCAACACATCTTCATTCATATCTGCAAAGATAGTGTAAAATTCCGATTAAGCCGTTAAAATCATCATAAAAAATCGTGAATGCCAATGCTTCCTTTACCAGTTTTTCCCTCACCACAACAGGAATACTTCATTTGCAAATGAAGAAAATGCCCGACACATAATGAATTGGAACAATACACAGTGCTGAATACCTGACCAATAGGTCAAAAAACATAGACTGAAAAACATTTTTTACTTTATTATAAGGTATTATTTACGTACCTTTGCAACGAAGAAAAACATTAAATCATATGAAAAGTATATTAGACGGACGCCCCGCTCTCAAGAAAGAAGTGGACAAGGTTGCCGAAGTAGCAGGCTATCTCTGGCAAAAGGGATGGGCAGAACGCAACGGCGGAAATATCACAGTGAATATAACAGACTTGGTTGATGATGAAATAAAGGCCATGCCTGCCATCAGCGAAGTAAAGCAAATAGGAGTAACACAGCCCCATCTGAAAGGCACTTACTTTTTCTGTAAAGGTACGAACCGTCGTATGCGCGACTTAGCTCGTTGGCCAATGGAAAACGGCAGTGTCATTCGTATCCTCGATGATTGCGCCAGCTATGTCATCATAGCCGACAATCCGGTAAATCCTACCAGCGAGTTACCTTCTCACTTAATGGTGCACAATCACCTTATAGAAAAAGGCTCTCCTTACCGTGCATCATTGCACACACATCCAATTGAGTTAGTTGCCATGACACATATACGCAAGTTCTTGGGCAAAGATGTGCTTACCAAGTTGCTTTGGAGCATGATTCCTGAGACCAAAGCTTTCTGCCCTAAGGGTCTTGGCATTATTCCTTATCAGTTGCCAAGCAGCGTAACGTTAGCAGAAGAGACCGTACAACAGCTTGATGAATATGATGTAGCCATGTGGGAGAAGCACGGTGTGTTTGCCATCGACAATGATATTATGCAAGCTTTCGACCAGGTAGACGTGCTTAACAAGAGCGCACTTATCTACATCGCAGCCAAGAATATGGGTGAAGAGCCTGAAGGCATGAGCGATGAACAGATGGCTGAAATGACTAAAGCATTCAACTTGCCTAAATAATGTTAATTTACAAAGCAAATTGCACTATCTTTTGCCGTATAATAAAATATGGTGTATATTTGCAGTATCTTATCATTCTCAGATAATATTAGTTTAAAGTCTATTTAGACAACTAAATCCTAATGTTGTGAAACATTAGGATTTAGTTTTTATATACCCCTTGTATTCTTGCCTACTGTTGACGGACAGGTTCATTTTCCATAAACTTATACAGCAGACTAACATACTTCAATCTCTGCTTCTTATTGTCACGATGCAGCCTTATCAGACTTTACTTGGTGCTAACCAACAAAACAAATTGGTTTCAACAGGCAAAAATGGCCATCTATCTTGACACAACACAAAACAGACGACCATTGCTTTCAACTCCAAATTGCTACTGCCTATTTGAGCAATTGCGGTAGGAATGATGAAATAATGAGTACAAAGATGCCAGCAACAAGCACTGTAATGGTTTTGCTTGAGCAACCTTTCCACTCCTTTAGAATAATACCCCACACATTACTAAATGTAACGTTGAGAGCCATTAAAATACACCATGAGAAAGTAAGCAATACTGGTGAATCAGTCAAGAATCCCTTACCCAAGCTCAAGCCAAAGAACTGGCTATACCACAACAGACCCGCCAAGGCGCAGAAGATAATGTTATTTACATAAAGGCTGGTCTTGCCATAGTCGCTCCATGTGCTGTTTTTGCGATTCTGGTAGAAGCAATATACCATATTTGTGATAAAACCACCAAGCGTTACCAAAAACGTGGCAGGCAATGTACGGAACATAGGGTCAGTGGCAGAACCGAAATTGAGGTTTTCACCAAAACCTAATCCTATACTAAAGCATGCACTCATGAAACCTGCCAATAAGGCAACGATAATACCTTTGGTAAAATTGAAATCTTTTACGGCTTTCTTTTTCTCTTCCTCACTGAGCGATTGTGCCTTCATATTGCCGGCAACACCTATCACAGCAATGCCCGCCAAAGTTACCACCACACCGATGATAACAGGCATGGTCAAGTCGCCTGTCTTTCCAGTAAATACAGGTGTAAGAATAGTTCCCAAGCCAGCGCAAGTGCCAAGAGCTATACTCTGCCCCAGAGCTACACCCAGATAACGCATAGACAACCCGAAGGTAAGGCCTCCAATGCCCCATAATACACCGAAGAAGACAGTCCATAGGGTGGCAGCAGGGTCTTCTGCATAAACTTCTGTCAGGCAATGACCCTCTGGCACTGCCAAGAGAGCACCCAACAACGGGAACACCAACCAGGCAAACACGCCTTGCACCAACCAGTAACTCTCCCAACTCCATTGCTTAATCTTGTTAATAGGTACATAACAGCTTGACTGGCAGAATGCACCTATGGCTATGATAAGTAGTCCGATAATTATTTCCATAAATCAAATATTCTTTCTTTTTCTTTATTATACACACTTCTCTCAAAACTCATCGGTCTGGTATAAGGTGTGCTGTTCTTAGTTGTCACACCCCGCTTGATACATGCCAAGCCTCTGTATACCACCGATAGGCATAAAAAAGAAGAAGGCAAACCGCCACCAAAGCCAAACTTTGCGGTGGCGGTTTGCCCTCGTTTATCAGCTGTCTTTAAGCGCGCTTGCTCAGCACGTCAGCTTCATATTTCTCGATATCTGCAATAAACTCGTTGCCTACAGGTACATTGTTACGCAAACAGAACTCGTCATATACTGCGTTCCAAGGCATTGCCTTAGCCTCTTCAAGCAGTGCAAGACGCTCAAAATTCTTGCCTTCAGCCTCATATTTACGCAAGGTATCCAATGGCTCCAACAATGCACGGAGCATACTCTTCTGTGCAGCACGGCTACCTACTACATAAGCACCGATACGATTGATGGATGCATCAAAATAGTCAAGACCATAGTGTACACGATTGAGTGCATTGCAACGAACAATCTCCTGAAACAGCTCTGTGGTAGGGTCGTCCATAATGGTTACATGGTCTGAGTCCCAACGGATAGGACGACTTACGTGGAGCATCAACTCAGGAACATAAAGTAAAAGAGAAGATACCTTGTCGGCTACACTCTCTGTTGGGTGGAAGTGGCCTGTATCCAATGTTATCATCTTTTGGCGAGATACGCCATAGCCGATATAGAAATCATTGGAGCCTACGGTATAGCTCTCAAGACCGATACCAAACACCTTAGACTCAATACAGTCTTTCATGTTGTCGTATTTAGTCTCAAATATCTGATCGAGCGAATCCTTCAGGAGTTCGCGGTATTTCATGCGGTTTACAGTGATATCCTTGCTACCGTCATGCACCCAAACATTCATGATACAAGGGTCGCCCTGTGCCTTACCCATCTCTTCTGCAATAGCACGGCAACGCTTGGTGTGCTCAATCCAGAAGTCGCGGATGCTCTTGTCGGGGTTAGCCAGTGAAAGATTGCCACTCTTAGGATGAGAGAAAGAAGTCGAGTTGAAGTCGAGCTTCATGCTGTTTTCCTTACCCCACTCTATCCAGCTTTGGAAGTATTCGGGTGTAACCTCATCGCGGTCAACTATCTTGCCTTGGAAGTCGCCATAGATTTCGTGCAGGTTCAAACGGTGAGTACCTGGTATGTAAGACTTTGCTTTCAGTATATCAGCACGCACTTCGTCTATATTGCGAGCCTTACCGGGATAATTGCCGGTAGCTTGGATACCACCTGTAAGTTGTCCTGCCTGTACCTCAAAGCCTGTTACATCATCTGCCTGCCAGCAGTGAAGACTAAGATGAAAATCTTGCATTTGGTTCAACACCTTCTCTGTATCAATGCCCAGTTCAGCATAACGGGCTTTGGCTATTTCATAAGCCTTGTCGATTAATTCTGCTTTCATATAGATTCTTGTTAATGATTTGATTGTATTCTATTTTTAGAGTAGTTTTTATACTCATTATAATATTATCATTTGTTTTGATTGTGTAATCCTCATTGCCTGCCACAGCCTACTCTGCCGTAACCTTCAGATACTTTTCGTAGGCAGCATCCCATTCTGCTTTGTCTTGCGGGTCAAAGCGCTTCAAGTCAATGCTGTCAGCTATAATCTTGCGCATTTCAAATATGTCATTCACCACACCCGCAGACTTTGCCTGCAACATGATATTACCCAAGGCTGTACACTCCTGCGGACCTGCCAGCACCGTAACGCCAGTGGAGTTGGCTGTAAACTGGTTAAGATAAGCATTGCGCGAACCTCCGCCAATGATATGCAGCGTATCGATAGAGAAAGAAGCCATTTCCTTCAAATAGCCAAACACCTGTCGATAGCGCAAAGCAAGGCTTTCAAATATGCAACGACATATCTCTGCATAACCTTCCGGCACGTGTTGACCGGTCTTGCGACAATATTCGCGTATAGCATCCTGCATGTTGGCAGGATTGGCAAACATCGCATCATCAGGATTAATCAAGCTTTCAAAAGGCTTCACCTTCATAGCTTGCGCTATCAGTTCGCCATAATCAGCCGGAGCCTCATCGCCCCACTCTTTTCTACAACGCTCCAGCAGCCACATGCCACAGATGTTTTTCAAAAAGCGTGTGGTACCTTCCACACCACCCTCATTGGTAAAATTGCGCTCATAGCTCAAATCGTTGATAATGGCATCTTTGGTCTCGATACCCATCAAGCTCCATGTGCCACTGCTCAAATAAGCAAAATGCTCATTAGCAGCAGGCACCGCAGCTACGGCACTGCCTGTATCATGACCAGCCACTGCTATTACGGGCACTGCACCCAGACCTGTCATTTTCTGTACCTCAGGAGTAAGTGTACCTATCTTATAACCAGGGAACACCATCTTTCCAAACTTCTCACGGTCCAGCCCTAAGCTCTTCAGCAGCATCAAGTCCAAGTCTTTGGTTATAGGGTTCAGCATTTGGCTGGTAGATGCTATGGTATACTCGCACACTTCCTCGCCTGTAAGCATATAACTAAGCGCATCAGGCACAAAGAGTATCTTCTCTGCATTGACTAAAGCACTGTTGTTTGCCTGCAGCATAGCATAAAGCTGAAACAGTGAGTTGAAATTCATAAACTGTATGCCTGTGGCTTTATACACCTTTTCTTTAGGCACCACTTGTTCAAAGTATTTCTCCATCATGCCGAAGGTATGAGGGTCGCGATATGAAAGGGGATTACGCAGCAAGGCACCGTCTTCGCCTACACACACAAAGTCAACTCCCCAGGTGTCTATGCCTATACTGGTAATGTTGAGTTGCCGACAGGCTGCCACCTTCAAGCCTTTAATCATTTCAAAGTAAAGGGCATAGATATCCCAATAAAAATGACCGCCTGTCTGTATCAAGTGGTTAGGAAAGCGCGTAAGTTCTTCCAGTTTTATCTTGTTATCGCACAGTGTGCCCACTATGGTTCTGCCGCTGGTAGCACCCAAATCGACAGCAAAGAAACATTGGTTACTGTTCATTTTAGTATGTTTTTTTCGTATTAAATTCGTAATATCAGCAAGGTATTACTATATTTTAAAGCTATGCCTTAACAGATGATTGTGCCATTTATTATGTTCTCTTTCTACAATGATGGCACTGCTACTGTTTTCACGTTATTTGTTGCTTATGGCTGCAAAGATATTAATTTTTACAGGTAAGAGTTCATAACATTTTGATTTTTAGACAATAAGATTTGAGAATGTTTCCCATAATTTGTTTCTAAAACCCTCCCCTTTCTACGTCTTTCGCTATACAGCTGCGCTTTTATTCCATCATTCTCTTTGAAATTTCGCTTGCGCCACTCTATTTTAGCCCCTTTATCATCCTATTTTTTTGAAGAAACGGTTTTATGGCTATAATGGACAATAGACTGATTATGCCTATTAAGTAGGTGTTCAGAATTAATTTAAACAATATTGTACTCGATTCAAAAGAGCATCCCATTAAATAATGAAAGTGGGTATATACGGTCAATTTTGAACACCTGCTCATAGGCTGCAGCTTTTCAAGTAACTGATGAGCTTTGCCATCATTAGTTTATTTTCTTTTCCACATCAGATAACCTGTTATGGGAAGTGATGCCGATGTCAGGGCAGCCAAAAGCATAATTAATTTGCCCAACCATCCCAATATGATGCCTTCATGCAAGTCTAAGGCAGAATGTATCAGTTTATCTGCAAACGAACCGCTTTGGTATCTTCCTGCATACGGACCGCTGCCTTTCAGTTCCTTCAATGTATATTGGTCAAAGAAAAGATTGTCTTGCTTATAGTAAGAACCTTTCTCATGAACCACACTTACCCTATAACTTCCTGTGCTGTCTGTCGGCAATGCATAATAATATTGCACGGCAGACGGTGTTTCCTGTTTCACTTTTGCTTCCAACAAATCAATACTTGCAGAAGAACGGCCAGACAAGGTCGTATCAGACAGCGGCAATGTATAAACCGCCATATCCTTGCCTCCCGATGCCATTTTGTAAATGGTATTGCTAAACCAGTCAAGACCAAATATAAGCCCTGTGAGACTCACCGCTATCATTGGCAACAACATGTAAAATCCCATTACATTGTGCAAATCCATGATAAACCTTTTCGACTTTAATGGCCTATGGAATGCAATGCGAGCCTTTATGCTTTTCTTAGTCAGCCGTCTGGGCCACCATACAACCATGCCTGTAATCAGCGTGAAGAAAAACAAAAGTACCGTATAGCTCACCAATGGCTTGCCTATCTCCTGCGGCAGCCATAGACGCAGGTGACCTTCAAGAATGAACTTGAAAAAGTCGAAGCAGCCATTTTCCTTACATTCTTTTATCACCTTTCCTGAGTATGGATTTAAATAGACGGCAGTCTGATTGCCCTCGCCAAAGTAATCCACCTTAACACTCTCATCCCTGCCACCGATGGTAATGGCAGAGGGATGAGAGTTGTGTACTTTTTGATTGGCTATCTCCAACAATTGGGATGTGGGTAGAAATCTTCTGTTCTCTACATTTACTTTTCTCCATGGTTCAGACATGGAAACAATCTCGTCTTTGAAAAGATAGATGGCCCCCGTAATACTTACAATGAAGACAATAATGCCTACAAGAAGTCCAATCCAAAGGTGTAACCTATAACATATATTTTTTACACGCATCATTATTTCAATTACGGTCAGAGCTTGAAAAAGCCTCCAACAAATGATGTTGACACGCGTGCTTCCCGTTCTGCACTACATGTTGATATATCGGTACGATATATATAGATGCCGTCATTGGTAGAGACTGGCAGATAAACATAGTTTCCCTCCTTGAGGCAGGCAAATCTTCTTCCACCATTTCCGTTATGTACAGGTATGCCTTCCACATCTGTTACTTTCTTGTTCTTCAGGTCAATGATGCAACATTTCAAATTTTTGTCTCCCCATCTGTCCGACACGGTCTGCTGAGTAATAGTACTCACCTCTGCAAATATAAGCCCATTGCCGATATATTGGATATGGGCAGGTTTCATGCCACCTGTGGCAGCCTCAAAGTCAAAGAAGTAATCTGTGTCGAAATCAGTCTCACCTTTGTTGATTTTCAAAAAGCCAGCATGCTTGGTACTCTGAGAATAGCCATTGGCCAAAGAGGAGTTGCTCATGATATAAAGATTGTCATCTTCGTCTTTCACAATACCATTGAAAGCATTCCATGAACCGCCAGGTCCCATGCGAGTGTCTTTCATCAGTTTTTTGAACTTCATGCCCGGATATTGATACACTGCCACATAACAAGTGTCCGTATAGGCAGTCTCAAAGGTCTTGGTATTCATCGGCGTATATGTTACATAGAGATTGCCACCGCTATATTCCATGCCTGTTATGCTGGGCCAGTCCAAGAGGTCTGTAGGCGATACTGGAGTGTCCATATTCTTTGAAACGATGGCAGCTGTCTTGGCATCTACTGTGTAGAATGTAAACTTATCGCCACTTTCCTTTGAGTCTGGAATCTCCAGCGCCACCATTGTATTGTCATCCACCTGACAGAAGCCGCTTATCTTATTGTTGAATACAAACTCCCCTTTTTCTTTCAACAGTCCGTCTTCACCTCTTACAATACCTGTTGCATTGGTAACACCCAGTCCGCCGATGCAGAAAATAGTGCTGCCCCCTTGCTGGTAGTCGTGATATCCGTTCTGTTCAATACCTTTTAACGGCATTGACGGTGCCTTCCATCAGGTTGTCTGTCGACACCACATAATAAGTGGTATTGCCGCTTGATGTAATGCCCAAGCTTAATACATAGGGCGCATTGGGTATCTCTTGTTCTGCATCCAAATCATCTTCGCAAGAAGAAAAGAATACCATAACCGAGATTGCTGTTATTGCTGTGACAGACAGCATCCTGCTTTTTGAAACCAGTCTGCCAAATATTGTTCTTTCCATTTTATATTTTCTTTTGTTTCGTGTATATATTTTACTTGCCCATATAGTATCTGAACTTCAAGTTGAATGAACGTCCAGGCTTCTGCAAGCGATAATTGTCGTAGAGTTTCTCGTTGGTCAAGTCAGTACATTCCAATGCTACACTATATCTGCCACCCTTCATGCTGTAGCCCAACGATATATTGTGGCACAACTGCTCAGGTATTACCTTCTTTGTAGCCTTGGCTCCCAATCCTGTAAACGACAGGTAGTAGTCATGTATATACTGCAAGTCATAATTGAGCGAAAGGGTATTTCCCTTCCATCCAAAGTCAAGGAAGTTATAGTCTGCATGCCCGTTCATGAAGAAATACGGAATATTTGGCAGTCGCTGCCCGTAAGTGATGTTTTCTGTAATGCCGTCACCTACATAGGTATTCTGCGATTTCTCAAACTTCATCTTGTCCTTGATGTCTTGGAATGTAAGATTGCCGTTTACATGAAGAATGCTCTTGTAAGCATAACCAAGCGATGCTTCTATGCCTCTTGTATGCACCTTTTATATTGTCATAGCTGGTGGTTGGATTGTTGGTGAGGCTCACGCCCTTGAGAATAAAGTCTTTGGTATCGCGATAGATGTAGTTTACCTCTGCCTGTATGCGGTGAGGACCAAAATTTTGATCGTAAAGCAAACCTGCATTGAAATTGTTGCTGCTCTCTGGCTGCAAGTCAGGATTACTCTTCTGTACCATACCGTCGCCAAACATCTCTACTGCTTCAGGCATACGGAACGCACGTTCAAAAGAAACCTTTGCCTGTAAGACGGGCAATATATAATAGGTGGCAGCTGCACCATAGCCAAACTTGTGTTTTCTGTCTGAGAGCTTTTCCCATCGCTGGTTTTCGGTAAACTGGTCAAGCAACTTATAAGTAGAGCTGTACAAGCGGTACATCTTGCCAAATATGTTGGCATTCCAGCGATTGAACCGCACTTGATAACCCAAGCCTGTTATATTCTTTGTGAGCTGCTGTGGCACATTGTTCATTTCATCATCGGGATACATCTTGTCATCGCTCTTTCGGCGAAGGGCAGAGAACACATTGTTCAGCGTTACATTTTGATGGTCGTCAATTACATAGTTGACATTGGCAGTAGCCTGCCATTGGCGCTCCTTGATGGTAGCGTCTGTAAGATAGCCTTCTCCGGCAGAGGTACTGGTTACATAGTCGCCTTTCCAATTGTATTTGCGGGCAAGAGTATCCACGTTCTCCACATTCACCATGTTGTATGTTGCATAAAGCGAGAGAGACAGACCTGGTGTAAAGATGTCGTCTTTCTTATAACGAATACTTGGAATGAGCGACCAGCTCTTTGTCTTTACACCGCCATAGACGGCATCCATAGTAGCACCTGTCTGCACGTTTTTCTTGTCGGTAGATGCTATCATGCCAAAGAGCAGATAGTCTGCCCATGATTTTCTTACAACGCCCGTTTCCACCTTTATGCCAAAAGAATGGTATCCGTCATGAAAGCGCTTGACCCATTCGTAACCTTCTTGCTTGTTGGTTTCCAAATTGACAATAGGCGCCCACACTTTATAATCGTTGTCTGAATAGTTGGCAAACAGATTGGAACGAAAGGTGAAACCGTTCTTTGACGTGTAAGCTCCATTGAGGGCAAAGCGATGGGTATTGTAAGAACCTATGGAGTAAGTAGCATCCAAGTAGTTGGCATTGTTACGCGTTACGATATTGACTGCTCCACCTAAAGCATCGCTACCCAAATACACGGGCAAAACACCCTTGTACACCTCTATACGGTCTGCCATATTGGCTGAGATGTTGGTGAGATTAAACGAGGAACCGAAGTTGTCCATCGGTATTCCGTCCATGAAGAACTTTACCTGATTGCCGGAAAATCCGTTCATCGAAAAACTGTAGTCTGAACCCAGTCCTCCGTTTTCCCTTATTTTAACAGACGTTACGGCATTGAGAATTTTGTTGAGTGGAGCAGCTGTCTGGTATTGTTTCCTCAAATCCAGCACAGAAATGGCGTATGCCTGTTCTTGCATACGTCGCGCTTTCGACTTTCCTACGATTTGCACTTCCTCCAAATTGATGGTATCTTTTCCTACCTAGGCATCGGTATTGACACAATATGCCATTCCTGCCAACAGGAAAAGATACATTTTGTTTTGCATGTTCATCCTTTTACAAATAATTATTTTTCTTTTTACCTTTTTTGAGGGTGCAAAAGTAAAGGTTTCAGTTTGGGTCTACAATACCTAAAAATAATGATTTACTGCCATGTAAGCACACATAAACAGTTGCTTTTCGAAGAAACTGGATACGACCAATACTGGATGATAAGTAGAAAACTTCAAGAAATACACATTGCACACTTTCTTGTTTATTTACAAAATCAAGATTTTTAATGCGCCAAAACTGCCTTTGCTCTGCGCCAAATGAAGAATGGAGCAACATTCTTGCAGTTTTATTGTGCAAATACAAACAGTTGTTATTCAATATCTTCGCATCATATTAAAGGAATGTGTGCAGCTTTTGAAAGTCAAAAAGCAGTGCTTTACAAAAATAAAGCACTGCTTTAGCTTCATAAAACCATAGTTTTATAAATGAAAAACAGTACAATTAGAGGGTGATAGTAGCGTTTTCGCCCTCCAATTGCACTGAAAATACAAGTTAACAGCTGTGCAAAGCAGTCCTGAATACTGCCAAAGCATCTTTTTCTTACCTATTTTGCAATTTTGCATTGTAAAAAAATCTGCTTGCACACCATGTAAAATATCATTGCTGTAAACAGGTGTTCTGAATGCACCAGAACACCTGTCCAACAGTTTTCCTTTTTTATTTCAACGCTGGCTTGTCAGTTTCTGAAGGCCAGTAAGGATTCTGATAGAGTGGAGACTCACTTACGGTAGTATAGTCAGGAGCTGAAAGCTGCATTTCCTTGATAGGAACAGGCTGCAAGTAGTGAGCCAAATGCCAGGTGTAACCATTGCGATAGAGGTTGGTGCTGGTCATGTTCTTCTCATAAGGACGGAGGTAGTCGCTCAGGTCAGGACTTGAAGTCTTGGCTGTGTTGCTGCCGTCGTAGTCAGCTGCCGTGAAGTTGTAATACTGAGTCATGTCAGAGTTCCAAAGCTTCATACCCTCAATGTGGTAGCGTTCGGTCATCATCTGATCCAGCGCTCTCCAGCGTTGCAAGTCCATCCAGCGCAATGCCTCACCCATCAACTCGTCACGACGCTCACGACGAATGTTGTAAAGAATAGGGTCGGTAAGCAATTTGCCTGCACTGTAAGCACCCCAATCAAGCTTTTCTTTCTCCATAACGGTAGCGTTGATAGTAGTGTTTGGGTCAATGGCAGCACCGGTAAAGCCAGCTTTCTCGCGGATAATCTTCCAGTATTCAAGTACCTTTCCGCTCAAGCTGTGGGTAAGCATGTATTCAGCTTCCATATAGTTGAGCAGTGCTTCGCGGGCACGGAAAGAGCAAGCAGCATTGGCAGACTTGTCTTTTTCGCATTGCTTACGGTCAAAGGTACCACCCTTGCGCAAGCAATAACCTGTAACATACAACCAGTTTTGTGCATCACCGTTGGTTATGTCAGGATAAGCAGGCTCTACATCAATATAGCGGTCGCCCTGTGCATAATCCATGTTTTTGTAGCAGTTGATCTGACCTGGGGTCTTGAGGAAAATCTTCAAGCGTGGATCGCGGTGCTCGGCTACCTTTGTTACACTGTTGTCATCGTAAGTATAACCGTCATGCTGAGCGTAGACAGGCTTTCCGTCTTCCATCAAGAAGCTCTCTACCATGCTGCGTGTTACGCCTGTACCGTAGTTGTTGCGCTGAACAGCATCTTCTATAATGTTGGTGTGTCCCTGGCTTGCGCTGTATTCGCGCCAGAGCAGTACCTCATTGTACTTGGACATATCGGTGGTACCGAACATCTCGAAATATGGGTTGCTGTCGCCTTCTTTCTGAGGAACAACACCATTGTTTTGGGTTAACTCGCCTTTATATTTCTCTGCCACAGTCTCTGCAGACTCGGCTGCTATCTGCAAGAAGTACTTGATTTCATTGTCAATGTTGCCACTTGGATATTGGTAGTTGGCATTGTAGCTCTTTTCCTTGCCTGGCCATCCTTCACCGTTAGGCACAAATGGAGTGCCCTTGAAATAGTTGAGGAAAGTTCCTTCATACAGTGCTACACGTGATTTGACGAGCATAGCCACATCTTTTGACAAACGGGTATGGCGCTTCTCGAAATTGTCTGACATATAAGTCATGGCTGTATCAAGGTTGGCAATGATAAAGCGGGCTACCTCATTGCGGGGCTGACGCTTGTCGTTTTCAATCAGTTTTTGCTCACTGTCGGTCTGCACTTCTGTAAGGATAGGATAGTCTCCCCAAGTCTTGAGTTTGCCAAAGTATTCCCATGCTCTGAAGAAGTAGAGTTCACCAAGGTATTGACGGATATTCTTGTCGTTGCCCGTAATCTTGCCGTTCTTGTAGTTGGTCAGGCAAGTGTTCAACTTGTAATTGATATCACGGATGGTAGAGAACGACCAGTTACCGTTGGTCAGTCCTACTTTCCACTGGCCATCCAGGTATTTCCCGTCAGAACCGCTACCGGCTTGGTTGTCGGTATTGGAGTCGCTGCTGTACAATCCATAGCCGTAGCCATGAGAAGGCAGATTGCCGTAGAAGCTGTTGGCGCAAGCCATTACCTGGTCTTCGGTCTTGAAGTAAGACTCAGGTGTAAGATATGAAGGAGGCTCTTGGTCGAGCAAATCGTCGCAAGATACGAATGTGCCGCCTAATGCGAGCAACATCAAAGCCTTTGATATATAATTGAGTTTCATAATTGTCGAATGTTTAGAATGTTACACTTAAACCGAATGAATATGTTCTTGACAATGGATAAGCTGCACCGCCATTGCTTGAGATGGTCTCAGGGTCAAACTGCTTGTTCAGGCTTGTACCTGTCAGGAGGTTTTCACCTGAGAAGTAAAAGCGCAGGTTGCTGATACCCAATCTGTTGGTAATTGTTGCAGGAATGGTGTATCCTAAAGTAAGGTTCTTCAAACGGATGTACGCAGCATTCTGCAAATATCTTGTCTGGCACTGGAGGTTCTTGCTGCTGCCTTGAACAGGGCGTGGCAGATAAGAGTCAGTGTTTACAGTCATAGTACCTTGCTTGACAGACCATGTATTCTCATCGCGGAAGTAGTCTTCCATCTGGGTAAGACCGGCACAGTTCCATTGGTCACCTGTGTAACCGAACATGAACTGGCTACCCTGCCAATAGTCGCGCTTCATGACACCCTGGAAGAACATGCGGAAATCAAAGCCTTTCCAAGAAGCGTTGAGGTCAAGACCGAACTGATAACGTGGAGTAGTATTACCGATAACCTTGCGGTCGCCCGGATCAGCAAGCGTGCTGCTGCCCCAAGATACCTTACCGTCATTGTTGATATCCTTGTACATGATATCACCTGCACCCCACTTGGAACCTATAGCATCTTGTCCACCCTCAGGCAGTGAAGCCAAATGGTCTGCCATTTCTTGTTCTGTCTTGGCAATGCCTATTGTTTCAAAGCCCCAAATCTCACCGGTGTAATGGCCTTCCATGTATGAACCGATAGAGTTGGTAGGGTTGTTCTTGTACTTTGTAATCTTGGTACGTGAATCATAGAGAGAGAATTTTGCACCATAGCTCAAGCCATTGGCCAAGCGGTCTTGCCAACCGAGGCTCAACTCCCAACCGCGAGCCTGAAGGTCGGTATTATTGGTGCTTGGAACACTGGTACCCAAGATAGCTGGCAAAGCCTGTCCTGCACCTACCATATCATGTGTATTACGTGTGTACCAGTTGAACGAACCTGTCAAGCGGTTGTTGAGCAATGCCCAGTCAAGACCGATATTGTAGGTTTCCACTCTTTCCCAAGTCAAGCTCTCTGAGATAATGCCAGGTGAAGAAGCAGTAGATACTTTCTGACCGTTCTGCAACCATGGACCACCTGTAGGATTGGCACTCATTGTAAGATAGGTATAGTACCAGTTGTTAGTGTTTTGGTTACCCAAAGAACCGTAAGACAGTCTGACTTTCAACATGTCCAGCCAATTGCGGGTAGACTTCATGAAGTTCTCTTCAGAAATGTTCCAACCTAAAGAGAAAGAAGGGAATGTCTTCCACTGATGTCCCTTGCGGAAACGGGATGAACCGTCAGAACGAACGTTGGCTTCCAAGAGGTAACGACTCTTGTAGTTGTAGTTCAAGCGACCGAAGAAGCCTACTACTGCCCACTCGTTGCGAGAACCGTAAACGCTCGGTATGGTTGATTCGCCGTTCTTCAAGCCATTGGTCATGTCTATTTCAGGCTTTGTATAGTCAATCATACCTTGACGGGTAACGCCAAACTGGCTCTGCTTCAAGTCTTCTACCTGCATACCTGCCATTACATGGAAGTTGTGGGATTTGGCTAAAGAGAAGTCGTAGTCAGTGTGTGCGCTGAAGTTGTAGTAATTCTCGCGATAGTTTGTTTCTTTAACGCTTGAGTTGGAATCCTTGTAATAAACAGCACCATTCTTGTCGTATGCCATCAAAGGCAAAGTCCATGTATGGTTGTTTGAATTCTTGATGCGATAGCTGAAATCTACATAAGTCTTCCAGTTCTTGATAGGCTCAATAACAAGGCCTATCTGGTGATACAGGTTATCTGTTTCAGTCTGGTTCTGACCACCGTCAGCCCATGACCACAGGCAAGAAGTATCTGAATAGAAGTGGTTACCGTTCCAATCGTAAGCAGGCAATACTGGCCATCCACGCAGTGCCACTGCTTCATACCATCCGCCCTTGGTAGGCTGGTCATTGTCTTCACGGGTGAAGCGCATGGTATAGTTCAACTTCAACCAATTGGTCAGTTGTGATTCTATCTTGGCAGTACCGGTGTAACGTTTCAAGTCTTCGTTGCCCACTTTCAACAAGCCGTTTTGGTCAAAGAAACTGCCTGATACATAGTATCTCAAGCGGTCTGTACCACCACTGGCGCTGACATTGTGCTGCTGTGAGAAACTGCTGGTCTTGTAGAGTATATCGTACCAGTCTGTATCTGCCACACCATTGGAATAACCTCCCAGCCATTGGCCTGAAGAGTTGTAGCCCAACACTTCATAAACAAGCTTTCCGTCAGCTGTCTGGCGAACACCGGGACTTACAGGAGTAGCATTGGCATACTCTACAATCTTGTCAAAGCGACCTGTACCGTCAGCATTGGTAGCAAAGTAAGGGTTCTGTCCATTGTTTACAAAGGCATCGTTCATCCAAGATGCGAACTGCACAGAATGCATCAAGTGGTTGGTCTTGTTAGGAGTGCTGATGCGGAAACTGTTGTTATAGTTAATGGAAGGTTTGCCTTCTTTACCCTTTTTCGTGGTAACGAGGATAACGCCAAATGGCGCACGTGAACCGTAAATGGAGCTTGCGGCAGCATCTTTCAATACTGATACGCTTTCAATATCCTGTGGGTTGATAGAGTTGAGGTCGCCCTCCATGCCGTCAATCAAAATAAGAGGTTCGCCAGAGGTTCCTTGACCAATGGTGGTACCGCCACGTACATTGATGCTCGGACGGGAAGATACGCTACCGCTTGTCTGTGTAATCTGCAAACCTGGAGCGGCACCTTGCAAGGCCTGTACGGCATTGGCTACCGGACGTTCTGCCAATTGTTTGCTGTCTACCATGTCTACAGCACCGGTCAAGTTGACCTTTTTCTGTGTACCGAAACCTACTACGACAACCTCGTTGAGGGCACTGGCTTCTTGACTGAGTGTGATATTGAGTTTCTTGCCTGGCACAGCCTTTACTTCTACTGTCTTGTAACCCAAGTAAGAAATGACAAGTGTGGCACCCGGCTTTACAGAAATGACAAAGTTACCGTTTAAGTCAGAAACGACACCATTGCTTTTGTTGCCTTTTTCTGTAATGCTGGCACCGATGACAGCACCTTCAGTATCAGTGATGACACCAGAAACCTTGGAGGCTTGCTGCTGTTGCATCTGCACACTGTTCAACTGACTCTCGTTTGCCATGACACCCATCATAGGGAAGCTGGCAAGGGCGATACTAAACAGAGGTACTGTAAGTATCCTACCATCCATCTTTTTGCTTTTTAGAATCATAGGTTTTCTATTGTGTTAAATGTTAGTATAATTTGCTTGTATTAATTCAATAAGGTGAATATGAAAAGTGTTCTTGTTATATGTTTTATATATTAAGGTAACACTCTTTTAGTTTTCATCTTTTGGTTAAGTTCATTCATTGTCAATTCTTTTGCGTGATATAAAAATTGTCAACTTTTGCGGGTAAACTTTCATTAGTAGTTTTGCAATGGCTTCATATTGTTTTACAATTGAACATTGCTGCATCTTGTAGAATGCGTTGCAAATTTAATAATTGTAGACAAATAGTAACATCTTTTTTCTGTCATCAACAGATACTATTCCGTCAACCTTGTACAAAGAGATACAAACAGGTCATAAATAAGATACAAAACGAGCAAAGTATTGATTATGAGCTAAAAGGATAAAAGTTTTTCCGTTAAATTTTGTACCTTTGATGCGAACCTAAACAAACTATAACGTATATGAAAAAAGTATTGTTACTGCTGTTACTCTCTTTTTCTACGATTATGTTGCATGCACTGCCTACATGTAACATAAAAAACATTGGTTTACGCGAAGGCTTGTCCAATGGCTTTGTGGTAGATATAGCCATTGACGGAAAAGGCTTTGTCTGGGCTGCTACGGAACACGGCTTGAGCAGGATTGCCGGCAACAAAACCACTGTGTTCACGACAGACAACTCTGACATTTCCAACAACGAGCATGTAGGGCTGCTGTATCATGCCAAGACCCAGACACTTTGGATACATTCTAAAGACGGAAGGGTGGACATCTACAATTGCCGTACACAGCAGATTTCGCATTATATAGATGCCAAGGGCAACAATATGGTAAGTGTGGCAGACATAGCGATGGCTGCCGACTCTGCTCTTTGGCTGGCTCATTATGACGGGAGCATTACGCATTATGATCCCGTTACAAAAAAAAGCTATGAAATAAGCAAGCTGAGGTTTCCACAAATAAAGAATGGAGTGCGCAGTATCATGGATGACGGCAATGGCAACCTATACATAGGACTGAGGATGGACGGACTTATCGTGTACAATATCCGCACCCAGAGAAGCCGCTTCTATTGCAACCGTCCTGGCGATTCCAACAGCTTGCCTGGCAATAATGTACGCTCCGTGTTCGTTGACCATTTGCAGAATATATGGGTAGGCACCAATATGGGCTTGGCACTGTTTGACCAAATGAAAGGTACATTTAGAGTGTTTAAGCATATAACTACTGACAGTGGTTCTTTGGCAGGGGACAATATACAGCAAATCATGGAAACAAAAGACCACATGTTGTGGATTGCGTCAGACATTGGAGGTATCAGCAAATTGAACCTTAACCTGTACACACATCCTTACTATGGCAATGTTGTATTCCAACAGATGACACGAGACAATGCCGGACTGTCGTCCAACAATATACGCAGAATGCAGGAGGATGCGTATGGTAATATGTGGATAGCCAACTACAGCACTGGTGTGGATTTTATTCCGAGTTTTGGATCTCCTTTCCAAACGCTTATGTCAGACGACAAAGCCATTACAAACATATCAGCCCTTTATATTGACCATAACGACAATCTGTGGATAGGTGAAGACAATAAAGTCACGATGTATCATGAAGGTGAGATAGTGCATACTTATGACTTCTCGGGATGTCTGAATAATTCATCTTCATCGGTCTACCTGTTCTGCGAAGACCATCAAGGAAACATTTGGTTCGGCACTACCGACAACGGCGTGATAAAGCTCAATCCAGCCACAGGCAAGTTGTCGACAGTGGCATGTACGAAGAATCTGGATGTCAATGCACTTTATGTAGACAATGCCGACAAGCTATGGATTGGCAGTGAGGATGGCGTATTCTCAGTACAAGAAGGCATTGAACAGAAAGAGAACAAAATTAATGGTATAATAGGGCAGTCATCCATTCCTTTTTCCATCGTTTCCGACAATAAGGGCAACTTATGGATTGGCACCTTGGCACGCGGTATCTTCGTGTTCAACAAGCAACAGCAGCTAATAGCCCATTTGGGCGAAAGGGATTCATTCCCCTCTTCTTCCATCAACCAACTTATAAAAGACGAGGACGGAGGCATCTGGGCTGCCACACATAATGGATTGGTATATATTCCAGATGTAACACAACCCAATAGATATAATGTGTATGACGAGAAGAACGGTATCAGTGAAAGCCAAATAAGGGCATTGGTCCAAGACAGACAGGGTGATATATGGGTGAGCACCTTCTCTGGCATAGCTTGTTTTGAGCAAGGCAAACAGCGGTTCTACAATTTTGATTATCAGAGTGGCATTCCCATGGGCAATTTCTCAGTGGCTGCCGCTGCTGTATCTTCTACCGGGCTGGTCTATTTCGGCTCGCCAAGTGGAATTTGCTGCTTTAACCCACAGATTATTCAGCAGCAGGAGGCGGTGTCGCCAGTAGAGATTATAGGCTGTGAGCAGTTAATCAGCCAGGCAAGTAAAATAAAAAAACTGATCATTCCCGCAGATAATGAAGGGCAATCTATCCTGAGATATGACGAAAATACCTTTAAGGTGGCTTTTACGGTAAAGAACTATGCGCAAGACGGCATTGTGGAATATTCTTACAAAATGAAGGGGCTTGATGACGAGTGGTATAACACCAATGGCGACAATGAGGTGATATTCCGCAATTTAGACCCGGGCACCTATATCTTTACCGTGCGTGCCAAGCTAAAGAATCAAGACTGGAAGCAGGCGTCTATGGCAGAGATGCAGATTACTGTACAGCCGCCTTTTTGGCTCACTTGGTGGGCCAAGCTTTTTTATATTGCCGTGGGCATAGGCATTGTCTATGTTATTCTGTGTTCCTACAAGAAGCAGATGATGCTTCGCAACTCACTTGAGAAGACACGATGGGAAAGCCAGCAGAAACAGGAACTCAATGAAGAGCGATTGCGCTTCTTTACAAATATTACGCACGAGCTGCGCACACCGCTCACACTGATTATGGGACCGTTGGAAGATTTACTGGCAGACAGCCGTCTGCCGGAGGTGTTGCAGCGTAAGGTGAAGAGTATACATGCCAGCTCGGAACGTCTGCTGAATCTTATTAACGAGATATTGGAGTTCCGAAAAACCGAAACCCAGAACAGACGCTTGTCTGTGGCCAAATCAGATTTGGCCACAGTAGTAAAAGAAATAGGCACCCGCTTCCGTGATTTGAATCACAATCCTAATGTAGAGATCGTGGTAACAGTGCCCAATCAAAAGATAGAAGTATATTTCGATTCGGAGGTTATCAATACGGTCATCAGCAATCTGATGTCCAACGCCATGAAGTATACGCCCAAAGGTATCATCCAGTTAGATCTCCAGCTAAAGGACGGATGGTGCAACATCTGTGTGTCGGATACAGGCTATGGCATCAGTAAAACCGCCCTGCCACATATCTACGACCGCTATTATCAGGCAAAAGGCATGCATCAAGTCTCTGGCACGGGCATAGGACTTGCATTGGTCAAGTCACTGGCACAACTGCATGAAGCACAACTTTTCGTAGATAGTGTGGAAGGCAAAGGCAGCAAGTTTACCTTTGCCCTGAAGATAGACAATACCTATCCCCATGCTCTTCATAAAGATGATGAGAAGCAAACTGTTGACAGACAGCTAAAAGCTGGAGTTACAGGCAGTAGCATGGAATCTGAAGTAAAAGACGTTCGTCCTCTGATATTGGTGGTAGAAGACAACGACGACATCAGACAATACATACTGGAGTCGCTGGATGAGGATTACCGCATCATACAGGCACGTAACGGCAAACAAGGTTGTGATATGGCCTTTGAGCAAACTCCAGACTTGATAGTCAGTGACATCATGATGCCGGAGATGGATGGTATAGAGATGACCAAGCTACTCAAGAGCGATGTGCGCACTTCACATATACCTATTGTTATATTGACTGCCAAGACCTCTTCTGCAGACCAAGAGACGGGTTATGACAGCGGGGCAGACTCTTATTTGATGAAACCGTTCAGTGCTCACCTGCTTCACAGCCGTATCAGAAACATATTGTCCGCCCGACGCCGGTTGGCAGAACTCATCCTGAACAAAAATACTGCGGTAGATGCTGATGCTGCGGCAGCAGACAATACAGAAGATGCAGTGGTAATAGTCAACAACGAGGATACCAACGATAATGCACCTGCTGCCACCACCCATTTGAGTGAGCTGGACCGCAAGTTCCTTGACAAGTTGGATGCGATTATCAGAGAGAACATTTCAACCGAGGATTTGGACATAGCCTTTATGACAGACAAGTTTGCCATGAGCCATTCCACCTTCTACCGAAAGGTAAAGGCGCTGACAGGACTTAGTGCCAATGAATACATGCGCAAGCTAAAATTGCAGCACAGCATGAGGCTGTTGCAGTCGGGACAGTACAATGTAAATGAGGTGGCAATGATGACTGGCTTCAACAATATAGGCTATTTCCGCCGCAGCTTTAAGAAAGAGTATGGCATTACGCCATCAGAAGTGTTGAAGACAAAGCAATAAACAGATGTTCGGTCAATGATTGTTCAAGCAAAGAACAGTTATTGACCGAATTGTGTTCATGCAATGTGACAACTTGTAATTTGGCTTGATTTGTGTCTGTATTTGAATTGATTGTTTCCATACATTTTGCCATGATACTGTAATTTTGTCGCGACTATAAAACCAACGGCAACCGTGATGGCTGACAACCATGAAGAACGGTGTATTTTATCGCAATCAAATTACAATCAATAATGAAAAAGCTTTTATTCTTTGCCATGATGTTTTTATCTTTGACTGCATCTGCACAGCATGGTACTATTCCTGTATTCATTACCGCAGGGCAATCCAACTCAGACGGTAGAGTAAAGAACAGTCAACTGCCAGACTATATCAAGCAGAATGGCTACCGACACACCTATTGGTGCTACAATAACGGATGGTATAGCGAGAAAGGCAAGTTCTCGATCTTTTCGCCTCGTATCTATAACGGTGATGATGCAAACAAGTGGGCATACGATGCCGTAACCTATTATTTCTTGGACAAAAGCTTGAATCAGGACTACTATGTAATAAAGGAGACACGTGGCGGTACAGCTATCAGCACAAAGTGCCCAAGCGACCACGACATGTACTGGAGCGCATCACCAGCTTATCTGGCTTCTACGGCAGCAGCCGATAAAGGTGGCAAAAGTCTGCTGAAAGCTCTCTGCGAGAACATAGACCTCTGTTTGGAACAGTCTATTGCTCCCAAAGGCAAGTATGACATCAAGGCTCTCATCTGGCATCAAGGCGAGAGTGACCGCAAAGATGATACCAGCTATTATGAAAATCTGAAGGCGGTAGTAGCTTACGTACGTGCCCATTTGGTGAAGAAAACCGGTAACAAGAAGTATGCACATCTGCCAGTGATAGTAGGTGGCATAGCACATAAGAGCAATGGCTTTTCCAAAGGAGTGGAAGCCGCGCAGGAACAACTGCAGAAAGAGGACAAGCATTTCTATTTTATACCCGTTCCCAACGCATCTTTGCAAGATGACAACATGCACTTTGACGCCCAAGGAGCAGAACTGCTTGGCAAGAAGATTTACAACAAATTAGTAGACTTGCACTTGGCTGGCAAGCATGCACACAAAGTGGCAGTGGCAGAATGACAGCCTTTTGTACAAGAAGAATTAACCAACAAGGATTTGCACGCTTTCTTGTCTTTTGAACAAACAAGAAAGCGTGCAATTTTTTAAATGAGACACAGATATCAGCGAAATTCCATATAATAACTACATTAAATGATAAATTCATACATTTTGTTTTGCACTTCAAAGTTCTTGAATTACCTTTGCAATCACTTAAAACACTAAAAAATAAAAACTTATAATCAAAACAAGTAAATGTCTACATTAACAATTTGCATTATTGTAGCTTTCATTTTCGGCTATCTCTGCATAGCCCTTGAGAGCTTTACAAAGATTAACAAGGCAGCCATAGCACTGCTCATGTTCGTAGCCTGCTGGACACTCTTTATGATTGACCCAGGCAGCTATCTCACAGGTATTGCCGACGGCAACATGGCCAACGCTGTAAGCGAAGTGATAGAAAAGCACTTGGGCAGCACCTCTACTACCCTGTTCTTTCTCATGGGTGCCATGACTATTGTAGAAGTGGTGGACCAAAACGGAGGCTTCTCATTTGTAAAAGACGCTTTGAAGACCAAAAGCAAGAAATCTCTCATGTGGAAAATCGCCTTCATGACCTTTTTCCTTTCTGCCATTCTTGACAACCTTACCACCAGTATCGTCATGATTATGATTCTGCGCAAATTGGTAGCCGACCACAAAGACCGCATTCTCTATGCCTCATTGGTTATTATAGCAGCCAACTCAGGCGGTGCCGCCTCACCTATCGGCGATGTTACCACCATCATGCTGTGGAACAAGGGCTTGATTACCGCAGCCGGAGTAATCAAAGAGATACTTGTTCCGAGCCTCATTTCCATGGTAGTGCCTGCCTATATCCTGTCGTTTAAGCTCAAAGGCACATTAGGCGAAGTAACCGACGACGAAGCTGTTGCAGCCACAGGTGATTTTACAGCAGTCCAGCGCAAAGCCATTTTTGCCGTGGGTGTGGGCGGTCTTGTCTTCGTACCTATCTTCAAGTCTATTACCCATCTACCTCCTTTCGTGGGCATTCTGCTCGTTTTGGGTGCATTATGGACTGTTACCGAAATCTTTTACCGCCGTGTGCATACCGTTGAAGACGAGAGCGTGCAAAAGCGTGTCAGCAATATCTTGTCAAGAATAGATATCGGCACAATCCTCTTCTTCCTCGGCATTCTCATGGCTGTGGCTTGTTTGGAAACCATTGGCGTACTTGTTGCTGCAGGACAGGGTCTCAACACCGCCTTCAACGGCAACCACTACATGATTACAGGCATCATAGGCGTCATGTCAAGTATTGTTGACAATGTGCCACTTGTAGCTGGCTGCATGGGCATGTATCCTGTAGCTGCCGTAGGCGATATGGCTGTTGACGGTATTTTCTGGCAGCTCTTGGCTTATTGCGCCGGCGTAGGTGGTTCTATGCTCATCATCGGCAGTGCAGCAGGTGTTGTGGTTATGGGTCTTGAAAAGATTACTTTCGGTTGGTACATGAAACATATCTCTTGGCTGGCCTTTGTGGGCTACATAGCCGGTATACTTGTCTATTGGGTCGAAAAAAGCGTAATCGGACTCTAAGTCTAACCCCTCCCTACTTAGATACATATTTTAATATATAAGGCAGGTAAGCATCTCCTCTTCGTGAGCAATGCTTTCCTGCCTTATCTCGTATATTGCAAACATATTGTTTACACATTTCGCTATAACAGCTTCTGTTACCCCCCCCGATTAACGGTTAACAAATGATTTACGCTTCTGCCACACAGGGTGAACAGTTGTGTAAACTCTAAATGTAAATTACTAAAAATAAGACACTTATAGCATATAAAAAAACGATACAAGCAATAAATTTTACACAAAACAGTTGCTGTTTTCAAATATAATTACTACTTTTGCCCATACAAGAACACAGCGTTCGCCTTTGTTCTTCATAAAAGCTCAATTGTGTAGCACATTAGAGATTTAACAATAGTGTATAACTTCAAATAATAAAACAAGAAACAGATAGTCCAGCAATCAAGAAACGCCCTATAAAAGAAGTTTCACAGCAGTATAATTACAGCTCACAATTTTGGCATCATACATTGTTTTGATAGCCAGAAACAGCAATGTTGAAACAGGCGTTTTCGTTTTTTAACTTTATAGAATTGAGCTTTTAGCTCTTGTTCTCATCTCATTGAATACCGCCAATATTCGTTACACGGGAACAGGTGTATTAAAGGTTCACGTCCATAGTGGCGTGAACCGTTCTGTCGCTTGTGTGTAACAGGTAACTTGGCGGTAACCGAATGAGATACAAGTAAGGAACGGTTCTCGCCTTTTTTATTTTTCTGCACACCCCAACACTTTTCTTTTACAGGACATCCCATAGGAACTCCAGTTTCCACAAGTGTAACGTTTCATGTCCATTCATGGAGTTTTGCATACTCTCATACCTTTGAACAATAGCTGTTTAGACTTGAAACTCTCCTTATTTCGTTCACACTAAAGCGTAATGTCATGCATATTAAAATCATTTTAGCCGTATTAGGCCTTTCTCTTTCATTATCTTCATGTGGCTCACTCATGTATGGTGCTGGAAACGTAGCAAGAACACTGAGCCCAACGACAACAGATGACCCCAGTACAAGCAACAGTAGCCACTCTGGCAGCGGCAATCAGAGTCAGAGTGCTTATGGCAATGCTTACAATAATGCTAAACGTGGCTTGTTGGGTAACTAAACATTACTTAATAACCCTATTTTCAACAAAAACTATATTATTATGAAAATCAAATCATTTATTATCTGCACGGCTACCGTGCTCTCACTATGCTCGTGCAGTGGAGGACAACAGCTTTACCTCGAATCGTTTACACCTGAAGAGAGTGGGCTTAACCTCATAAAAATATCCGATGAAAGCAGCATCAGTGTATTGGCTGGCGCACAAGGAAAAGGTTGGACCTACAATCCCAAAACGTAAGAAAGGGCTATTCAGACAAATACAAATTCAATTGGATTCCCAACAAACTACTCGACATATCGCCAGACGGCACAAAATTGGCATACGCTACACACATGAACGGACAAAACAATATCATGATACGAAGTACCAAGTCGCTTTGCACATCTACTCAACGTACTTTCCGCGATGTGCAAAGCTTCTGCTGGGGCGGCGACAACAAACTTTATTTCAGCGATGCCAACAGCACCAACTGCTACATTTCTTCCATCAATGCCGAACAAGGCAGCATGATGAACCAATTGACCAACAGTGCCGTGTATGACATGGATCCCGTAACACTTGACGGAAAAATGGTCTACTTTACCCGTTCGGGCAACTTTGGACCATCAATTTGGTCGCTCGACCGCTCCAATGGCACCCTTACCTCATGCGCCAAAGGCTACAACCCCTGCTTGATACCTAACGACCCAGAGGCTTTCTACTGCGTAAGAAATACATCTAACGGCCGCAGTGAAATTTGGTATGTCAACTATGTAAAAGGTCAGGAATCGCTTATCCTGAGCGATACAGAACACAGTTTTACCAATCCTGCCCTCTCTCCTGACGGCAAATGGCTGGCAGTGCAAGGAAATGCAATCTCGTCTATCGACAAGAAAGCCAATCTCGATATCTTCGTTGTGCGCACAGACGGCACCCAACTGACCCTATTAACTTACAACCCCAATGCCGACCTGTGCCCTGTCTGGGCTAAAGACGGTCGCAGCATCTTTTTCATCTCCAGCCGTGCCAACAAGAATATGAGCTACAATATATGGAAAATGAACTTCAATCTTGAATAAAACAACAGTACAGCACATACTAAACTGTAACTACAGTCTGCTGATGATCCGCTTGAACATGCTTCAAATTGCATTTAAGCACCGTTCGAACAGCTTTCGAACAGCGTTGAAACACTGTTCAAACATACTGATTATCATGTCTAAGCATATAAATATGTATTGAAGCTATGTTTTAGCCAACCTTAGCGGGCACAGCAGACTGTTTTTTTATTGATTAACAAACGTAACTCATTTAGTGGGTATCTGCCATGGCAGTGCCCATGCAATACCGACAACAACATGAAAAGACTATTCAACATCGTGGTGATGCTCAGCTTGACCATAGCCACTGCCATGACGCAAAGCCCTGCGAAAGGCATCAAGGTCAAGGTGAGCACATCGGCAGGAGCCGACCTCTTGGTAGACGGAAAGGCTTCTTCTACCAACATCATGAGCACACAGCTCACACCCAGTACGCACCAAGTAACCGTGAAATACGGCAATTCTTTTACAAAAACTTACGACATCAACATAGCCGAAGGCGGGCAGACCTCCTTTGACTTTCCCATTGAGGGTACGCTGCAGATCAGCTGCAAGCAACCAGCCAATATCATGGTAGACGGCATCAACAGAGGCAAAGCCCCTCAACAGCTCAATATTCTCGGTACACACAACATAAAAATAGAGGGCGACTTTGCCACTTACTTTGACGAATCTGACCACGTTACTGTCAATCCCTTTGAAAGTGTAACCCGCAACTACAACCTGAAAAAGCGTCCTCCACGCACCTATGGCATGGTAATGGCCAACTATACGCCCAACGGCTACGGTGGCATGTTGGCCATTGTGAAGCGCTGGGGCATCTACATGCGTGTAACCCAGAGCGACCCCGGCAGCTTTAACGAAGAGTCAACCAGTAAAAGATACACTACCTCTGGCGACAAGGGCATAGGCATTTACAAAAAAGACAGCCACACCTACCTTATGGCTTGCGCCGGTGTTATGCTGCGAATGAACAAGTGGCTCTATCTTTACGGTGGCTCCGGCTACGGCAAATACTCGCAAGTCATGAAGCTTGACAGACCTGAAAGCAGCTCTCTCAACGAGTCAAGACAACCTTACGGCTCCAAAGGAGTGGCAGCCGATGTGGGTGCCATACTGAAATGGAAAGCCCTGTTGGTGTCTGCCGGCTTTTCAACAGTGTTCGGCGACAACAACGGAGGTGCCCTCAAAGAGTTTAACATTGGCGTAGGTTTCACCATACACAAAAATAAAAAGAGATGAAAATGAACAGAATTTACAGTTGCATAATAGCCTTTATCGCACTGACATTGGTCTCATGCATGGACGAAAGAGACGAATACGGCTTTTATATAGAATACAGAGGCATAGACAGAGCTAAGCAGTTTGACGCCAACACCAATACGCTGACGATAGACCTGACGGGCTATTGGAATGAAAACAGCGAACTGAACGGTGCCGAATGCGGCTTTATAGTAGACGGGAAAGAAATACCCGGCAATATAACGGGCGACCACATGACCGCCCAAATAAGCCAAATAACATTAGACGAGCCGCACACCGTGGCCATGTATTGCCGCAACGAAGGCAACGAGTTAGTATCCCAGACCCAAACTTGGCAATGGAGCAAAGAGGAGTTTGCACCGAACCCTGTTGAAGATCTTACCCTTTATATCAACAAAAAGGGCGAATACCAGTACAGCAAACTCATCTACCAGCGAGACAGCAAACTGCCGTTAACCGCCCAAGTAACCATTGGCAACCACAGCTACGACATGACCGTAACCGATTCTGGCAATGGTTACAAGCTCGCCACCATGACCTTTGACCCGCAAGAATGGCAGGAAGGAGAATACCAGAGTGCCACGGTAAAGGCGAGCAACACCTGCGGACAGAACACACGCACAACCAAAACATTCCTCAGTATCACCAACAATACAGAGCAATATGGCGGTGACGGCGTCAAGACAGACTACATAGAGGGGTGCGGAATAGGCTGGGCCAAGGGGAATCTGATGTATAAAAACGGATCACGGACCACGGGCAAAACACAATTTGAAACACTTGGTGTAAGCAAATGGGACAGCAACAACACCGAATTTTTCCAAGTGGGCAATATCAATGTATCAGCACCAAACTATAACACCAAGATAAAACTTCCTTCAAAAGACTACTATTTCAGAGGCGATGCCGCCTACGATGTAGCTACTTGTCGTATGGGCAACGCATGGCAACTGCCCTGCAAAAAAGATTTTATTACAATGATGACCAAGGCAAGTGCCATATATACACAAGTATCCACCGAAAGCAATGGCATCGTGGAAGGCTTGTTCTTCATGGGTCCCAAAGCTAAAAGGGTGGTAGCTTTAAGAACAAAAGCCGTACTTTCAGAGGATTTCGTCAATAAAAACGGTGTATTCTTTCCCACCAGAGGTTATTTTGACAAATACAATAGCTATCCTAACCTCAGAGAAACATGCATCTATATGACCAGTGACTATTATTATGGCAACTATAATGACTACATTGAGAACCACTATCCTTTCTGCTATATATACAATTTCTACACCAAAGACCAGAATTACCTCTTTGAGTTTAACATCAATGACTCAGACGACTGGAGCTATCGCTATGCAGTAAAAGCGGTGTTCAAAGACAGCTACAAGTAGTCAACCGTCATCGTATACAACCAATAAATACTGTATTTTATCATTCATCAAGGCTGAGAACATGTCAAGAAGATGCTCGCAGCCTTTTTCTTTGCTTTTATCGCTCTCGTATATCATCCTACAATATAGGTATCCCCATAAATAAGTAGCGGCAAAATACCTATTTTTAGGGATAAACAATATTTTGCAGCACTATGCCTTTTGCGTAAATTTGCAAGCAAAAAGCAAGATTATATTTCATAACTCATTTTTAAATAAATAAAGTATCATGACGATTGAAAAAGTACATGCAAGAGAGATATTGGATTCAAGAGGCAATCCAACAGTTGAAGTTGAAGTAACACTGAAGTCTGGCGTTGTAGGTCGCGCTTCTGTTCCATCAGGAGCATCTACCGGTGAGAACGAAGCATTGGAACTTCGCGATGGCGACAAGAGCCGCTATGCCGGCAAAGGTGTGCTGAAAGCCGTTGAGAATGTCAACAAAATCATAGCTCCTGCCTTGGTAGGCATGTCTGCCTTGGAACAGCGCCACATTGACAACAAGATGTTGGAACTGGACGGCACAAAGACCAAATCAAACTTGGGTGCCAACGCTATCCTCGGTGTATCGTTGGCTGTAGCCCATGCTGCTGCCGCTTATCTGCACATACCACTCTACCGCTACATTGGTGGCTGCAACACTTACGTGCTGCCTGTACCTATGATGAATATCATCAATGGCGGTGCACACTCTGACGCACCTATCGCTTTCCAAGAGTTTATGATTCGTCCTGTAGGCGCTCCTTCAGAAAAAGAAGCCATCAGAATGGGTGCTGAGGTGTTCCATGCGTTGGCAAAACTGCTCAAGAGTCGTGGTCTCTCTACCGCAGTAGGCGATGAGGGTGGCTTTGCTCCTGCGCTGAACGGCATAGAAGATGCCCTCGACAGCATCTGTCAGGCTATCAAGAATGCTGGATATGAACCGGGAAAAGACGTGAAGATTGCCATGGACTGTGCAGCCAGCGAGTTTGCCGTTTGTGAAAACGGTGAATGGTTCTACGACTACCGCCAGTTGAAAGACGGAAAAAAGAAAGATCCTAACGGAAAGAAGCTGACCGCTGAAGAGCAAATCAAGTATTTGGAAGAGCTGATTACCAAATATCCTATCGACTCTATCGAAGACGGTTTGGACGAAAACGACTGGGACAACTGGGTAAAACTGACCGCTGCTATCGGCGACCGTTGCCAGTTGGTAGGCGACGACTTGTTTGTAACCAACGTTAAATTCTTGGAAAAAGGCATCAAGATGGGTGCTGCCAACTCTATCCTAATCAAGGTAAATCAGATCGGTTCACTCAGCGAAACACTGGATGCCATAGAGATGGCTCACCGCCATGGCTACACCACTGTTACCTCTCACCGATCCGGCGAAACTGAAGACACCACCATTGCAGACATTGCTGTGGCTACCAACTCTGGTCAAATCAAGACCGGTTCTATGAGCCGTACCGACCGTATGGCCAAGTACAACCAGCTAATCCGCATTGAAGAAGAGTTGGGTGGCTGCGCTAAATATGGCTATACAAAGCTAAAATAAGCATGAGCACAGATACAAGTAGCCCCCTGTGGCCTACTTGCTTTTGAATAGATTATATTACCAAGGAGCACAAATTGCCGTAAAGCAGTTTGTGCTCCTTTTCTTTTTCATGTTTTGAACACCTGCTCATAAAAAGATTGAAGCAGGCATACAAGCATGAAAAAAGGCCATGAGCATCACTGCTGATGACCTTTCAGGGGAATATTCAAACTTTATGTTTGATGAAAAAATAGCCTTTCCATTACCTCGTTCTACTTCGGTATTCGCTGGGTTTGCACCCTATTTTCACCTTAAACTTGCTGGAAAAATAGTCTGGTGAGTCAAAATTGAGCCGATAGGCTATCTCTTTGATACTCATGTCGGTAGTAGAGAGTAGCTCCTTGGCGCGCTGCAAGCGCAGCTCTTGCTGGTAAAGCGCTGGCGAAACACCCGTGTATTCCTTAAACAGCTTGCGGAAGTTGGAGTAGCTTGACCCCAACTCGGTGGCTATATCCTGTACCGTTATCTTGGTCTCCACGCCCTCACGTATCATCAGCCGGGCCTTGCCTATCATGTCTACATAGCCGCCACGGCGACTAAACTCTATGTTACGTTCCAAGGCATACATCTGTCCGAGCAGATTGTTGACAATGCCAGCCAATATCTGCTGAGAGTAAGCCACCTCTTCTTTTGAGGTCTTCAGCGCCGAGGTGTACAGATGTACGATCTCACTACTGTACCCGATATGATAGATGGGCTTCTCTGGCGACAGGAAACCATAATGCACGCGGTCGTCTATATTGCGCCCCTTATAACCTATCCAATAGCTTTTCCATGCCTTGCCAGGCAACGGATGGTAAGTGTGCCACTCGCCAGGGAAGAGCAAGAAGAGGTCTCCTGCCTTGATATGTGCGTCTTTCACATGGTCTGAAGAGAACAAGCCTTCGCCTTCTACCAAGTAAAGCATCTGGTATTCATCCAATATGCGCCCCTTGTTGGGGTCAAAATAATAGCCGTCTCCATGTCCCTTGGTGGGGTATGGAGCATTGGGCAACACCTCATCATAGCCAACCGTGTTGACTACCAAGCCCCATTGGGCATCCCGCTCTGTTGCCACTAAATATTTACTGTCTTGCATTACTAAACTAAATATATTCATTATCAAGTGCCTGTGCATATAAGCTGTATGATTTTCCAGTTGCTTGCAACACCCCAGCAAATCCTGTGTAACGCTCTGTCCCTATATGCCAAAAGAGCTGCTGTAACAGGAAAATTGTTCCATTCTATCAACTGTGCTATCGGCTATTTACGGCTAAAGACATACTGCATGTGCCGCATGTCATGTCCACCCCATGTGGCATCATTTATGTATTCAAAGCCCAACTTGGTATAGAGCTTCTCCGCCATAGGGTTGCCCTTGTCCACCAACAGGCCTGCGGCAGGCAAACCCATTTGGCGTCCCTTCTCTATCATAGCCTTTAGCAGAGCCGATGCAACACCTTTTCCACGGTATTCCTCCGGCACCGCCAAACTGTCTATATACAGTTCGCCAGCAGCGGTTTCATCTGCCATCTGGCTAAAGTCGTGGTGGAAGTTGGACTGCATGGCATCGACAAATGCCCTACGCAACGCATGCAACTGAGCACCATCGTAAGACACGCACATACCCAAAAAACAGCCATTCTCGCCCAAAGCCACCAAGGTATTGCGGTAGCTATACTGCGAGTCGTCTGCCAACACAAGCTGAGTCATGACGCGCTCAAAGTCGTCAAGAGTATAATCTGGCCCCAAGAAGTTTTTGCAGCAGTCATAATTCATGGCTTGCATGATAAGCCGTGCTATGGTAAGGGCTTGGTGCTTGCCTGCTTTCTCTATCAATATTTTCATTTGTCTTAGTATAAAAACATCATCCACTCCAAAGCTACTGTTATTTTATTATCACTGGAATATACACTTTTGCCAAGAGTAAAAGTTGTTTTTGAAAAGACGTCAAAATAGCTCTGAAGTACTTGCAAATATACTTAAAACTGCCAATATTATCAAATTTACAGGTTGAAAAATCATTTTACAAACTATATTTTTAGACTTTATTAATGTTTTCTGCATAAAAACATTTGACAATTTATCTTTTCTGCACTGCTGTGCAGACTGTATGCGCACACAGTCTGCACAGCTTCAATATTTCTCTTTATTGCAGCCATTGCTCCGCTTTTGTGCCATCAAACGGCAAGAGCCTATCAGGCGCACCCTAAGGAATCCTAACTACTTGATAATGAGCGGCTAGGATTTTTGCATTTATAAAATTTCCGAGTTTTTGCCGAGTTATTAAGAGCTTACCTGTATAAGCCTCGGCAAAAGTGTCATAATTTCAATTTCAAAATATTATTTTCACATATAAAATAGGAAACAACCCTATAGTTGTGTTTTCTCATCAAAATCAGTTATCTTTGCAGAAGATAAGCTGCGGCTCAGCAAAAAGTTCAAGCAAGCTTGACTTTCTGCTGAGCCTTGCATTATCTTTGTAGGCAAAATGGCAATAGCCAAATTGTAAATGGAA
>CALCVP010000066.1 GCA_937907705.1 uncultured Prevotella sp. | reverse complement strand
CGCCACCACGCCAATCCTTCATTGAAGGACCATCATCGGTCTTCTGTGTAGCAGTTGTAGAGTGAACAGTTGTCATAAGACCTGTCTCAATACCGAAATTGTCGTTCAAAACCTTAGCGATAGGAGCCAAGCAGTTGGTTGTACAAGAAGCGTTGGAAACGATCTGCTGACCAGCATACTTGTCAGTGTTAACGCCGCAAACGAACATATCTGCCTGACGACCATCAGCACCAGCCTTAGAAGGAGCTGAAAGTACTACGTACTTAGCACCAGCCTTCAAGTGCTTCTCTGCCTTCTCGTAAGCGAGGAAGAGACCTGTAGACTCAACTACATACTCTGCACCTACTTCGTCCCACTTCAAGTTCTCAGGATCGCGCTCAGCAGTAACACGGATGTGGTTACCGTTAACGATCAATTCGCTCTTCTCAACATCAGCCTCGATAGTACCATCGAACTGTCCGTGCATTGTATCATACTTCAGCATGTAAGCCATGTAATCAACTGGGCACAAGTCATTGATAGCTACTACTTGTACTTCTTTTGCATTCTCAGCCTCTACAGTTGAGCGGAATACGAAACGACCGATACGGCCAAAACCGTTAATACCAATCTTAATCATTGTTTTGTTTTTATTTTAAAGGGTTAAAATATAATCTTTGATACCTAAGAATTTACCTTAAAGATGCGACATTCGTAAAAATTACATACAATCTTTCAGCCGCCCTTTCGGCTTTCTTTTCATGCGCAAAGTTACAAAAAAATATTTATAACCCTACGAATTTTTTCTATTAAAATATATAAAAAATAGCTACACTTATTTATTTTTTGCAGCTTCATTTTACCTTAATCTCCCAGCTGCACAGTCTACATTACAATATGGTAGTTTATCCTTGCCATAATACATTCCTTTCATGCTATTCCTTACTGCCATGCAATAGCAAAACGATTGCATGGCTCTTGCCTCTCAATAACAGTGCAACCATAACACAAGAGCAGTGCTTCCAGAAGGCGAAAGCACTGCTCTTGTGTCATATATAAATGTTTAACAACTAAACACACCTGTATATACTGACTGTCTCCATATATAATAAGGTGTAGGAAAAGAGATACATCAAGACATTACTCTTGATGATGCACCACATCCACAACCAGTCTTATCTCATCATAGGTAATATCCGGACCAAGCGCCTCTTTTATAGCTGCCAGTGTCACCACATCAGGATGGCTCCTTACATAGGCTTCTATCTCATTGACATGACTGTAAGGCATCAACTTGTCCATAGCCAAATGGCCTTCTTTTGCATAAGAAGCCAAATGTGCAAACACCGTTGTCGGTGCCAAATGGCGCTCTTCCGCCACCTGCTCTATGGTTTTTCCTTGCATAAACAAGTCATAACTTATTTGCCGGGTAGCCACTTTGATGGGCTTAGGATCCGTTACTTTAGCTGCTCGCTGCTTGGAAGCCGCTTTCTTCTTAGGTGCAGTTTCTTCCTTGCCAGCAACAGCACCTAACAATATACGTGCTTTCGCCCTCTGATAATCCGTTACTGAAAACCGCACACTTTGCCCACCCTCATAAACAAGCAACTGGCGTTTGAGGCTTATTTCTTCCGCAAATACACCATAGCGTTCATCATACAGCTTCTTGACAGCCTTGTTTTCTATATTTATCTTGCTTTTCAAGCAAAGACTATAAAAGGAATATATAGCAGTACTAAAATATCGGGCTGCCTTATGTATGCGCTCTTGTATTTGGTCGCTGTCTACCGCCATGCCTTCAGAAAGCATACGTCTATATTGCAATCTAAACTTTTGTACAACAGGTATCAGTTCTTGAAACTTCTGGCCTGTCAACTTGTACTCTGTCAACATCTTTGGATAGCGGCGGTAAAGGTACTCATCTATGGTGCGCAGCAGCAAATTGTAAGCACGCTGCAAGGGAATAAGGTCAAACAACTCATCTATGGTCTGTACAACAAAAGCACGCTCCAGCTTGGATATAGTTTCTTTGGTAGGAGCCATAGCATCTATCTTGTCTGTAAACTCGTCTACTATACGATCGCTGATGATAGCGTCCATCGTCAGCGGATGACTCAAAATCAAACCCTCCAAGCTCTTGCAACGGCTCAACGCTACATACGTCTGCCCGTGTGCAAAAGAATGAGAAGCATCTATTATTGCATGTTCAAAAGTAAGGCCTTGACTTTTATGTATCGTAATAGCCCAAGCTAATCTAACAGGATATTGACGGAATACCCCTTCTACTGTTTCCTTTATCTCTTTGCTTTCATCATCAAGCGTATATTTGGAATTGGTCCACTCTGCCTTTTCAAGCACAAACACTTCACCGTGTTTCTTGTCTCTTACCCTGATTTGGCGTTGGTCCAAGCTTACCACTTCGCCCAACATGCCATTGTAAAATCGCTTTTCGGCATCATTCTTGATAAACATTATTTGCGCACCTTCCTTTAAATCCAAGTGCTCATCTGCCGGATAAGATGTTTCAGGAAAAGTACCCTCTACCTCTGCTTCAAATGAACACGATGCTGAAGGAAGCAACTTTAGCTCATGCTCATTTATCATCTGCGCAGTATGGTTGTGGGTCGTAAGCTGTATATAGTCGCTGTCCAGTGCTACTGATTTAAAATCCGGCACATATCTACTGTTCAGTGCTGCCAAAGTTTCTTGCGTAGCCGTCTTCTCTCTTATCTGATTAAGAAGTGATATGAAGCGAGCATCCTGCTGGCGATAGACTGTCTTCAGTTCTATGGTCTGATAGCCTGCCATAGCCAAGGCTTTGCTTGAAAAGAAATAAGGAGTGGGATAATAAGGTTTCAACATCTCCCATTCTTCTTCTTTTACCACGGGTGCCAACTGCTGCAAATCACCAATCATAAGCAACTGCACACCACCAAAGGGCTTGTCATGCTCTCTATACCTGCGCATCACGGAGTCTATTGAGTCCAGGAGGTCAGCCCTTACCATACTTATCTCGTCTATTACCAGCAAATCTATCGTTCTCAGAATACTACGCTTTACTTTGCTAAAACGGAAATAGCGCTTTTCGGCTCCACCAAAAGTAGTACCTGGTACATAAGGCGACAAAGGCAACTGAAAGAAAGAATGTATCGTTACACCACCTGCATTAATGGCTGCAATACCTGTAGGAGCTAACACCACCATACGCTTAGGTAATTCTTTACGCAGGTTTTTCAAAAACGTAGTTTTTCCAGTACCTGCTTTTCCAGTAAGAAAAAGGTTAGCACCTGTTTTTTCTATAATCGTCCAAGCCTTCTCAAGCTCAGTATTCTTCTCCATCTTTCTTTATTTGATTTTAATATAACTTATAGGAAATAAGTGTCAAAAAATCTGCTTAAACAAGACAACACATCATTCATAAATGTCTTGAATAAGCAGATGGTTAAAACTAATTGAAGCAAATAAATGTATACAAGCAATGATAAAGAATGTGATTATGAACAATTACTTCATTGTCCATTCCCACTCCGTACCGCCTACTTATATCATTCATTCCGTGTACTAATAAGCTTCGCGATATTTACCTTCTTCCTTATCTTTGAGCATGCTCAAGTAAGAGTTGTACCTGCTTTCTGAAATATAGTGGTCTTCTACTGCTTTCAATACAGCACACCCTGGCTCATGCGTATGAGTGCAATTGCTAAACCGGCAATCTTTGGAAAACTTGAAGATCTCCTTAAAGTAGCTACATATCTCCTCTGGCTCCATATCAAAAGTGCCAAAGCCCTTAATGCCTGGTGTGTCTATTGCCCATCCGCCATAAGGAAGCGGTATCATCTCGCTGAATGTTGTGGTGTGCATTCCTGTGTTATGAGCATCGCTGATTTCTGCTGTACGCAAATTGATTCCAGGAACAAGCTGATTAAGCAGTGTACTTTTACCTACTCCACTGTTTCCGCTGAACAGAGTTATCTTATTCTTCAGCATATCTTTAAAATGAAGAATTGAGGTTGGGTCGGTAGCTGAAATAGCTATACACTTGTAACCGATATTATCGTATAAGGCCATCATCATATCTTGATAATGCAACTCTTCCGCAGACAGCAAATCTTTCTTGTTAAACACCAGCACCACAGGAACTCGATAAGCCTCAGCAGACGCCAGAAAACGGTCTATAAATGTAGTTGAAGTCTGTGGATAATTGACGGTTACTATCAGAAAAACCTGATCTACATTGGCCGCAATGATATGACTTTGCTTTGACAAGTTGGGCGATTTTCTGATAATGTAATTGCGCCTGTCTTCTATTTCATTAATAAAAGCTGTCCCTTCCTGATTGCAGATAATGCCTACCCTATCACCTACGGCTACAGGATTGGTACTTCTGATACCTTTCAAGCGAAAGTTACCTTTAACTTTACACTCCACAATATTGCCATCATCGGTCTTCACAGAATACCAACTACCTGTGTTTTTAATTACGAGTCCTCTCATATATTGATGTATTCAGCCTTTAAACAGTAAAGTTTTGGAAATAAAAAATTGAAAGACTGCGCCTCAATCACAGCCGCAATCTTTCAATATGTCCATAATATAATCTGCCTACATAAGGTATAGGCATGCTGAAGCAATCTGCAAGATTTATACATTATATTATACTGTCATTATCTCTTTGTTCTTGGCAGCGAGTATATCATCTATTCTCTTGATATACTTGTCATGCAACTTTTGCAGTTCGTTTTCCGCGTCTTTCTCGTTGTCTTCAGACAAGCCATCTTTTATTGCTTTCTTCAACTTTTCTTTTACATCTTGTCTAACGTTGCGAACTTCTACCTTTGACTTTTCGCCAATCTTATTGCATTGCTTTGCCAGCTCTTTACGACGCTCGCCTGTAGGCTGTGGAATGCCCAGACGTACAATCTCGCCATTATTCTCAGGAGTAATGCCAACATCAGAATCCATAATAGCTTTCTCGATATCTTTTATCATCTTCTTGTCCCAAGGACGAATAGCTATGGTACGGGCATCTGGAGTAGACACATTAGCCACTTGGTTGAGGGGCACCATTGAGCCGTAAGAATTTACTTTTATGCCTTCAAGAATGGCTATATTGGCACGGCCGGCACGAATCTTTGCCAGCTGATCTTCCAAATACATGGCTGCCATTTCCATTCTTTCTTCACTTTCATTCAAAGTTGCTTTAACGTCAATCATATATTATCTTATTTTGTTTTTCAGTAATCAATGAAGCAGTTTGAAGCCTTTCAGAAGGCAAAAGCACTGCTTTAACTTTTGCAAATATAAATATTTAATTCGAATTATACAATACTATATGACCAAAAGCTTGAAGATACACCTCATTTTTAGCACTATCCATAAGCTATCTATACAAAAACGAAGGCAAGATTTACACCATAAAGCATTCTATACAGTGCTATACCTTGCTTACTTTGCGTGAAGGTAACATGCTAAAAGCGCATGCGCAAGCATTCTCCATGCCTATATTATAATTACTTATCTTTATTTCTCCAATGCTGCATATTCTGCATCAACCATATTTGTCAACTCTACAAACTGTGGAATAGACAGCTGTTCCGGTCGCTTTGTCATAATGTCTTGCTGATAAAAGCCTTCTCTTGGTGCCTTGCCGGCAAACATCTGGCGCAATGAAACACGCAGCATCTTGCGCCTTTGGTTAAATACTGTTTTTACCACACGCTTAAACAATGGCTCATTACAGCCTAAATCAGTAACTTTGTTGCGAGTCATCCTGATAACAGCACTCTTTACTTTTGGAGGAGGATTAAACACATTCTCGTCTACCGTGAACAAATATTCCACATCATACCAAGCCTGTATCAATACACTTAATATGCCATACGCTTTGTTGCCAGGCTGTGATGCCATACGCTGAGCTACCTCACGCTGTATCATACCTGTACAACAAGGTATCAGATCTTTGTTGTCAAGCATCTTGAAAAATATCTGCGACGAGATGTCATAAGGATAATTGCCTGTCAACACAAACTGCTGACCTTCAAATACCTTATTCAAGTCCATACGAAGAAAATCTTCGCCTATCACATTCTCACGCAAAGCTGGATACTTTTCGTTTAGATACGCCACTGATTCGCTGTCAATCTCTACTACTTTAACATCGCGCTGCTTCTGAACAAGATACTGTGTCAGCACGCCCATACCCGGACCGACCTCCAACACTGGTATCTTATCACACGCATCTACGGTATCGGCAATGGCCTTTGCTATATTTAAATCGGTCAGAAAATGTTGGCCTAAATTCTTCTTCGGTCTTACTGATTTCATTCAATTTGTCATTAATAATTATAAGAAAGATAAGGAAATGCTCATGTAATACAATAGCTTTACACTGCTGAGGTGAAACCTATCTTGTGCAAAATTACAACAAAAAGTTGAAAATCAGTAAGCTTTGAAACAAAATCACATTACTAAAGCATTACGGTTTTTGTGCATAACGCAAATTCAGCGGTTACAAGTGCACCAATCAACGCTCCTCTATTTCCATGCAAGTCGCCAATGCCTTGCGAGCCGCTTTGCTTCTTTTTTCGTCAGCTGCACAACAGCTCCATGCTTTGGCTGGTTGAAATTGGTAGAAAACATTATACCTTCATTGAAATGGCCGAGAGAACGGAATGTCTTGAAGTCGGTTGTTTCTGCAAATCCGAAGTTGTGCACCTTCTGTCCATAATGGTCGTACATAAGCACCCACTTATCCTCACCTATCCGTTTCCACACGGTCGGTGCCTCGCAAGCTGTAGATTCAGCATCGCACCATGTAGGGTCATATTTCCAGCCGGTATTGATACTGTCTGATGTGGCTTGCTTGATACCGGGAGTGCCGTCGTGTGCCACATAAAAGAGATGATATTTACCCTGTGCATAGCATATATCACCATCAATTGCCGTTATCTTTTTATCGGGATATTCAAACAGCAAGCGTGGCTTAGTCTCCATTCTGTTAAAATCGTTGTTTACATACACATAGTAAAGCTTATTGGGCCCATTCTTACGGCGCATGGTAAAGTATACCATCAGCCGTCCAGTCTTCTCGTCATAGATAGTCTCCGGAGCCCAAGCACACCCGATGTCTGAGAGCTCAGGAGCCATTTCGTTAATGTTCACTACGGTGTGTGTCCAATGTATAAGATCGCGCGACTTCATCAGCACAAGTCCACGATTGTTGCCCCAACCATATATTGCCCCATCGCGCTCCCACTCCGTGGCGCGCTTGCCTTCACGCTTGGCAAAGATATGAAGGTCGGTAGCAACAAGGTAAAACGCGCCATCCGGTCCACGGTATATATGGGGGTCGCGCACGCCCCGCTGCTCTGCAATGGTGTCGCCGCTGATAACAGGATGTGCATTGTTGAGAGCCGTAAAATGATAGCCATCATTACTCAAAGCCATATAAAGGCTGTGGGTATCATCGCGGTGAAATACCATAAGGTAAGCTGCCATGTGCTTTTCGCGCTGTGTTCTCTTGCCTGATACCGGTGCAAAAGCAACCAACAGCAAGAGCAGAGTCAAGAGAAAACCATTTCTGTTCATCATTATTTAAATAGGGTCTTTTTATTACTTATAAATATAATCTCTAAATTCCATACGACAAAATTAATGAAAATACTTAGACTCAATGTGTAAAATTTATTATAAATAGGGCTTTCTTTGTAAAAGATACATGAAAGATTGCTGCATTACTGACTTATAAACAAACAGGTGTTCAATATTAACAGCATATATGAAGCCATTGGTTAACAAGCTACCTTTAAGCAATCTTACACTTTTTCTTCGTCTGCATGTCCAGTTCTTTTTGGTCGTACAACCAGTTACACACTCTCTTTCAACAGATACATACGGGCTGAAAATAAAGCACAATCTTATTTCAATTAATTATGAACACACCTACTTATGCCAAATTCCTTAGGTAATATGAATACGTGGTTCGTATCATTGATAGAAACAATAACGATATACAATGAATGCGAAGAAACTTTTCCGGCTGTTGCTGATTGGCGCATTAGCATCAAGCGCGCCAACAGTCTATGCCCAATACCGTTCTCAAGTGTGGTCGCCGGCAATTTCAGCAGGCACCTATCGCAATCCTGTACTGCATGCCGACTACAGCGACCCTGATATCATTGCCGTTGGCAACGACTATTATCTCACGGCAAGCTCGTTCAACTGCATACCCGGTCTGCCCATCCTTCACAGCAATGACCTTGTCAATTGGGAAATAACAGGTCATGCACTGCAAGAGCAAGAGCCTAAAGAGCTTTTCGACCAGCCACAGCATGGCAAGGGTGTGTGGGCGCCAGCCATACGCCATCATAACGGTGAGTTCTACATATACTGGGGCGACCCTGACCGTGGAGTGTTCATGGTAAAGACCAAGAATCCGCAAGGGAAATGGGAAAAGCCTGTTTGCGTATTGTCTGGAAAAGGCATCATCGACCCTTGTCCGCTATGGGATGATGACGGGCGCTGCTATCTCATCAACGGATGGGCAGGAAGCCGTGCCGGCTTCAACTCGGTGCTTACCGTAAGAGAGCTGTCTGCTGATGGCACACATGCAATAGGTATGCCGCGCATCGTTTTCGACGGGGGGCAGAAAAACCACACCACCGAGGGTCCAAAACTTTACAAGCGCAACGGATACTACTGGATAATGTGCCCCGCCGGAGGTGTACAGATGGGGTGGCAACTTGCCATGCGCAGCAAGAATGTCTATGGACCTTACGAGGCACACAAAGTAATGGCGCAAGGCAATACTAATGTAAACGGGCCTCATCAGGGGGCATGGGTACATACGGCACAAGGCGAAGATTGGTTTCTCCATTTCAACGACAAGGGTGCCTACGGACGCGTGGTGTTCTTGCAACCTGTCGACTGGTCTTCGGGATGGCCAGTCATGGGCAACGACAAAGACGGCGACGGATGCGGTGAACCATACATGACTTATCGCATGCCAAAGGCTGCCACACACGTAAGGGTGAACCCACAGGAGTCTGACGAGTTTAACTCCACAGAACTCGGACTGCAATGGCAATGGCACGCCAACTACAATCAACTGTGGGGCATGCCAACCGCTAACGGATGCCTGCGCCTATACACTGCCGACCTCAACGAAAGTTACAACAGTCTGTGGGAAGCAGGCAACCTGTTGCTTCAAAAGCCTACAGCCCCTGCATTTTCCGCTACTGCCAAGCTGCGCTTTGCATCGAAAGAAGACAACCAGTATGGCGGCATTATCATGATGGGCATGGACTATGAGGCACTTGTGGTAAGGCGCATGGGAGACCATTTCTTGCTGCAGACGCTCCACTGCAAGGATGCCGATGCTGGAGGCAAGGAACAGACTAAAACCATTGCCACACTGCAACCCACATCGAGAGACACCATACCTTACTCGCCTGCCATATACATAGATCTGTATATGCGCATGAGTGTGAAAAACGGCAAATGCCAAATGGCATACAGTATGGACGGCAAGCGATTCAAAGAGGTAGGTTCTCTATTCACCATGCGACAAGGCAAGTGGATAGGAGCAAAGATGGGATTTGTAAGCGAGCGCATAGGCGCAAAGGGAAACCGTGGATGGATTGATGCAGACTGGTTCAGAGTAACGAAATAACGCATCTCACTTCGCCATGCATCAATTGCTTTCCGTGAGTTTTCCGGCATAGTGTGCAAGCATATTTCTTTACAATACAAAATCAGGAAATAGATAGAAGCAGGATGATTTAACGACACTGACAGATACATTTTACTGCTATTTTCCTCCGATTTCAATACTTTTGACCTCCAAAAGCATTGAAATCGCCCTCTAAAAACACTGTTTTCCACTTACTAAAACAATGGATTTGCGGTGTAAAGCGGTGCTTTATTTTTGTAAAGCACTGCTTTTTGACTTTCAAAAGATGCACACTATTCACAAACATGCGGCTAACAAACTGAATAGCAAGTATTTACTTTTGCACACAAAAATTTGATTATTTCGCTTCCAATCATCACTTTTTACAGAACAAAGGCAGTTTTAGCACATTAAAAATCCTATTTTTGTAAACAAACAAGAAAGTGTGCATTTTTGTTTTCAACATTTCTCAAACATTGCCTACAAGCGGCATTTGAACGGCATTTAAATGATATTCAAATGCCGCTTAATAAAGTTCTCTTATCCATTCAGCCATTGTCTGCAACACTTCTGGTGCAGTGGCTCCTTCTATCTGCTGATATTCTACAATGCTACCCGTCTGGCAATGCTGAAACAGATGGTTTACACCGTCTGCCTTTTGGATGGTTGCCTTGCAATCGGCAAGTCCTTTTTCATAAGCAACTATTTCTTCAGTAATTGGATGTCAATGCTTCATGTACGTTCATGCAAACATTAGATACCTTGCTAATAATCCAACCTTTTTTTATCGAGATGCCCTAAAGCCTTCAATGTTTTCATAGCGGCGCTTCATCATGCGATGATAAATGTTGCCAATCCAAAGGCGGTGGGCCACAACAAACAGAGAACTGAATATCAACAGTATCAAGAAAGTCATATTTTCACTAAAGAATAACTTTAGCAAAGATATTAAAGCAACGGGGAGAAATAATACAATAAGATTGGCAACTAACTGCAAATAACTATTTTCCATACCTCCCTTTCCTATCAGTTTGCTATTCAATGGTACTGATTGTTTGTTGTAAACAGCCATCTGCATGATAACAAAAGTGGCAGGTCCAGCAGCCAGCATCAGCATAGAAGTCAGCATCAATATAGTGTATTTGCCAGTAAAGACAGTAGGCAACATAATAAGAAATGGCAGCAACAGCATGAAAGTATAAAAGTAATATTTTGCTGTCAGCAGCTGCATGATATTTTCTTTATGAACCATGAGACAGTCTATATAGTTACCCTCATATCCCATAATTTTGATATTGATAGAGGCATTGTAAATGACAAAGATATATACAACCCAAAAAGCACGTGAAAAATTGTCGCTATACACATCTGTCAAGGATATAAGAAGGCTCAGTGCCACTACCAGCAATGTAATGGCAATAAATGTTTTTCGAAGATTTTTGTTGCGCATCAAGCTCTTTATCTCTAACTTGACATATTCACCTATTTCGCCATAACGGTCAAGAAATTTGAATTCTGACACTTTCTTCAATTTGCGCTCTTCTTTACCGGCAGCTTCATTATATGTAAACTTATACTGCACACGCTTATTGATTTGCAGCAATATGCAAAGCACAACAAGCACTATCAGATAATTGAGAGGATGCCAATAGGCAAAGCCTTCACCCCAAGACGTGAAGAAATCGAAAAACAAATCATACTTATCTATGAACAACGGCAATAACACCAAGGCATAAAAGCAGACCGGAAGCAGCCACCACAAAAGGTTCTTGTTGATAAGTGTGCGTGCCAACATATACCACTGGCTATTGACAACTACCATTAGCTGTATGGCAACCAATAATCCTAAGGCAGCAAAAAAGCCATAGCTGAAGATGGTTGTCATAATAACATAAGGCAGTGTAAACGCTAACCATATCAAGTTATTGGTAGATAGCATGCTATTATACAAGAAGCACTCCACACAGGTGTATTTAGGTATGGGCAAAAGCAAATAAGGCTTAACCAACTGTGAAGGCGTTTGTTGGGCCACAAAGCGAACGAAAAAGTCTGCGACAAGCATAAATGGAACTATGCCCATTAGAAATTCATAAGATGTCATGCTGTCATCATCATTGACAATAAGGGCAAATAAAACCGACAAAAACATCAGATAAACAATAACAAAGCAACCTGCCAGATAAGTAAAGAACTTGGCCACTTTATTCTGCTCATAAATAGGGCTGCGCTTTTCTGACAGTTTTACATGGTGATGCAATGTTTTCAACAGTTGGAATTTATTCATATCATATAGGGTTAAGGAAAGGTCATAAAACGAAGATAGCCAAACAGAGGCATTATTGCTCAGTCGTAACTTGTCATCTGTTTAGCTATCTGTGGTGAAAAACAAATAAACTTGCAACATGTAGACAACTATCGTAAGTCAATTACCTCAGCATGCGGATATTCTTTGGCATTAAACGTAAAGATGCCATCAGACAAGTTTTTAGCCCTGAAGTTTGTTACATTGATAGTTATCCAACCATTAGCCTGACGCATTTTGATGGTCTTAGGGTAATAATTCTTATCCACTGTTACGTACATCTCTTTAATGGACCGCTTGTTGTTAGCAGCTTGCATGTGTACCTGCCAGCCTCCGCCAACGGCTTTAGAGCTGAGCTTGAACCCATTCTTATAGATATTTACAAACTTATAAGGATTCATAGACTGCTGTTGTGCCTCAGTAGGATTACTTACATTCACCTCTTGACTCTTCTTCAAGTAGGTCCATTGTGTCTTACCGTTATACCATACAACCGCCTGCCCTGTGCGGGCATAGAATTTATTACCTTTAATGGCTAACGAACCTGCAGTGGTACCAAATTTGCCTGTTGCAGTAAAATTAGCCGAAGCTCCACCCCTGCGATTGATTAGTGCAGCTGTCTTATTTAGAATTTTTCGGGCTGTCGCCTCTGTTTGCGCTCCAACACTCAGTGTCAGTAGCAATGTACATAAAAAAACAAACAATCTTTTCATAGTTACATGTCATTTTATATATGCCACACAATGTGTGCAACACATCTGTTAGTTACTATATTTATCAATTGCTATTATGCCAATCTTAATGTTTTATCTGGGACAAGAGACTTTCCAAACTGCTCTCATCTTGTATCAACACCTCACGAGGTTTACTGCCGTGTGCCTGTCCTACGATACCGGCTTTCTCCATCTGGTCCATCAACCGTCCGGCACGATTGTAGCCTATAGAGAATTTACGTTGAATCATACTGGTAGACCCTTGCTGGCTTAAGACAATAGAGCGTGCAGCTTCTTCAAATAAAGGGTCAAGATTATGAGCATCAATACCTGAACCGCCACCATTACTATCATCATCATCAGTAGCAGGTTCTGGCAGCTCCATAGGTTCAAGAGGACCTGGCTGACTGGCTATATAGCGACTGATGTTTTCAATCTCAGGCGTATCAACGAAAGCACACTGCACGCGCACAGGCTCATTCTTTTCAAGAAACAACAAGTCGCCCTTGCCAATAAGCTGATTAGCACCAGGACGGTCGAGAATTGTACGTGAGTCTATCATAGCACTCACCCTGAAAGCCATACGGGCCGGGAAATTGGCCTTGATGTTACCTGTAATGATGGATGTGGTAGGACGCTGAGTAGCTATCACCATATGTATACCTACTGCACGGGCCAATTGGGCTATACGGGCTATTGGCATCTCTATCTCTTTGCCTGCTGTCATGATAAGGTCGCCAAACTCATCAATGATAACAACTATATAGGGCATAAATTCATGCCCGTCAGTAAGTCGGAGCTGATGATTTACATACTTGCGGTTATACTCTACAATATTTTTGGCACCTGCCAATTTAAGCATATCGTAGCGGTTATCCATCAATTTACATAAGCTGTTAAGCGTACGTATTACCTTCTTTACATCTGTTATAATAGCCTCATCATTGTCTTCAACCTTAGCCATAAAGTGAGGGACAATAGGCGCATAAATGCTAAACTCGACTTTCTTAGGGTCTATCAGCACAAATTTCAGTTCATTAGGATGCTTTTTATACAATAAAGATGTGATAATGGCATTTAAGCCAACAGACTTACCTTGTCCTGTTGCACCTGCTACCAACAAGTGAGGAAGTTTGGCCAAATCAACCATATATACCTCATTGGTAATAGTCTTGCCAATCGCGATAGGCAGCTCCATTTTAGTTTCCTGAAACTTCTTCGAGTTCAATATGCTCTCCATTGACACTATATTCTGCTTTGCATTAGGAACCTCTATACCAATAGTTCCTTTACCAGGTATAGGAGCAATGATACGGATACCTAAAGCCGCAAGACTCAGCGCTATATCATCTTCCAAATTACGTATCTTTGATATGCGCACACCTTCAGCAGGCGTTATTTCATACAGTGTAATGGTGGGGCCAACAGTGGCAGAAATAGTCTTGATTTGTACGCCAAAATTATTGAGCACTTCCACAATACGGTTTTTATTGGCCGTTTGCTCCTTCATATCAATATAAGGCTTGCCATCATTCTCATATTTCTTAAGCAGATCAAGAGTAGGATACTTATAACGCGTCCAAGGTTCTTTAGGATTAATAGGCACATTGAGGTCTACCTCCCCTTGCACAGTATTGGAATTGGCCACTTCTTCTTCCATACCAGCATGGATTTGCATCTCCTGCACTGGTGCAGCTGTATTAGGTTCACTTCCTGTTGGCACATTAGCATTGATAGGCTGCTGTATAGGTTCCGCATTACCCGTTGGCGTTTCTATCACGGTAGCATCTTCAGCATTCTCGACAGAGAACTCTACTTTTTGTGTAGAGGGATTGTCAAATACTTTAGGATCATCCAATGTTTCCATGGGTGCAGTATGCAAATTATCAGATTGTGCAACTGATTTGTTGTCATTAGCACTCAATACTCGGAAGCGCATGTCATTAATGGTATGAACAGGATTAAGCAACTTACGCACCACAATAATGGTTTCTCGGCTAAGATAGGTTAGAAATAGCAATGCTGTAAGCAGTAAGATTGCCAACAGTCCTGGAGTGCCAACAATATTTTCAAACCACTGACAGCAATACAAGCCACTGTCGCCTCCAGGATTGAAAATCATGCTACCCAATATGGGAGTCAACATTTTGGCAGACATGACAGAAAGCCAAATCATGACAATACTCATGCAAAAGAAGCATTTCCAAAGGTTTATCCTGTAAGCCTTTACCAAGTCCAAACCCATTATGAACATAAAGGCAGGGATAATGAAAGCAGAGAACCCAAAGCAACGCGATATAAAATAATAAGCTACAAATGCACCGTATGATCCACAACTGTTTTGAAATACATGCTCTTTATTGAGTATTTCTCCTTGGCGTAAATCAAGTATCAGGCTTTGATCATTACTGCCTGTATTAAAAAAGGAAATAAAGGATATGACAATATATACTGACATCAATATTAAAATGATGCCCATAATAAAGTTGAATATATCGTTTTGGAATAAATTTTTTAAGCCGGTAACTTCGACAAAAGAATTTTTGCTGACTTTTGTATTTTTCTTTTTTGCCATTGGTCTATTTACATAAAATTCATTGCAAAAGTAATCTAAAAATGTCATATTTAGCCATTTAATCATCATTTTTTTATATTTTTGCAAACTGTTTTGAATATAGACATGAAAAAAATCATATATAACAAAATTGACAAGCACGCTATTCCTGCAATGCCCATGGTTACTTTCAGCGGAAGAATCATTGTGGTAAATACTGCTGCCGAGGCAGATAAAGCAGTGGATTACTTACTTAACCAAGATATTTTAGGAGTAGATACAGAGACAAGGCCAACCTTTAAAAAAGGACAAACTCATAAAGTGGCATTGCTACAAGTATCAACCCATGATACATGTTTTCTTTTCAGACTTAATCTTACAGGTATTACACCTTCAATATTGAAGCTATTGGAGGATCAGCGTATTCCTAAAATAGGCTTGTCTCTCCATGATGATATCATGTCGCTGCACAAGCGCATTGATTTTAAACCTGGAAATTTTATTGACTTGCAACAGCATGTTGGTGAATTGGGTATTGAAGACTTAAGCTTGCAAAAGATTTATGCTAACTTGTTCCATGAAAAAATCAGCAAATCTGCACGCCTCAGCAATTGGGAAACAGATATTCTTAGCGATAAGCAGAAAGCTTACGCTGCCATTGATGCGTGGTCATGCATTCTTATTTATGAAGAATTGCAACGATTGGAACATTCAGGAATGTATCAACTGGTAAAAATAAGTGAAGAGCAGAAAGACAAGCAAACAAAAGAAGCTTTTGCCAATGATGCAACAACAGATTATTCTGCAACTGCTACATCAATTGATATAAATCATAACACCAACGAACTTAAAACAAAAGCAGAAAATGTATAAATGCGTATATCTTAAGAAAGGTAAAGAAGAGAGCCTTAAGCGTTTTCATCCATGGATTTTCTCCGGTGCTATCCAACGCATGGATAATGACATTGAAGAAGGAGAAAAGGTCAGAGTGATTACCAACAATGGCAATTTTATTGCTGTTGGACATTATCAAATAGGAAGTATAGCTGTAAGAGTGCTGTCTTTTAAAGATGTAGAGATTAACGACTCTTTTTGGCATGAACGTATTGCCTCAGCTTTAAGAATGCGACAAAGTATTGGCATTGCCGACAATCCTCAGAACAACACCTTCAGACTGGTGCATGGTGAAGGGGATAACTTACCTGGACTGGTCATTGACTGCTATGGAAAGACTGCCGTCATGCAAGCACATAGCGTAGGCATGCATTGCGATAGAGAAGCTATCGCCCGGCAACTTGTTGAAGTGATGGGAAGCCGCATAGAAAACGTATTCTATAAGAGTGAAACGACTTTGCCTTTCAAAGCTGAGCTCGGACAAGAAAATGGATTTATATATGGTGGCAGTGATGACAATATAGCTGTAGAGAATGGTTTGAAATTTCATGTTGACTGGTTAAAAGGTCAAAAAACAGGATTTTTTGTTGACCAACGTGAAAATCGCAGTTTATTAGAGCATTATGCAAAGGGAAAAACTGTACTAAACATGTTTTGTTATACTGGAGGATTCTCCTTCTATGCAATGAGAGGCAACGCTAAAGCTGTACACTCTGTTGATAGCAGTGCCAAAGCCATAGAGCTAACAAATGCCAATGTGGAACTCAACTTTCCCGGTGACAAGAGGCACGAAGCTTTTTGCGAAGACGCATTCAAATTCTTAGATGCTGCTAATGACAAATATGACCTAATCATACTTGACCCGCCTGCCTTTGCCAAACATCGCGCTGCTTTACATAATGCATTAAAAGGCTATACCCGCCTAAATGTAAAGGCCTTTGAGCGGATAAAAAAAGGAGGCATATTGTTTACGTTTAGCTGTAGTCAAGTAGTTACAAAAGATAATTTCCGCAACGCTGTATTTACAGCAGCAGCAATGGCAGGACGCAATGTAAGAATTCTACATCAACTGCATCAACCTGCTGATCACCCTATCAATATCTATCATCCAGAAGGTGAATATCTAAAAGGACTTGTGCTTTATGTTGAATAAGTCGTTTATCGAAACGGTCTCCAATTATATAAAGAAAAATAAGCTGCTCTGTAAAAGTGGAAAATATATCGTAGCGCTGTCAGGAGGAGCTGACAGCGTTACGCTTGCTTTAACCCTTTCACAATTAGGGTATACAATAGAGGCCGCCCACTGTAATTTTCATCTTCGCGGTAAAGAATCTGATAGAGATGAAATATTCTGCAAAGAATTTTGTAGCCAAAATAACATACCGTTTCATCTGATACATTTTGATACTGTATCCTTTGCACAACTGCATAAAATTAGCATTGAAATGGCTGCACGACAACTAAGATATGCTTATTTTGAACAGTTGATGAAAGACATTGACGCTACCGCTATCTGCGTAGCCCATCATAAAGACGATAGCGTAGAAACTGTACTGATGAACCTTATTAGAGGTACTGGACTACATGGATTAACAGGAATAGCTAATCGCAATGGACATATTATAAGACCTTTACTCTGTGTTTTCAGACAAGAAATAGAGCAGACATTAGCATTGGCGCATCAGAAGTATGTAACAGATAGCACTAATTTGGAAGATGATGTGGTAAGAAATAAAATTAGACTTAACTTACTACCCCTTATCCGTGGCATGAACCCTTCTGTCAGCGAAAGCATAGCCCATACCGCGCAACGCATAGAACAGGCAGCTCTTGTATTTGACGCTGCAATGGCAGAATCTGTTAAACGTGTCATTTTATCGCCAACTATTAATAGTCTTACTTTACCTGTTAATGGCGTTAAAATAAGTATCAGCCAACTCACCGCAGAAGTATCACCTGAATATACTCTTTACTATATATTGAAGACATATGGATTTACGCCTTCACAAATAGAGCAACTTGCTGAAAACTTGCAAACCACAGCCACAGGAAAAATAATAAGTTCTGCAACCCATCAACTACTTGTCAATCGCAATTCTCTTATTGTGGAGCCTATATCTTCCAAAACATATACGCCTATAAAGATTCCAGAAGAAGGGATATATGTATGCAACAATGAAGTGAAGCTCAAATTTGAACAGATGGACATTGCGCAATCAACTATTAGCAGAGACCCATTGTGTGCATGTATAGATGAATCAAAAGTAGCGTTTCCTTTTACTGTACGTACAGTTCAACAAGGAGACAGGTTTGTTCCTTTTGGCATGAAGGGTTCAAAACTCGTTAGTGATTTCTTAACAGATTGCAAAATGTCGCTTTTTGACAAACGGAAGCAATTGGTAATCACAGACGCTACTGGGTGCATTATATGGTTAGCAGGTTTACGAATAAGCAATAAATGCCGCATTGGCAAAAGCACTCAACGCATTATAAAAATAACTTTTATAGAGCATCCTCATAATTGAAAAAGGACAAGTTACATACCAAAAACGATAATCGTAACATAATGAAGACATTAAATCATATTCCACTCCTTTTAGCTGTACTTATTTTACTTTGCCTTGTTCCTATGCCGATGTTTGTTTATGACATCGTAAGAACATTATGTCTTCTGCTGTTCATTATCCAAGCAATTTTCTATATAAAAGCAAGAAATAAAATGATGGGTAGTATATTTCTCGTATTAACATTGCTTTTTCAACCATTCTTTAAAATACCTTTACCTGGCGATTTATGGAACCTAATAGCCATCGCTGTGGCAAATATGCTTCTCATCATGTGGATGGAACATAAAAGTCCACTTAAACAAGATAAATGACTGTTTATTATTAATAATAAAATTGCCGTACTTTCCAGAAATAAGCACAAACGGCAATATTATAATATAAAATGATTTCTTATGACAAAAAACAAACAACATGAAGAAACAATGACCTTTCATACTTGGCTTGCATTGATAGGTCTTACTTGTTCTGGTTTTATATTCAATACATCAGAGTATGTACCAATAGGTTTGATGAGCAGTATCTCTACCGATTTCGGAATAACCATGGCAAAAGGAGGCATGCTCATTTCTGTTTATGCGTGGGTAGTAATGATTTTATCATTGCCTCTAATGTTGATGGTTTCAAAAATAGAGTTACGCAAACTTATTTTATGCGTCATAGGAGTGTTTGTAGCTTGCCAGTTGATGTCATTCTTGTCTACGGGATATCCTATGCTCATGGCATCTCGCATAGGTGTAGCTTGTACACATGCTATCTTTTGGTCTATTGTATCACCTATTGCAGTTCGTATAGTTCCACAAAGCTGCCAGGCCTTGGCACTTAGTGCTATTGTTACAGGCACTTCTGTTGCTATGATAGTAGGCATGCCATTGGCTCGTGTCATAGGATTGATGATAGGTTGGCGTATGACTTTCTTATGCGTAGGTGCTTTTGCATTATTGAGCTTGATACATCTCTATTTCACGTTGCCTAAAGTTTCCAGTTGTGGAGGCTTCTCCGTGAAAGAACTGCCAGCGCTGTTCAAGAATAAATCTTTGGTAAGTTTATACATGTTTGTATTTCTTGTCATCACTACTTATTATATTAGCTATAGTTATGTTGAGCCATTCTTAAAACAGGTGGTTAATATGCCAGACAATATCATTACAGGCACATTGATGATATTCGGTGTTGCAGGAATAGTAGGCAGCTTATCATTCTCTAAATTCTATATACGCAACCGTTATCGCTTTATTATGGTAGCCCTGTTTAATTTTCTATTGTGTTTTGCACTTATTTACCCCTTATCATTTAGTATTCCTGTTATTGTCGTTTTATGTGGTCTATGGGGAATATCTATTACTTCATTTAGTGTTTCTATGCAATCAGAGATTATCAGCCACTCTTCAAAAGAGGCAGCTTCAGTAGCTATGTCCATCTATTCTTCTGTATTTAATTTGGGAATAGGAAGTGGTGCTTTGATAGGTGGTGCTGTTTGTACATATAGCAATATAGCTTATATAGGTTTTGCCGGTGCTATAATGTGTTTATTGGCTATTACGTTTTGGTATATCCGCATGAAAAAGCTAATATAGCATTTGGAATGTCTACATATTAATTTTACACATTTAAAAGAATGTTTTACTCAATTTGTTTTGTATTTAACAAATAATAGATTAATTTTGTAATTTAATTACTAATTAACACAGAAAATAGTTATCTCATGAACAGAGCCATTATTACAGTAGTTGGTAAAGATACCATTGGTATTATAGCTAAAGTTTGTAATTATTTAGCAGAAAGTAACGTTAATATCTTGGACATTTCGCAGACCATTGTGCAAGATTACTTTAACATGATGATGATAGTTGATATTAGCCAACTGGATTTATCCTACGAAGAACTCACAGACAAGCTTACTGGCATCGGTAAAGAATTAGGCGTACAGGTAAAATGCCAACGTGAAGATATCTTTGACATGATGCACCGTATTTAAGTATTTGCTTTTACATTATTTTATCTTACTTATAGCTAAAAATCATGATAAATATATCAGAGGTTATTGAAACCAATAAAATGATTGAGCAAGAAAACCTTGATGTGCGTACCATCACAATGGGTATCAATTTACTCGACTGTGCTGACACACGATTGGATATACTCTGTCAGAATATTTATAATAAAATAACACGATTGGCAAAAAATCTGGTAAAAACAGGTGAAGATATATCTAAAGAATATGGTATACCTATTGTCAATAAGCGCATAGCTATTACACCTATAGCTCTTGTTGGTGGATCAGCATGCAAGACCACCGATGATTATGTTACAATAGCCAAAACACTTGATAAGATCGCTACAGAATTAGGCATTAACTTTTTGGGCGGATTTTCTGCAATCGTCTCTAAAGGCATGAGCAAGAGTGATGAGCTCCTGATACGTTCAATCCCGAAAGCCTTAGCTGAAACCAACTATATTTGTAGCTCTGTCAATATAGGTTCTACGAAAACAGGCATCAATATGGATGCAGTAAAATTAATGGGAGAAATTATCAAGCAAACAGCCGACTTGACCCAAAAGAGACATTCCTTAGGATGTGCAAAATTGGTAGTACTTTGCAATGCTCCAGATGATAATCCATTTATGGCAGGTGCCTTTCATGGTGTATCAGAGCCAGATGCTGTTATCAGTGTTGGTGTAAGTGGTCCAGGTGTAGTGAAATATGCACTTGAGTCTGTAAGAAATGAAAACTTTGAAGTACTGTGCGAGACCATTAAGCGTACAGCTTTTAAAATAACCCGCGTAGGACAATTAGTGGCTAAAGAGGCATCACGACGTCTAAATATTCCATTTGGTATCATTGACCTTTCATTAGCTCCGACACCTGCTGTAGGTGATAGTGTTGCTGATATTTTAAAGGAAATAGGATTAGAACATCCAGGCGCTCCTGGCACTACAGCAGCACTCGCTTTGCTGAATGATCAGGTTAAAAAAGGTGGCATTATGGCATCTTCTTATGTAGGTGGCCTTAGTGGTGCTTTCATCCCTGTAAGCGAAGATCAAGGTATGATAGATGCCGTAGAAGCTGGTGCACTTTCAATTGAAAAATTGGAAGCTATGACTTGTGTATGTTCAGTGGGCTTAGACATGATTGCTATTCCAGGCGATACCCCTGCAACCTCTATATCTGGCATTATTGCTGATGAAGCTGCCATAGGTATGGTAAATCAGAAAACAACAGCTGTTCGTGTCATTCCTGCTGTAGGCATGAATGTTGGTGATTGTGTAGATTTTGGTGGATTATTAGGTCATGCACCTATTATGCCTGTCAATCAGTTTGCATGTGATGCATTTGTCAATCGTACAGGACGCATACCTGCCCCAATTCATAGTTTTAAGAACTAAGCATCTATTAAAGACGACTACATACTGTCCAATCTGTTCAATGCCATTGCACAATCAGCTTCTGTTAAAGACAGAATTTGATTATGCAATGGCATTGAAACTTTGTAAGTATCTGAAATAGAACAACTTTGCAGTTCCAATTAGATTGCCGAACTTTGCAGAAAAAAGGATTTGTTCAATTTGACGGACAGCAATAACTAATAATCAAATGGTAACAAATTTTGCACATATTTTACAATAAATAATTACAAATAAGCGTTTTATGTAATTATTTACGATTATTTTTCAAGAAAAACACAATAATTTAATTCATAATTTGGATAAAAACCAGAAAAGTGTAAATTTGCAGTGCCAATTTACACTTGATGATGATTATATGGGTAAAGTTCTAAATGCAAAGAACTGTTACCTTTCTGCAAACCTACGAAAATAAACCTTTTGAAAGAATAATACAATAACAACACTATCGTAAATGATAAACATAAATAAGCCTTTCTTGGCTACCCAAAGATACTAACTAACAACAATGATACTAATAAAATATTCTAATTGACTATGAAAAAATTACTCATTACATGCATTTTATCTTCGGTACTATTTTCTTTATATACACAAAATGTGAAGAAAGTGGTACGTGATGATAACTATTGGGGGCAAGTAGCCAACTATGATGAAAATAAAATACCACCCTACACTCTACCAGATCCTTTAATCTGCAATGATGGTGAACGCATAACAAATATAGCTCAATGGGAAAATATAAGACGACCGGAACTGCTTCAATTACTCACAACCTATATGTATGGTAAAACACCGGCATTAACACATGCCTTGCCATGGAAAGTTGACACAATAGACACCAAAGCTTTGGGTGGAAAGGCTGTTAGAAAGGTAATTGAATTGCAGCTTACCAATCAGAAAAATGGTCCTGTAATGCACCTCCAAATTTGGTTGCCAAAAGTAGTCAAACAGTCTATCCCATTATTCTTAGGTATGTCTTTCACACCCAATTGGAAAATATCAACAGCCCCAGAATGGCCTATACGCAAATTATTAGCCCATGGATATGGTCTTGCTACATTTCTCTATACAGAAATAAGCCCAGATGGAAAAGGCACTTCTGATTATAGTAAAGGCATCATGCCATGGTACTACCGCAAAGGCCAAACACAACCTGATCCTGACCAATGGGGAGATATTGCCGTTTGGGCTTGGGCGGCCAGCCGCGCTATGGATTATTTACAGACAGATGCACAAATAGACGGTAACCGTGTAGCACTGATAGGTCATTCAAGGTTAGGAAAGGCTACCCTTTGGGCAGGTGCATGTGACGAGCGCTTTAAAGTTGTATTTCCAGTTAACTCTGGTTGTTGTGGAGTATCTTTGTCAAAGCGACTTATTGGTGAAACTCCAACATCTGTAAATCACATGTTTCCAGCCTGGTTCAATGGAAACTTCAAGCAATTCTCTGACCGGGAAGACATGATGCCTTTTGACCAACATAGTGTTATTGCCCTCATTGCACCCAGACCTATTTATATTGCTGACGCAGAAGCTGACAATTGGGGCGATCAAAAAGGTGAATTCTTGGCAGCAAAAGCAGCAGAACCAGTCTATGCATTATATGGAAAAGCAGGTATTGGCACAAATACCATGCCACCATTAGACATAGCTTATAACAAGGGATACATTGCCTATCATATACGTAAAGGTCCACATGCTGTATTAGAATACGATTGGTACCAATTTATCCGATTTGCTGACCGCTTTTTAAAGACTGGTTCTGATTAACAGTAGGTATTCTAAATTAATCGTATATATGGAAGCCTTCATGACGAACGAGATGCTCGTTAAATAATCTTGCACTTTTTCCGTCATATAAGGACCAAAATACCTTGAAAATAAGAAAACACAATGCATTGATATTTTCATCACATAAATGGTGTAAAATGCTTTATGTGTAAATATATTTCACATTACCATACTATTTGACGCAAATTCCACCCTATTTTGATGAATTTAAATACGACTTTTAAGTAGCATTTGCATAATTTTGCATTTGAAATAAAGTTGTGAAAAACATATCCAACTATTTAGCCTAAAAATAAATATACATTTGATAGCCCTACAAGAGCTTTTCATTTATCAACTATACCTTTAAGAATATATGGAAGAAAAATGAGAATTATCCTTAAACAGGATTTTTCCATGATTACTTTATATATTATATATACCAAATTTAATGTAACCTAAAACTACTAACTTTATGAGAACAAAAAGTAATTCTTGGAGAAGCATATTCCCCACATCTTTGTTCATGGCGACAGCTTTGGCAGGCGGAATAACTATTCTGCCACAACAAGCTATTGCCAATGTACACAGTGCATCAGTCGCACAACAAGCCAGCGTACTGAAAGGAAAGGTTGTTGATGCCAAAGGCGAAGCCATCATTGGTGCCAGCATCTTGGAAGATGGTACCAGTAACGGCACACTGACCGACATAGACGGCAATTTTACCTTATCAAATTTTAAAGGACGTACCGTTACCATTAGTTATATCGGCTATAAAACACAAAAAATAACCGTTACAGGCAAAACCAATATCAATGTAACATTGGTAGAAGACAATAAAGCCTTGGATGAAGTGGTGGTAATTGGCTATGGTAGTGTGAAGAAATCAGATCTTACAGGTTCTGTATCTTCTGTCAGTGGTAACGACTTGGTCAAGAATGCGACCAGCTCACCTGTATCTGCCTTACAAGGACGTGCGGCTGGCGTTACCGTCAACTTAGGTTCAGGCTCTCCTGATGCTACAGCCAGTATACAAATACGTGGCGTAGGAACGCCTAATGATTCCAATCCACTCTATGTAGTGGATGGCTTTCCTATGAATGATATCAATTACCTCAATCCCAATGATATAAAGAGCATTGAAATATTGAAAGATGCTTCTGCTACAGCTATTTATGGTAGCCGCGGTGCCAATGGTGTTGTATTAATCACTACCAAAGGTGGTGAGGTTAGCAAGATGAAGGTAAACTTTGATGCTTACTATGGCTTTGAAAACTTGGCCGCCAACCATGATATGCTCAGTGCTGACAAATATCAGCAACTTGTTAACGAAGCTTACCAAAATGCGCAAGAGGAAGCTCCTTATACAAGTGCCCCACAATACAATACCAATTGGTATGACGCCACTATGCAGACTGGTACATTCCAACAGTATAATGCCAGTTTGTCTGGAGGTTCTGACAAAGTACAATCACTCTTCAGTGCCAACTACTATAAACGTAAAGGCATAATGAAGACCACAGGTTTTGACCGTATAGCCCTAAATCAGAACAATACTTTCATGCCATACAAGTGGCTTACACTACGTTCATCTCTTGCCTTAAGTGTTAGTCATAATACATCGTTGGACGCCACCAGTTCTTACATGAATACAACACTTAGTACAGGCAGTATATTTATGTCATCACTGATAGCTCCTCCTAACATTCCGATTTGGGATGAGAGTACCAACTATTATCAAGGCATTCATGCTTTACGTTTGCCTAACCCTGTAGGTGTAGAAGCCAGAAACAACCGAAAAAACAAGCGCAACTATATGGTAGCTAATGTCAGTGGCGACATTAAGTTTACCAAAGATTTGATTTATACTTCACGCTTCGGTATCAAGATTTACAATAGAAACGATATCAGTTTTGACCCTGAATATTACGAAACAGCAGATATCTCCAATTTGATGAATACTGTATACCGATATACCCAAAAACAAACAGACTGGACATGGGAGAATCAATTGACGTATCATCACAACTGGAACGATGTACACGACTTCTCAATCATGGGTGCTACCTCTGCACGCAAGTTCAAAAATGACCAATATGATGTGAGCAAGCAAAATACCCCTTCTGACAACATGAACTTCTGGTTTTTTGATTCAGCCACAGAAAATCCACTTGCCAGCGGTACAGGCGCAGAACTTACCATGCTGTCTTATCTGGGTCGTGTCAATTACTCGCTCTTAGACCGTTATCTAATTACTGCTTCTATACGTGCAGACGGTAGTTCTCGTTTCACAAAAAACAACCGTTGGGGTTACTTCCCTTCTGTCTCTGCTGCATGGCGTATCTCTGAAGAGCCTTTCTTCAAGACGCTGAAAAACACCTGGTGGGATAATGCCAAATTGCGTGTCGGTTATGGTGAAATTGGTAATGAAAACATCTACTCTTATTACCCATACCTTACTCCTATTTCACAAGGCTACTATTATACTCTCGGAAATACACAAAACCGCATCAATGGTGCAGTGGCAACTGGTATTGGCAATGAAGATGCACAATGGGAAACTTCCAAGCAGTTTAACATTGGTGCCGATTTAGGCTTCTTCAATAGCCGCTTGACTGCTACTGTTGACTTCTACATCCGCCAGACAGACAACATTTTGCTGAGTCAGCAAATACCTCAGATTTCTGGTTTTGAGCAAATGGTGCGTAATGTCGGTGGCATGAAGAATACAGGTCTTGAATTTACAGCTACATGGCAAGACCACATTGGCGATTTCAAGTATAGCATAAGTGGCAACGCTGCCATTGTAAAGAATGAAGTAACAGATCTTGGTAGCTCAACTGCTCTTATTTCAATGATTCCCTACGATAATGTATTGATAGATTTGCAAGGAAAGTTAGGCAATATCATTCGCTCTGAAGTAGGACATCCTTACGGACAATTCTATGGATATAAAACAGATGGAATATTCCAAAATCGAAGTGAAATCGAGAACTACAAAAACTCCAAGGGACAAGTAATTATGCCCGATGCACAACCTGGCGACATGAAGTTTAAGGATTTAAATGACGACGGTGTAATTGACGCTAATGATATGACCTATATAGGTAATCCTATACCGAAGGTAACCTTTGGTATTAATCTGAACGCAGAGTGGAAGAATTTTGATGTCAGCATGCTCTTTACAGGTATGGCTAACCGTAAGATATTCAATGCAGCCAAATATTACTTAAATCGCTTTGACGGCCGTCAGAATGTGCGTGTGAACTTCTCATATTGGCATGGTGAGGGCACTTCAAATGAGAACCCAGCTATATCTCACAGTACAACACGAAACGACCTCAACTTCCGTGCCAGCGACTGGTATGTAGAAGACGGTTCTTTTGTACGTTTAAAAACACTTCAAATTGGCTACACATTCCATCCTAAGTTTGAAGGATTTGCTCCTTCTATCCGTGTTTATTTTGCAGCTCAAAATCTCTTCACTATTACGGGGTACTCTGGCTTCGACCCGGAAATCAGCTCGGACATCTCTGTTGACCGTGGTCAATATCCACAACCACGTTCATTTATGTTTGGCACAAATATTAACTTCTAATACTTTACTTTTATGAAACTCAACAATTTATTATATATTGGACTTGGTGCAGCAATGCTGACACTCAGTTCATGTTCAGACTTTTTGAATCAGGATCCTAAAGTTACCGTAGCAAAACAAACGTATTATTCCAACGATAAAGAGGCTAATACTGCCATTGTAGGTTTGTACTCTTTCCTACAATTGGAACGTACAGAGATTGGTCCTATCATGGTAGTAGGCGATGACTGTTCTGATGATTGTACCATTGGCAACAACAAGAGTGAAGCTTACTCATGGTTCGGTGGTGTGGCAGAACAGATGATTAGCTTTGAGACTCAACCCAACAACTGGTTAAGCAACCAGTCATGGCAGTCTATTTGGTTTGGCATTTCCAACTGTGTGCAAGCTCTGGATAGGCTTAAAGCCAATAAAGAAGCCATTGGCAACAAATATAACCAATATGTAGGCGAAGCCCGATTCTTGCGTGCTGCTTACTACTTCTTACTCACACGCATGTATGGACGCCAGCCATTGATGGAACACACTTTCAACTACGAAGAATTTTTTACACCACGTGCTACTATTGAACAAACTTGGCAGTTTATAGAAGACGACTTGAAAGCAGCAGCGGAGTTGCTGCCTGAAAAGAGCCAGTACGAGCAAAGTGACCTTGGACGAGCCACAAAGGGAACTGCCTTGACATTACTCGGAAAATGCTATTTGTATCAGAGCAAATGGCAAGACACCTATGACACTTTACTGAAGGTAATTCAATCTGGAGAATATGATTTGGAACCCAATTATGCAGATGTATTTGACCTTGACCACGAGAATGGCATAGAGTCTATCTTTGAAATACAACACAGTATCAGTGGCACAGGCTGGAGTGATGCCAATGAAGGAAATATACTTTCATTCTATGAACATGATGCTACCGATGATGGCGTGAAGTGGCACAGTGGATGGTCTATGCACTGTCCCACTCAAGACCTTGTAGATGAATATGAAGCAGGAGATCCACGTTTAAAGGCTACCATTTTGTTTCCTAATGAGTATTTCGATGGACGTGTCAACAAGAATATTGCCAGTCCTACTGGCTACCATTCAAAGAAATGGTATGTACCTTACGCTCAACGCTCACAAAAAGACCAAAGTGATAACCCAAAGAATGTTATCTTGATGCGTTATGCAGATGTACTGTTGCAAATGGCGGAGGCTTGCAACGAACTGGATCTTCCAGACAAGGCCTTAGTATATCTGAAAAAGGTTCGCGACCGTGCGCGCAATTCTGCACAAGAGTCAACCACAAACTTGCTGCCAGCTGTTACCACAACAGATAAAGAAGCCTTGCGCAACGCTATCTATCACGAACGCCGCGTAGAATTAGCTTGTGAAGGCGAACGATTCTATGATTTAGTGCGTCAGGGTCGTGCCGGTAAAGTGATGAAGGCTTACCAAGCTAAATATGGCGGACTAAAAGGTAAAGCCTGGAAAGATGGCAAGAGTGAGCTACAACCACTGCCAGAAGCTCAAGTTACCTTATCAAACGGCAATCTTGAACAGAATCCTCACTACTAAAGCTCTATTCATGGCAAGCAGTGCATTGGCTTCTGCTTGCCATGAGCACATGATTAAATATAATGATGAGAAATCAAATCAAGTAGGTGTTCATAATCAAATCACTTTATTTTGAACCCTACTTAAGGATCATAGACTTTTTTCGACCTTTAAATCTTAAAAAAATGAATTTAACAAGAACTTTTTTTTCTGTCCTTTGGCTGCTATCTGCTGTTTCGACTTTTGGGCAAAACAAGACCTACTATATATCAACACAAGGTAACGACAGTACAGACGGACTGTCTGCCAGCACAGCATGGAAATCCATTGATAAAGTAAACAGTATAGTTTTTCAACCAGGCGACAAAATACTTTTTAAAGGAGGTGAAACCTGGCATGGGCAACTTTTTCCAAAAGGATCTGGCGTAGAAAGCAATCCTATAACACTAACGAGTTATGGAGAAGGACGTCCAGTTATAGACTTTGACGATGCTGAAGGTGCAGGTATACGTCTTACCGACCAATCTCACTGGCGCATCCATAATATGGAAGTAACCAGTGGATCGCAACCAAAAGTTGGCATTGGTCGACAAGGCATCGTAGCTATCTCTGCCAAGCAAGATTGTGCAGATTTAAAAATTACGAACTGCTATATGCATGACATTTGGGGGCAGTTAGGTGGTAATACCGACTATTGTGGTTACAACAGTGCTGGTATACTTGTAAAAAGTCTTACCCACTGGGGACATCCTGACATGAAGCGCACTCGCTGGAAAGATGTAGAAGTAGGCAACAATACGATTCAACGTATGGACAAATGTGGCATCATTGTATTAAGCTGTAAAACTGGTATGCGTGTTCACCATAATTATATAGAGGACACAGGCGGTGATGGTATTTTCTGCGGTGGCTGCGATTATGCGTTTATTGAATACAATGTGGCTAAACGCACTTGTTTACGCTCTGGCTATCCATATATTCAAGGTGATGACAACTGGTGGCCACACACCGCTGCCATCTGGATTCAAGACGCTGAAGGCACTATTATGCAATACAATGCCGTCTATGACACACATCGCCAACCTGGCAATGGAGACGGTGAAGCTTATGACTTTGATTTCAACTGCATTCGTTGTATTGCTCAATACAATTACAGCGAAAACAATGGTGGTTTTTTGCTTATCATGAACCGCACTTTTGAAAACATTGCACGTTATAACATTAGTGTAAACGACCAAACTCATTTAGTGCAAATGCAATGTGCCAACACAGAGCGTAACCTGATTTACAATAATGTATTCTATATAGATTATGGGACAGTAGATCTTGATTTTTTCTGTGGAAACGACAACGAAAAAGAGAAGGAATCTTTAGGCGCATGGTTTTTCAACAATATATTTTATGCCACAGGTCAAAGCTACTTCCGTACGGTGTATACTTCTGGCGAGGTTATAGGCAGAAATTTTGATGAAACGACTCAAGTACCCAAAGGAGAAATGGGCAAACTATTCTACCACAACTGCTACTTCGGACCATGGAAGAATGGTATTCCAAACGACCCAGAAGCTATCATTACCGACCCAATGTTAGTAGCACCAGGCACTGTTTCAAACGGAAAACTGGATAACAGTCCGCTTAAAGCTTATCAACTTCAGTCAGGTTCACCTATGATTAATGCAGGTATCAAACCGTGTAACCTTGGCAATAGAGACTTTTTTGGCTATATGCTCAAGGACGGTATACCTGATATTGGCGTTTTTGAAGCGTCTAACTCTGGAGCTACGGCTGATTTGAAACAGATAAAAGCTGCTGAGACAAAATACAATGACGAGTCTAATTGGGCCTTAGCCAAATTTATATTTCCAGAATCACTGCGTATAAAAGAGGGCGACAAAAACCTTACCATAGCCACACTTATCCCCCTTGCTAAAGAATTTACAGGAACTATCACTTGGCAACCTGCCAAAGGGAAAAGTACAAAGATTGATATCGCAAAAGAAAAATCAAGGCAACAGTTTACACTTAAGGTAAAAGGGACAAAGAGTGATATATTGAATTCAAAAATAAATGTATCATTGAGCAAAGACGGAAAGACTCAAACCTTTAGTATTCCTTTTGCAAAAGAAGATAAATAGTGCTTTTTCACTTATCTGATAACAGACAGACTTGAATCAACGATAGCACAATAACCGATAAATTTCAAGCTGTCTGTTTTTTATATGTTTTGACTAATCTGATAAATCTTTGTCAACCATCGCACAAACGCAAGAATCTGACCATACATTCTCTGCTGTTTCTATCATATCAATAATGGTATAAACGGGAAGGATAATGCCCATTATACCAATGGGGACATTCATACCATACATCAATGAAAGGGTAAGGAAATAACAGCCCATAGGAACACCAGCATTGCCAACAGCAGAAATAACAGATATAAAAAGCCACATTATCATAGTAGGCCATGATAGCTCCATTCCCCCATTCTGCATTAAAAAGAGTGAAGTAACCAATATAAAGGCTGCACAACCATTCATATTAATGGTTGTGCAAATAGGCAATACAAAACGCGATACACTCTCTTTCACTCTCAATTTTTCTTCTGCGGTTTGCATCGTTACAGGTAGAGTAGCAGCAGAACTTTTGGTAAATAGCGCCATAAGCACTGCTGGCATCATTTTTTTCAATGTATATAAAGGATTTATCCCACGCGCTAAAAGGAAAAGTGGAAGTACAATAAAGAATTGCAATACATTACCTGTCAATATTACTGTAACATATTTTCCAAGTGATGACATTATTACTTCTCCCGAAAATTGTGCAGATAGCTGTGCCGCAAATGCTACAATACCAAGTGGCAAACTCAGTATCAGCCAATGAATAAGCATGAAAAGTAAATTTTGAAGACCAAGCAGTCCGTTCATCACTACTTCCTTTTTATCACTTTGTCGCATTTTAGCAAGGGCTATACCCACGGTAGCGGAAATTATCAAGATGGAAAGCACATTACCATCAACAAAAGGTTTTACTATATTATTGGGCACAATACTAAGTATATGGTCATAATAGGAAGTTGTTTTCAAATTCTGTGGCAGTTCTGCCATGCCAATGTTCATCATTGCCTGTGGCAGATTTTCAGGTGTCACAATATTGTATAGCGCTAATCCTACGGCAGCTGCTGCAAGAGTAGTTAATAGAGTATAAGTTAATGCATGTTTGAATATCCTTCCTGTGTCGGCCTGTGCACCTAATGCCGCTAAAGTTGCTATCACAGCAAGTGCTATTGTAGGAACAGCTAGGAGTTGAAATAATCGTGTATATATAGTAGCAATGAAATTGATTAAACCATTCAACCAGTTTAATTCCAACAATCCCAATATAGCTCCTAACAATAAAGCTCCTATCCATAGCATTAGCTGCTTTGTTTGCTTATTGTCTCTTTTCTTTTCCATAATATTCCTCCTACTTAACATTTTAGTTCATCCTTAATGCGGTATAAAATTAGGGAAAAGATTCTATGCATGCAAATAAAATGCTTTTGATTTTAGCACAATGTACAGTACAATGGCATAAGCCCAAATCGGTCATTGGAAAATTTTGCTTCCATTTTGTCTCAAAATAGAGCAAAAGTCACGTATTATGTTAGCATACAGATACTATAACGGGAGCATAACCTGCTATAGTCTAACTTTTTGCATAGAAAAATCTCTAATGAACGATTTGGCAGAAAAAGCAAATATCTATTGTATACAGCTCTGAAAACAATGCTTTTACATATTGAGAGCATGCTTTCAAAAATCTATTATCTTGCATATTAAGTATTCAATATTAATTGAAACGACTCCTTACAATATCATTTTTACAATACAAAAATACGATAGAAACACTTAAAGCTAAAAACAATGTCTTATCACTCGTATATAAAACTCTTGATAAGGTCAAATATATAGGTACATTTTACTTTCGCTAAGTCTATTTTTTCCGCGTTTTACTTTGTTCATTGCATAATAAGTGGTATTTTTGCAAATGTTTATAAGAAAAACGTGTATTTATGGTTCAAAATATTTTCAAGGGATTAGGCATTGCTCTCATCACACCTTTTACCGAAGATGGCGCAGTTGACTATCCTGCATTAAACAAACTGATAACCTATCAGCTTAACAATGGCGCTGACTTTTTCTGCATTTTGGCAACAACAGGTGAGACGCCAACGCTAACACAAGCAGAAAAGACCCATATTAAGAACCTGGTAGTAGAGCTGGTCGGCGGAAAGACACCTATACTGATAGGGTGTGGAGGTAACAATACAGCTCAAGTAATAGAAGAACTGAAAACTGCAGATTTTTCTGGTATTGACGGTATACTTAGTGTTTGTCCGTACTACAACAAGCCATCTCAAGAGGGCTTGTATCAACACTTTAAGGCTATTGCCGCAGCTACATCACTACCAGTAGTACTTTACAATGTACCAGGACGTACAGGTGTAAACCTAAAAGCCGAAACTACAGTGCGCTTGGCTAAAGATTGCCCAAACATTGTAGCTGTAAAAGAGGCAAGCGGCAGTTTAGAACAGGTAGATGAGATTATTAAAAATAAACCTGCCAACTTCGATGTAATCAGTGGCGATGATGCACTTGCTTTTCCAATGATAGCTTGTGGTGCAGCAGGAGTAATATCAGTAATAGGCAATGCATTACCTAAGGAGTTTTCAAGAATGATACGCTTGGAAATGAATGGTGAGATAGAGCCTGCCAGAAAGATACACCACAAGTTTACTGATTTGTTTAACCTACTTTTTGTTGACGGTAATCCCGCTGGCGTAAAAGCTATGCTACATGAAATGGGAATGATTAACAATGTGTTGCGGTTACCATTGGTTTCTACCCGACTCACTACCATGCAAAAAATTAGCGATTGCTTAAAATTCAGACTATAAGCAGATATTTATCAAAGCTATATAATATAAAATCCCATACAGTTAACACTCTCTTCGTGCCACACTATATGGGATTTATTTTTTAGTGCTAATTATTACAATGCCTCTACAACCCGCCAAATACAGACAGGTTAAGCTACTTATTCTACTCTTTTGGAATAGTTATTTCGCCTGCCAATGATCTGCTCATGTAGTTGCGCAGTTGCTTTGTGTCAGAATGATGCGCTTGCAGACACATCAGTTTAGTTACTGCACTCTCCACTGTGCAGTCATATCCACTCAGCACCCCTGTTGTCTTGAGCCGATAGCCTGTATCATAGCGGCTCATTTCCACACAGCCTGCTACACACTGACTAATATTGACAATGGTTACGCCTCGTAAACTGGCTTGATTAAGTAGTCTGATAAGCCACGGTTGACGTGGAGCATTACCGCTACCAAAACTTCTCATCACGATAGAACGCAGCTCTGGAGCCTCCAGCACATGATGAATGATACTTTCCTGAATACCTGGAAACAAAGAGAATACGACTACATTGGGATCTATACTGGTATGGGCACTCATGCGTTTAGCATAGTCTGGCTTCAAGATATATTCCTCATGATAAATGATATTGACACCAGCATCGGCCAAATGAGGATAATTAAATGATTCAAAAGCATTAAAGCCATCTGCATTCATTTTAGTAGAGCGGTTACCACGCAACAGTTTCCCGCTAAAATAGATAGTTACCTCTGGCACCATAGGTGTACCATCCGCATGATGTGCTGATGCTATTTCTATACTGGTGATTAAATTTTCTTTTCCATCAGTGCGTAATTGGTTGATAGGAAGCTGACTACCTGTCAGCACTACTGGCTTGGTCAAGTTCTCAAGCATAAACGATAAGGCAGAAGCTGTATAGGCCATAGTGTCTGTCCCGTGCAGAATAACAAAACCATCAAACTGGTCATAACGCTCAGCAATGATTCTTACCAACTGCGACCACAACCGTGGCGACATATCACTCGAATCAATAGGAGGATCAAATTGATAAATGTCCACTGCTGTTTTTAGCATGGTAAACTCAGGCAGACAATTTATCAAATGGTTAAAATCAAGGGGCTCAAGTACTCCTGTCTCAGGATTTTTACCCATACCAATGGTTCCTCCAGTGTAAATTAACAACACTTTGTTAGTTCTTGGCCAAGTGAAATTTAAATGGTTATTTATTATTGTTGACATCGTTTACGTGTTTTATTTTGTGCAAATATAGTTTAAAATAATCTGAAATCAAAAAAAATACCGTATATTTGCATATATTATAAAGATTAATCTACAAATTATAATTTAACAATTAAAAATAAAAACAAACATGAAGAAATTTATGGATGAAAACTTTCTGCTCGAAACAGCTACGGCGCAGGATCTTTTTCATAATCATGCGGCTAAAATGCCTATCATTGACTACCATTGCCACTTAATTCCTGAAATGGTTGCCAATGATCATCAATTTAGAAGTATTACAGAGCTTTGGTTAGGTGGTGACCACTATAAGTGGCGTGCTATGCGTACCAATGGCGTTGACGAGAAATACTGTACTGGTACAGAAACCAGTGATTGGGAAAAATTTGAGAAATGGGCAGAAACCGTTCCTTATACTTTCCGTAACCCTCTTTACCACTGGACACACTTGGAGCTGAAAACAGCGTTCGGCATTGATAAGCAACTTAGCCCTGCTACTGCACGCGAAATATACGATGAATGCAATGAAAAGCTAAGGCAACCAGGATACACTGCCCGTGGTTTTATGCGCCGCTACAATGTAGAATGTGTATGCACTACCGATGATCCTATTGACGATTTGCGCTATCACAAACAAACACGTGAGAGTGGCTTTGAAATTAAAATGATACCTGCATGGCGTCCTGATAAAGCCATGAACATCGAGAAGCCTGATTATGCTGAATATGTAAACAAGCTGGGTGAGGTAGCTGGCGTTACCATCAACAAGTTCCAAGACATGATGGATGCACTCCAAAATCGCCATGACTTCTTCACTGCTAATGGTTGCAAGCTTTCAGACCATGGTATCGAGGAATTCTACGATGATGAATACACTGATTCACAGATTGAAACAATCTTTGAAAAGGCAATGCGTGGTCAGCAACTTTCTACACTTGAAATTCACCAGTATAAACATTGCATCCTTACCAAAATGGCAGAAATGGACTATGATGCAGACTGGACACAGCAGTATCACTATGGCGCTATCCGCGACAACAACTCACTTATGTACAAACAGCTGGGTCCTGATACAGGCTTCGACTCAATCGGTGAATTTACAACCGCTAAGGCTATGAGCCGTTTCCTTGATCATCTTAACTCAGAGCACAAGCTTACACGTACAATTCTCTATACATTGAATCCATGTGCCAACGAAGTAATAGCTACTATGCTTGGCAACTTCCAAGATGGCTCTTGCCCTGGTAAAATACAGTTTGGTAGTGGTTGGTGGTTCAATGACCAATTGGATGGTATGACACGCCAAATGAATGCACTTTCTGTACTTGGATTACTCAGTCGCTTCGTTGGTATGCTGACAGATAGCCGTTCATTCCTCTCTTATCCACGTCATGAGTATTTCCGTCGTTTGCTTTGTAACTTGTTGGGCAATGATGTAGAAAAAGGCTTACTTCCTGACGATAAAGAGAGTCTCTATCGCATGGTAGAAGACATCAGCTACAATAATGCCAAGAACTACTTTAAGTTCTAAATATTAAATTAATACATTGATATGCATCTTCAATAAAAGTTGATAACATATCTAAAGATATTCTTATGATGAGTCAGGGCGACTGTTTTGCCTGTCTTTTATAGACAAGAAGCAAAATAGCCACTCTGACTTTTTTAGTGATAAAAGCAATTATCAACAAGTTCTACTTATTAATAATACATTACTCTAATATGATATTAATAGCCGATAGTGGCAGCACAAAAACAGATTGGTGCGTGCTTGGTCACAATGTACAACCACAATACTTATCAACACAAGGTATTAATCCTTTTCAACAAGATGCTTTACACATAAAAGATATATTATACACAGAATTACTGCCACTACTGCCCTGCCCTAACAGCATAAGAGAAGTGTGGTTTTATGGAGCAGGTTGCCGTGAAGAAATGCAGCCTTTGATGCAACAACTCTTAACATCTGTACTGCCACTTGCCAACACAATAGCTGTCAATACCGACTTATTGGCCGCAGCCAGAGCCTTGTATGGACATCAGCAAGGTATCGCCTGCATATTAGGAACTGGAGCTAACTCATGTTTCTATGATGGTGAGAAGATTATAGAAAATGTTTCACCATTAGGCTATATATTGGGAGATGAGGGCAGTGGGGCCGTATTGGGACGGCTCTTTATCAATGCTATGTTTAAAGGAGGGTTGCCAGATAGCGTAAAGCAAGATTTTATGTTACATACTCAATTATCTTTAGCCGACATTATCAATAAAGTATACAAACAGCCTATGGCTAACAGGTTTTTAGCTTCACTCTCTTTATACATCCATGAGCACCTTGACAATGCAGACATAAGAAAAATTGTAACACAGAATTTTCGGGATTTTTTCCGTAATAACATCCGCCTTTATCATCAATTCCAATGTAATATAGGGGCAATAGGCAGCATGGCTTATTACTATCAAGAGCAATTGAAAGAGGCTGCTTATGCTGAAGGCTTTGAGGTAAAAAAAATATTTAAAAGCCCCATGGAGGGCTTGATAGCCTTTCATCAGCAAGAATAAATAGATAGGGTGTCCAGTTCGTTGTACCAAATTTAGCTCACTTTCCTAAGCGTTTTGG
>CALCVP010000065.1 GCA_937907705.1 uncultured Prevotella sp. | reverse complement strand
GATGGCAGCGATGTTATTCCTACCATAATTAATTTATGGAAGGCAGCAGACTTGCTTGAAAGAGAAGTCTTTGATTTTCTCGGCATCAAATTCTTAGGTCATCCTGACATGCGTCGTTTGTTCCTCCGTACTGATTTTAAGGGTTACCCATTGCGTAAGGATTTTGACATGAGCCCAGAGGCCAACAAGTTTCCTCTGACAGATGAGCCTGAGTCAGATTATACAGTGGCATATCATTTAGATGATGATGGACATCTCGTAGCTTTCAAACATCGTCTTTTCGATGATGATGATTACGTTGTCAATATAGGTCCTAATCACCCGTCTACTCACGGTGTACTTCGTTTGCAGACAATTGTCAATGGTGAGACTGTAAAGAAAGTATATCCTCATCTCGGATATATCCATAGAGGTATAGAAAAGATGTGGGAGAATATGACCTATCCTCAAACATTGGCACTTACTGATCGCTTGAACTATTTGTCGGCTATGATGCATAGACATGCTTTAGTGGGAGTTATTGAAGAAGGTATGGGCATAGAGTTGTCAGACCGTATCCATTATATTCGTACTATTATGGATGAGCTGCAACGTATCAATAGCCATTTGTTGTTCTTGGGCTGTACAGCTCAAGACCTCGGTGCTCTTACAGCATTCCTTTACTGCATGCGTGATCGTGAGCATGTGCTGAATGTAATGGAAGAGACAACTGGAGGCCGATTGATAATGAACTATTATAGGATAGGTGGTTGCCAAGATGATATAGACCCTAATTTTGTGGCAAATACAAAAGCCTTATGCAAGTATTTGCGTCCAATGATTCAAGAATATCTTGATGTATTTGGCGATAATATCATTACGCATAATCGTTTGGAAGGTGTTGGACCTATGAATTTAGAGGATTGTATTAATTATGCTGTAACAGGTCCTGCTGGTCGTGCCGCAGGCTGGCATAATGATACTCGCAAGCGCCATCCGTACGATTGCTATGATAAGGTAAATTGGAAAGAGATTACACTTTCAGGTTGTGATTCTATGGATCGTTATTATGTTCATATTCAAGAGCTTTATCAGAGTCTTGATATTATTGAACAATTAATAGATAATATCCCAGCTGGTGATTTCTATATAAAGCAGAAACCTATCATTAAAGTTCCAGAAGGACAATGGTATTTTTCAGTAGAAGGTGCAAGTGGAGAGTTTGGCGTATATCTTGATTCTCATGGGGATAAGAGTCCTTATCGTATGAAGATGCGTCCAATGGGCTTGACTCTTACTGGCGCATTAGATTCCATGGTAAGAGGTCAGAAGATAGCCGACCTTATTACTACAGGTGCTGCCATTGACTTTGTAATACCTGATATAGATAGATAAGAAGTTATACGGAATATTTATTCCATAACCTTTTAATAACAATAATCAATTAAACGAAATGTTTGATTTTAAAAACGTAACTATTTGGTTCGACGCTCTTCTTCGTCAAACGTTAGGCTTGGGAGACTTTTGGTCGATTCTTATCGAGTGTATACTTGTCGGCGTACTTATCTTGGTGGGTTATGCTATGCTGGCTATATGCTTGATATTCATGGAACGTAAGGTGTGTGCTTATTTCCAATGCCGTCTTGGTCCTATGCGTGTAGGCTCTTGGGGAGTATTGCAGGTTTTCGCAGATGTGCTTAAAATGCTGATTAAGGAAATTTTTGCTGTAGATAAAGCTGACAAGTTACTTTATTTTATAGCTCCTTTCTTGGTAATTATTGCATCTGTAGGAACTTTTTCGTTTTTGCCATGGAATAAAGGTGCTAATGTCCTTGATTTTAATGTAGGTGTATTTTTGCTTACAGCCGTTTCAAGTATCGGTATTGTAGGTATTTTTATGGCAGGTTGGGCCAGCAACAATAAGTATAGCGTAGTTTCAGCTATGCGTGGTGCCGTGCAACTTATTTCTTATGAAATGTCTCTATGTCTATGCCTCATCACGGCAGTGGTACTCACAGGCACTATGCAAATATCAGAAATAGTAAACTTTCAGACAGGTCCTTGGAATTGGCTCATATTTAGAGGGCATATACCTGCTATAATAGCATTCCTTGTATTCCTCATTGCAGGTAATGCAGAAGCAAACCGTGGTCCCTTTGACTTGGCTGAGGCGGAAAGTGAATTGACAGCAGGTTACCATACAGAGTATAGTGGTATGGGATTTGGCTTCTATTATTTGGCTGAATATCTTAACCTTTTTGTTATTTCCGGTATTGCTACTACTATATTCTTAGGAGGTTGGGCTCCGGTAAACATAGGTATAGAAGCTTTTGATTCGGTAATGAATTTTATCCCAGGCATAGTATGGTTTTTGTGTAAAACTTTTGCTGTGGTTTGGTTGCTGATGTGGGTACGCTGGACATTCCCTCGTTTACGTATTGACCAGATACTTAAATTAGAATGGAAATACTTAATGCCTCTTTGCTTGATAAATTTGGTCATTATGACAATAGTCGTTGCTTTAAACTGGCATTTTTAAGCTATTCACATAGATATTGGTTTTAATTAAGGCATGTTTCATTTATTATTTTAAAGTTACGGCAGTGTCTTTGTAGAAAGAAACGAAACATTGAGAATGCTTATGTGGCTCAAGAATAATAAAAGGTATAATGTCTTAAACTCATAAAAAATAAATAATGAAAGACAATAATAAATCATATTTCGGTGAGATAGGTGCTGCAATGAAGACACTTGCTACGGGTATGAAAGTTACTCTAAGAGAGTATTTCACCCCCAAGAGTACTGAGCAGTATCCTGAAAACCGTAAGACAACATTGCACGTTTCAAAACGTCATCGTGGCCGTTTGGTATTTAAGCGTAATGAAGACGAAAGCTATAAGTGCGTAGGTTGTACCATGTGTGAAAAAGCCTGTCCTAATGATTCCATTAAGATAACCACGGAAATGGTTGTTGATCCGGAAACAGGTAAGAAGAAGCGCCATTTAGTAGATTATCAGTATGACCTTGGTGATTGCATGTTCTGCCAGTTGTGTGTTAATGCTTGCAATTTTGATGCTATTGAGTTTACAAATGATTTTGAGAACTCTGTGTTTGACCGTAGCAAGTTAGTACTTCACTTGGACAAAGAAGTCTATAAAGGAGGAAGTTTGCCACAGCTTATTGATGGTGGAGCCCCGTTTACCATCGGAAAGTTTAATACCAAAACAAAATAAGGAAAAATAATATGGCTAATTTAGTGATGTTTTGCATTTTGGCAGTTATTATTCTTGGTTCTGCCATTATGAGTGTGGTTACCAAGCGCATCATGCGTGCTGCCACATTCCTGTTATTCGTCCTTTTTGGCGTAGCAGGACTTTACTTTTTGCTTGACTATACGTATCTTGGAGCAGCTCAAATAAGTGTGTATGCTGGAGGTATAACGATGATTTATATATTTGCTATACAATTAGTAAGTAAAAGAACATTGCAGGGACTTGTTGAGCGTATGAAAGGAAGTCGTGTCATTTATGGCGCATTTATTACGTTAGTAGGATTGGTTACTGTAATTGCCGTTCAGCTCAAGAATGGATTTATAAATGCAGTTACGGCTGATGAAGAAGTTAAAATGGACGTAATAGGAAAGGCCTTGCTTGGAAGCGACAAGTATCAATATGTGCTTCCATTTGAGTTCATTTCTGTATTCCTTTTAGCTTGTATCATTGGTGGTATTGTTGTAGCACGTAAAGAAAAGGAGAAAAAATAAGATGGTACCAGTAGAATGTTATTTTGTGCTTAGTGCACTGTTGTTTTTTATCGGTGTGTTTGGATTTATCACTCGCCGTAATTTGATAGCGATGCTCATTTCCATAGAGCTAGTATTAAATGCTGTAGATCTTAATTTTGCTGCTTTCAATCGTTTGCTGTACCCTGGTGAGCTTGAAGGCTTTTTTATGACTCTTTTTTCTATCGGTGTGAGTGCTGCAGAATCTGCAGTGGCTATTGCTATTATTATTAATGTTTACCGTAATTTCCACAGCGATCAGGTGAACAGTATTGAAAACATGAAATATTAATAATTATGGATTTTACATATTCATTGTGGATACTTCTTCTTCCATTGATAAGCTTTCTTGTCATTGGACTGCCTGATTTCGCAGGCAACAAGTATGCATGGTCTCATAAAACTGCTGGCTTAATAGGTACATGTTCTATAGGTATTGTTACGATACTTAGCTATATTACCGCATTTCAGTATTTTACTGCTCCTCGTTTGGCAGATGGTACCTATGCAACTTTAGTTCCTTATAACTACACTTGGTTGCCTTTGGGCACGCTTCATTTTGATTTGGGAATTTTGCTTGATCCTATTTCGGTGATGATGCTCATTGTCATCTCTACTGTAAGCTTGATGGTTCATATATATTCTTTTGGATATATGCATGGTGAGAAAGGTTTCCAGCGTTACTATGCTTTTCTCTCTCTCTTCACTATGTCTATGCTTGGCTTGGTCTTGGCCACGAACATATTCCAAATGTATATGTTTTGGGAGCTTGTAGGCGTTAGCTCATATCTGCTTATTGGTTTCTACTATGGACTTCATGCAGCTGTACACGCCAGCAAAAAGGCATTTATTGTAACGCGTTTTGCAGATATGTTCTTTTTGATAGGTATATTGATATTTGGATATTATACTGGTTCATTCAACTTCTCATTTACCGGTACTAAGGTGATAATGGCAGAAGGCATGACCGCATTCTCTGTTTGTGATACAGCACGCGCAGCAGCTGCCGGTGGCTTTATTCTTCCTACAGCTTTGGTTCTTATGTTTATTGGTGGTGCAGGTAAATCAGCCATGTTCCCATTGCACATTTGGTTGCCAGATGCTATGGAGGGTCCAACACCTGTATCAGCTCTTATTCATGCGGCCACTATGGTCGTAGCTGGTGTAGTACAAATCGCTCGTTTGTTCCCTATTTGGATTGACTATGCACCTCAGACCATGGAGGTAATTGTAATAGTAGGTGCCTTCACTGCTTTTTATGCTGCCGCAGTAGCTTGTGCGCAAAGTGATATCAAACGTGTATTGGCTTTTTCCACTATCTCACAGATTGCATTTATGATGGTAGCTTTAGGCGTATGTTTGCCAGGTCATAATGGTGGACTTGATAACCATGATCAATTAGGCTATATGGCTTCATTGTTCCACTTGTTTACCCATGCAATGTTTAAGGCATGTTTGTTCCTGTGTGCAGGTTGTATTATTCATGCTGTGCATTCTAATGAAATGTCTGCTATGGGTGGTTTGAAGAAGTATATGCCTATTACTCATGCTACATTCTTGATTTCTTGTTTGGCTATTGCAGGTATTCCATTCTTCTCAGGCTTTAGTTCTAAGGATGAGATTATTACAGCTTGCTTTGAATATTCGTCTGTGTGTGGCTGGTGGATGACCGCAGTAGCTGCCATGACAGCTTTCTATATGTTCCGTCTTTATTATGGTATTTTCTGGGGAACAGAAAACAAAAAACTTCATGCAGAACATACACCACATGAAGCTCCTGCTACAATGACATTCCCTTTGATTTTCTTGAGTGTTATAACTGTTGGAGTTGGTATCTTTACTACTTTAGGAGGATTCTTGGGTTGGAATTGGGCAAGCTTCGGCTCTATTATCAGTGCAGCAGGAACTGCATATACAGTTCATTTTAATACGCAAATAGCTATTACTTCCACTGTGATAGCAATTGTATCCATAGCACTTGCTACTTACATTTATAAGGGTGAAAAGCAACCTATTGCCGACAAGCTTTATGCTACATTCCCACGTCTTCACCGTTGGGCTTATAAACGTTTCTACATGGATGAGGTTTATATGTTTGTTACGCATAAAATTTTATTCCGTTTCGTATCAAAACCAGTTGCTTGGATTGATGAACATATTATTAATGGACTCATTGATTTCACAGCTTGGGGTGCCAATGAGGCAGGCGAAACCATACGCCCTTGGCAGAGTGGCGATGTTCGTCAATATGCAGTTTGGTTCCTTACCGGTACTGTAGCATTAACATTAGTATTACTTTGCATATTATAAAACAAAATGAGTATATTAAGTCTATTCGTAGTAATTCCTGTATTGATGTTGTTGGGCCTTTGGGCTGCACGCAATATCAATCAGGTGCGCGGTGTGATGGTAACGGGTGCTTCATGTCTTTTGGCTTTATCCGTTTGGCTCACATTTTATTTTATCAGCGAGCGAGCAGCAGGCAACCAGTCTGAAATGCTCTTGACATCTTCTATCGCATGGTTCCCTGCTTTGCATATTAACTATGCTGTAGGTGTAGATGGAATCTCTGTGGTGATGCTGTTGCTTTCAAGTATCATTGTGTTTACAGGAACATTTGCTTCTTGGAAGTTAAAGCCACTTACTAAAGAATTCTTCCTGTGGTTTACCTTATTGTCAACAGGTGTTTATGGCTTCTTCATCTGTATTGATTTATTTGCCATGTTTATGTTTTATGAGGTAGCTCTTATCCCTATGTACCTTCTGATAGGTTATTGGGGATCAGGAAAGAAGGAATATGCAGCTATGAAACTTACCTTGATGTTGATGGGTGGTTCTGCTTTGATTATCTTAGGTATTGTAGGTATCTATTTCTTTAATGGTGCTTCCACTATGGATATACTGGAGATAGCTCACCATAACAATATACCTGCTCATATTCAGAATATCCTTTTTCCGTTTGTGTTCATCGGTTTTGGCGTGTTAGGCGCTTTATTCCCTTTCCACACTTGGTCTCCTATTGGTCACGGTTGTGCACCTACTTCGGTATCAATGTTGCACGCTGGCGTGTTGATGAAGTTAGGTGGATACGGTTGTTTCCGCATTGCCATGTTTCTGTTGCCTCATGCAGCACATGATTTGGCATGGATATTCCTTATTCTTACTACTATTTCAGTAGTGTATGGTGCTTTTTCAGCTTGTGTACAGACCGACTTGAAGTTTATAAATGCTTATTCCTCAGTTTCTCACTGTGGCTTGGTACTGTTTGCATTGCTTATGATGACTCGTACATCTTGTACAGGTGCTATTCTTCAGATGCTGTCTCACGGCTTGATGACAGCATTGTTCTTTGCTCTTATTGGTATGATATACGGTAGAACTCATACTCGTGATATTCGGAAGTTGGGTGGTTTGATGAAGATTATGCCTTTCCTCTCTGTAGGTTATGTAATAGCTGGATTGGCTAACCTTGGTCTTCCTGGATTCTCTGGCTTCATAGCAGAGATGACCATTTTCGTAGGTTCTTTTGAGAATGCAGATACTTTCCATCGTTGTTGCACCATTATTGCTTGTACCTCTATTGTAGTAACAGCAGTATATATTTTGCGTACCGTAGGTTTTATTCTATTCGAGAAGGTAAAGGATCCACATTACTTAACTCTTACCGATGCTACTTGGGATGAGCGCTTCGCTGTATGTTGCCTTATATTCTGTGTAGCTGGTTTAGGTACATTCCCAATGTGGGCAAGCCACGTAATTGGCAATGCGGTAGCACCTATACTTGGTGTAATTAATATTTAAACTTATCAGTAAGATTAAAATGGATTATAGTCAATTTTTTCATATGATACCAGAAGCCGCATTGATGGCTATTTTGGTAATAGTATTTCTCGCTGATCTTATTTTGAAGGGTGAGAAAAAACTTGCATCTTTGAGTTTGCTGACAGGTATATTGTTGGCCCTGCAAGTTGTAGTTTGCTTTGCGGCAGGTCCATCATCAGCCTTTGCAGGCCTCTACAATGTAACTGCTGCTACAAACGTAATGAAAATTATTCTTACCGTAGGAGCTTTAATCGTTGTCATTATGTCGCAACCATGGCTAAAACAGCCTACTGTAACCAATAAGATAGGTGAGTTTTATGCTTTGTTGGTATCTACGTTGTTAGGTATGTACATGATGATTTCTGCTGGACACTTCTTGCTGTTCTTCCTTGGACTTGAGATGGCTTCTATACCTATGGCTTGTTTGGTAGCTTTTGACAAGTTTCGTAAGAACTCAGCAGAGGGAGCAGCTAAGTTTATTCTTACTGCCACCTTTTCAAGTGGTATAATGCTCTATGGTATATCTTTCCTTTATGGAGCTGTCGGAACTCTATATTTTGATGATGTAGCAGCAAAGATTACTACCTCTCCTCTTACTATTATGGGATTGGTGTTTTTCTTTAGTGGCTTAGGTTTCAAGATATCTCTCGTTCCTTTCCATTTCTGGACAGCAGATACTTATCAAGGAGCGCCTACACCTGTAACAGGTTATCTTAGTGTTGTATCTAAGGGCGCAGCCGCTTTTGCACTGCTAACTATCTTGATGAAGGTTTTTGCACCGATGGTGGAATATTGGGAGTATCTTCTTTATATCGTTATTGTGCTTACCATTACAATTGCCAACCTCTTTGCTATCCGTCAGAGCGAATTGAAGCGCTTCATGGCTTTCAGTTCTATCTCTCAGGCAGGTTACATTATGTTGGCTGTGGTAGGCAACAGTGCTATGGGTGTTGCAGCATTGTCTTATTACATACTTGTTTATGTCGTAGCCAACATGGCAGTGTTTACTGTTATTAATGTGGTAGAGCAAAACAACGGTGGAGAAACTCGTATGAAAGCTTATGATGGCTTTTACACTACTAATCCAAAATTGTCGTTGCTCATGACTTTGGCACTCTTCTCATTGGCAGGTATTCCTCCATTTGCAGGTATGTTCAGCAAGTTCTTCATCTTTATGGCAGCTTGTGAGCAAGGTTCTACTTTGGCTTATGCAGTAGTATTTATAGCATTGATAAATACTGTAGTAAGTCTTTATTACTATTTGTTGATTGTAAAAGCTATGTATATTAACAAATCAGAGAATCCTTTGCCAACTTTCAAGAGCGATTGCAGCACAAAATTAGCTTTGGCACTTTGCACAGCAGGTGTTCTTTTGTGTGGAGTTTGCAGTTTCTTCTACGATTGGATTAGGGTAGCTGTATAATATTCAACAGCTTGAGATGTGTGAATTCACATCTTGATATTGCAATAGGCTGTATCAAAATCTGAGATTTTGGTACAGCCTATTGCTTTGTATGCTCGGCATAAGTATTGCTTGACGGCAGAAAATGTTGGGCAAGCATGATGATATAGCCAAGATCAAGAGCTCTTCTTGTACAGTAAAAAGAGGAAAAGCGGGTAGCAAATATCAGGGATACCAGGTAAGTATAAGTTGTCTTGTATTGCCCATGTGGTATGGGCAATGAGTGCCCAAGCCTTGGGCACTCATTGCCCGCACACTGTTCACTGTATGCCCAAACTTTGGGCATACAGTGAAAGCAGCTTTATGACTGTTATTATACAGATAGAGCCGTTCTTTAAAAGCTTCTGTTTTTATTGTTTCCTTAGAGGTGAGCAACTTAAAATTTACGTAAAGATGCTTGGCAATACAAATAAAAACAAGTACTTTTGCAAAGATTTTAGCATCTTGCATTGAATAACAAAACGAGAGAAGAATAAAAGACAATGATATCAATAGATGGACTAAAGGTGGAATTTGGTACAAAGCCACTATTTAGTGATGTAAGCTTTGTGATTAATGACCGCGACCGAATAGCATTAGTAGGAAAGAACGGTGCTGGAAAATCAACTATGCTAAAGATATTATGTGGCATACAGAAAGCAACGGAGGGTACTGTATCAGTCCCTACCAATACAACTATCGGCTATTTGCCACAGGTAATGAAATTACAAGACAACACTACTGTAAAGGAAGAAACCAAGAAAGCCTTTGAGGACCATACCCAATTGAAAGCTAAGATTGACAGGCTCAATCAGGAATTATCCGAACGTACTGATTATGACAGCGTGAGTTATATGTCACTGGTACAAGACTTTACGCAGGAGCATGAGCGTTACATGATGATGGGGGGCGACAATTATGAGGCTGAAATAGAGCGCACTTTAATTGGATTGGGCTTTAATCGTAAAGATTTAGACAGGCCAACTCGCGAGTTTAGCGGTGGTTGGCGTATGCGTATAGAGCTTGCCAAGATACTATTGAGGCATCCTGATGTCCTCTTATTGGATGAGCCTACTAACCATCTTGACATAGAAAGTATACAATGGTTAGAGCAATTCCTGTTGCAAAGTGCCAAAGCAGTGGTGCTTGTGAGTCATGATAGGGCGTTTATCAATAATGTTACAAACCGCACGCTTGAAATCAGTTGCGGTAAAGTAATAGACTACAAGGTTAAATATGATGAATATGTAAAGCTCAGAGCAGAACGCCGCGAACAGCAGTTGCGGGCTTATGAAAATCAGCAAAAGGAGATAGTCGACATCAAGGGCTTTATAGAGCGTTTCCGATACAAGGCTACAAAGGCAGTGCAGGTGCAAAGCAGAATTAAGCAATTGGAAAAGATTGTTCCAATTGAGATTGATGAGGTAGACAATGCTATTATGCATCTTAAGTTTCCACTATGCTTGCGCAGCGGAGACTATCCTGTTATTTGCGATGAAGTATCCAAAACCTATGGTACTCATAATGTATTCAGTCATGTTAATTTGACTATAAAGCGTGGCGAAAAAGTGGCCTTTGTAGGAAAAAACGGTGAAGGTAAATCTACCTTGGTAAAATGTATCATGGGAGAAATCCCTTTTGACGGCACACTTAAAATAGGGCATAATGTGCAAATAGGCTATTTCGCCCAGAACCAAGCACAGCTCTTGGATGAGAATCTTACAGTGTTTGAAACGATTGACAATGTAGCCAAAGGCGAGATAAGGCTGAAGATAAAAAACATTTTAGGTTCATTCATGTTTGGTGGCGAAGCCTCAGATAAGAAAGTTAAGGTTTTAAGCGGTGGCGAACGTAGTCGACTGGCTATGATAAAGCTATTGCTTGAACCTGTAAACTTGTTGATACTTGATGAGCCTACAAACCATCTTGACATGCCCTCAAAGGACGTATTGAAAGAAGCTATTAAAGCTTTTGACGGCACGGCTATTATTGTGAGCCACGACCGCGAGTTCTTGGATGGATTGGTTTCAAAAGTTTATGAGTTTGGCGGTGGAAAAGTAAAAGAACACATAGGTGGCATTTACGACTTCTTACGCCATCATAACATGGACACTTTAGATGCATTGAACAGCAGAAAGGCTACTGAAAAGACAGAAAGTGTTGCCTCTGTTTGTGTAACAGGACATGCAGAAGCTTCTGCCAATGCCAATAGTGGCAAGCAAAGTTATTTGGATCACAAAGAGCAACAAAAACTTGTACGTAAAGCCGAGAAAGCTGTAAAGGAGAGCGAAGAAAAGATTGAAGCATTTGAGAATAAATTAAAAGAACTTGACAAGCTACTGTGCGACCCCGACAAGGCAAGCGACATGAGCATTATCAATGAATATACACAAATAAAGAAATCATTGGATGATGAAGTAGAACAATGGGAGACTTTATCCATTCAATTGGATGAAATGAAGAACAAGTAAATTGTGAATATTATGGTGCATATAATATATTGCAATGAAAGATAACGGATTTAACATTAAATGAATAAGATATGAAACTAAAGCACATTATTCCGGCTGTAATGGTCGCATCGGTACCGCTTTTTGTTGGTGCACAGACGCAACTAAAGTCAGGCATTGATCTTACCAATCTTGACAATAGTGTACGTCCAGCAGATGATTTTTATCAATATGCTTGTGGCGGATGGATGAAAAAACATCCACTGCCAGCAGCCTATTCTCGTTTTGGCAGTTTTGATCAGTTAGGTCAAGATAACAATAAGCGAATCAATGAAATTCTGAATGAATTGCTTCATAAGCAGTTTACGCAGGGTAGTGTAGAGCAGAAGTTGAGCGATTTCTACAAATTGGCTATGGACTCTGTACGCCGCAATAAAGAAGGTGTAAAGCCACTTATGCCGCTCATCAATGAGATGGAAAAGGCAAAGAGCGTGAAAGCTTTGCGCGCGATACAGTTGAAATATCCTGCCTTTGGCTATGGATTGCCTTTAGGATTAGGTTTTGGCGCAGACCAAAAGAATGCCACGGAAAATATCATGAATGTATATCAATCTGGCATTACTCTTGGCATGAAGGAGTACTACTTGGACACTGACGCTCCTACCACAGCCATACGTGAGGCTTACAAGAAGCATATTGTGCGCATGTTCAAGTTATTTGGCTTTACTGAGAAAGCTGCTGAGCAAAAGCGTGATGCCATCATGAAGATTGAGACAGAATTAGCTAAAGCATCAAAATCACAGACAGAGTTGCGCGATGTTGAAGCCAACTACAACATCATGACACTTGCAGATTTTGAAAAGCAATATCCAAATATTGGACTTACCACATATCTTAATGCAGAAGGTGTCAAGACTGACTACTTCAAGAAACTGATGGTAGGTCAGCCGGCTTTTGTCAAGGCTGCCAATGCAGTAGTGGAAAAGATGACAGCCAATGAACTGCGTGCCTATATGGAGTGGGATGCCATCTTAGGTGCCACAGGTTATTTAAGTGATGATATAGCAGCTGCTAATTTCGACTTCTTCGGCAAGACCATGTCAGGACGTAAAGAAGATTACCCACGCTGGAAGCGAGCTACCAATCAGGTAGAAGCACAGATGGGCGAGGCTTTGGGCAAGATGTATGTAGAGCGCTATTTCCCTGCATCGTCAAAGGAGCGCATGGAGAAGCTGGTTAAAAATCTGCAAACTTCATTGGCAGAACGCATAAAGGTTCAAGACTGGATGAGCGATGAAACCAAGAAGGCTGCCCTTGATAAGCTAAGTACATTCTATGTAAAGATAGGTTATCCTGACAAGTGGAAAGATATCTCTGGCTTAACAATAGATTCTAAATTGTCTTATTATGAGAATGTACAGAGATGTCGCGAGTTCTGGGATAAATGGGACATTGACTATCGCGCAGGAAAACCCGTGGACAAGGATGAGTGGCAAATGACTCCACAAACAGTTAACGCTTACTATAATCCTACCACTAACGAAATATGTTTCCCGGCAGGTATTTTGCAGGTACCATTCTTTGATCCTACCGCTGATGATGCCTTCAATTATGGTGCTATCGGTGTAGTAATCGGACACGAGATGACTCATGGATTTGATGACCAGGGACGCCATTATGACAAGAATGGCAACATGACAGATTGGTGGACCGCGACAGATGGCGAAAACTTTAATAAGAAAGCCAAAGCTTATGCAGAATTCTTTTCTGCAATAAAAGTGTTGCCTGATTTGAATGCTAATGGATATTTTACCTTAGGCGAGAATTTGGCAGACCATGGAGGTCTTGAAGTTTCTTACAATGCATTCTTGAATGCCACAAAAGATGCTCCATTAAAGGATATTGACGGATTGACTCCAAGTCAACGCTTCTTCTTGGCTTATGCAGGCGTATGGGCTGCTAACATCACGGACGCTGAAATAAGAAATAGAACAAAGAGCGATCCTCACTCATTGGGTCGTTGGAGAGTAAACGGTGCATTACCTCACATAGATGCTTGGTATAAAGCATTTAATGTAAAGCCTACAGACAAATTATATTTGCCAGAAAGCAAACGTCTAAAACTTTGGTAAAAATGGCATAAAGATGCCAATCCGCAATGCCAGTCTTTTTATTGGCATTGCGGATTTTATTTTTATAAGTAGGTGTTCTGAATTAATTTAATTATAGCGGTTTCATATATACGTTTGATTTTGAACACTTATTGTGATGAAGTGATTTATGGTAAAGAGCAATGAGAGTTGAAATATAAATACCGGCTTGTAAGAAACTTGTTGGCTGATATTGACAGCTTTTGCATCAAATGTAAATTGAAAGATGAATAGAAGATTAAAGGGAACATTATGCGGAATTGGTGCTGCTGTAAGCTATGGCATGAATCCATTGGGAGCATTGCCATTGTATGCAGAAGGTTTAAATACCAATACCATATTATTTTACCGTTATGGCTTGGCGGTGATATTTCTGTTGATAGTATTACTTTTCAATAAAAAGAACTTTCTTGTTACCAAGAAAGAATTGCCTGTATTGGCATTATTAGGCATGCTGTTTGCAGTCTCTTCGTTGAGCTTGTATGGCAGTTTCAATTATATGGATGCAGGTATAGCATGCACCATCCTTTTCGTATATCCGGTAATGGTAGCCATCATAATGGCAGTATTCTTCAAAGAGAAGATAACGGCAGTTACGAGCTTATCCATTTTTTTTGCATTGTGGGGCATTAGCTTGTTATACAACGTGGATGGCAATACAACATTAAGCATTGTAGGTGTTTTACTTGTCATTCTCTCCTCCTTGTCTTATGCGCTTTATATTGTTATTGTAAACAAGTCCTCTCTTCGCATGTCATCCGTAAAGCTTTCCTTTTGGGTGCTGATATTTTGCGTGATAACGATTGTTGTTAATTCCTTATTTGAAATAGGACCCATTCAGTTGTTAACCACCTCAACCATGTGGGGCTATTCTTTGCTGTTAGCCTTTTTCCCAACCTTTATATCTTTATTGCTGATGGTTATAGCAGTACATGATATAGGTTCAACACCAACAGCTATTATGGGAGCCTTAGAGCCTATTACAGCAGTTATTATAGGTGTGTGTATCTTTAACGAGACGCTTTCTGTTCGGTCAACTATCGGCATGGCTCTTGTGCTGTTGGCTGTACTCTTGATTGTATGTGGCAAGGCATTTCCATTGAGCAGGTTGAAAATAATGGTAGGCAATATAGAGAGAACAATTGTTAAATATTGGCGTTGGAGATGACACGCAGAATTATTCATATTGATATGGATGCTTTTTTTGCTTCTATCGAGCAAAGAGATCATCCGGAATATCGTGGCAAGCCATTGGCAGTAGGCTTTGACGGACCCCGTGGGGTCGTGTCAACAGCCAGTTATGAGGCTCGCACTTTTGGAGTACACTCGGCTATGTCTATGGCTAAGGCTAAGCAGCAGTGCCCTCAACTGTTGATAGTTCCATGTAATCATGCCCATTATAAAGAAGTATCGTCTGCTATTCATGACATCTTCTTAAAGCATACATACAAGATAGAGCCATTGTCAATAGATGAAGCCTTTTTAGATGTCTCTGAGCAAGCTTCAAGTCATCAGATGGCAATAGACATAGCGTTGGAAATAAAGAAAGAAATAGTAAACAAGCTTTCTTTAACGGCATCTGCAGGTGTTTCCTATAATAAGCTGTTGGCAAAAATAGCTTCTGACTATAACAAGCCAAATGGCATTTATAGCGTAGATGAGGAACAAGCGCAAAGTTTCTTAGACCAGCTTACCATTGATAAGTTTTGGAGTATTGGACCTAAAACTGCCAATATCATGCACCGAATGGGTATTTATACGGGGGGACAACTAAGAAAAGTTTCTCTTAAGCATCTGGAAGAAATATTTGGCAAAGCAGGTCTTCTGTATTATCAATTTACACGTGGCATAGATAACAGGGAAGTAAGGGTAGAAAAAGTACGGAAGTCTGTGGGATGTGAACGTACCTTTCTTACAGACATACATCAGAAATCTGTTGTTTATATAGAACTTTATCATATAGTAGAAGAACTTGTAGAACGCTTGAGTGCATCTGCATTTGAAGGCGTTACACTAACTATTAAAGTAAAGTATGATGACTTCAAGCAAATAACAAGAAGCATAACAGCACATCATAGCTTAAAGTCAAAGTCTGAAATTTTGTCTTTGGCGCGGCAGTTGATGCAAGCTGTAGATTTCAATGAAAAGAGAATCCGCTTGTTGGGGCTGTCTGTATCTAATCCTGTTCTTGAAGAAGAGCCTAAAAAATTGTGGATAGAAGGATTTCTTGATTTTAAGTAATCGCCCCTTAAAGATGCAATTTTACCAGTTTTTATTTCACCTAATTTTTGTGGTTTATAAAATCATTGTTGTAAATGCCAATACTTTTTAGCAATATATGCCAATATTGTTATTGGAATATAAGGAAAGAATATAAAAATCCACCCAAAATTTTCCTCTAAGTAATCTTCAAAGAAAGGCGTAAAAAACTCATGCAGACAGGTTGTTACCAATGGAAGAGCAAAGAGTAAAACCATATACACTATCACCTCTATACATATCCATTTCCTATTTTTTAATATAGGAAGGCACACTTTAATATCATATAATATATATAAATAACATGTATTGATGAATGCTATAATAGTATAATAAATAATACATAGTTGCATAATGAGAGTATAGGTAAAAGTCGCTTCTGGCGATGATG
>CALCVP010000064.1 GCA_937907705.1 uncultured Prevotella sp. | reverse complement strand
TCTAATTCGTAACCTCTTTTTCTAATGAAACGAAAATATGTTTCATTTTCAATCATTTACATAAAATAGCTTGTTTTGCTCCATGGAAACTGCGTGTTCTTTAAGTTTTTATATTCCAACAATACATTCCTGCACTATCTGTTTGTACCCTATGCAACGCCTTATGACGGCATAAATACCAGATATACAGCACCTATCAGCAGACAAAAGGCAAGTATATGATTCCAATGAAGACTTTGCCCTTGGAATAAGATATTTGCAATAACGGCAAATACTATCAGACTGATGCACTCTTGTATCACTTTCAGTTGAACCAACGTATAAGGTCCGCCGTTTCCTTGAAAGCCTAATCTGTTGGCTGGCACCTGACAACAATATTCAAAAAAAGCTATTCCCCATGAAAAAGCTATTACTCCTATCAGCGGCCAATGAGACGATACTCCAGTCTGCTGCAATTTCAAATGTCCGTACCAAGCTAAAGTCATAAATACGTTGCTCAACAAGAGCAACAAAATAGTGTAAAATCCATTCATCGTTTATAATTATTCTTCCTCTATCATTTTATCATCGAAATTATTCAAGCAGGTTCCAAGACAAAACTTATCAGAACCCACCTTTAAAACAAGCAGGTGTTCAGAATGAAATAAAGCATTGCTTTACACCATATTTCCCCATAAGCAAGAAACACACTTTTACCGCTTTTGACCTGTCAGCAGCCTTTCTGTCATATTTTTGGCAGCCCTGCGACCATCTCCCATTGCCAGTATGACCGTGGCTCCACCACGCACAATATCGCCGCCCGCATATATTTCAGGGCGTGAACTGCACATTGTGTCGTCTACTGCAATGGTGTTTTTCCGTCCTAACGACAGTCCTGCTACAGACTGAGAAACCAACGGATTTGGAGATACACCTATGGCCACAATGACCTGATCTACATCCAATAACACAGTTTTGTTTTCTACGGGCACAGGACGCCTGCGTCCTGATGCATCAGGCTCTCCCAATTCCATTACTTGTAAAACAGCTTTGCTCACAGCACCCGTTTCATCTGCAACGTATTCGACCGGATTGTGCAGACACATAAACTTTACTCCTTCCTCTTGCGCATGCCTTACCTCCTCCTGCCGAGCAGGCATTTCTTTTTCCGAACGTCTGTACACAATGGTAACATCAGCACCTAAACGACGGGCTGTACGACAAGAATCCATGGCTGTATTGCCACCACCCACTACCAGCACATGCTTTCCTATATTAATAGGCGTATCCGTAGTTGGATTGGCAGCATCCATAAGATTTACACGTGTAAGGTATTCATTGGATGACATTACGTTGATAAGGTTTTCGCCAGGTATTCCCATAAAGTTAGGGAGACCTGCTCCAGAACCTATAAATATACCTTGAAAGCCATCTGCCTCCAACTGGTCTATGCTGACAGTTTTGCCGATGACGCAATTCGTCTGGAAATGTACGCCCATACGCATTAGATTTTCTATCTCTACGTCTATAATGGCGTTGGGTAGTCTAAACTCCGGAATACCGTACTTCAGCACTCCGCCTATCTCGTGCAGTGCTTCAAACACATATACCTCAAAACCTTGCTTTACCATATCCCCCGCAAAAGTCAATCCTGACGGACCTGAGCCTACTACTGCCACTTTTATATGTCAGCATCGGCTATGGTCAGTGGGATGCGTTTGCCACCATCACCTACTCTTACGATAATGAAGTGTCCTGCCTTACGGCTTTTGGCTATCAGTGGAGCTTCTATTACAAAAAGGAAAACTTTTTCTGATAATTGTTTCTTTGTTATAATCTTGTTCATAGGAAATGTTTTTTCAAGTTAAGGATAATTCATATAGGTATTTTCACACTTACCGTCTAGCGTGAACACATAAAATATAAAGGCATGCGAAACAAAGCATAATTTATCATCACACTTGGTTTAGCACGCCCTTTCGTATCGGCCTTCATAAGCATTGTGCATTTTATACGTCCTATTTAGTACATCATGCATGCATTATTATGTATAAATACAACTTGCTTTCTGTTCTTGAACTGAAAACAGTATTGCTTTTTGCCTTTGGCAGCAGGGTTGCTCTCACTGTGATTCTCTGCTTGCCGCTGGTTTGTTTAGAAGTTTTTGTCGTCCAGTATTTCAAAGCCACAGTATGGAACCAGACATTTAGGCACGCGGATACCTTCTGATGTCTGGTTGTTTTCCAAAATTGCAGCTACAATACGTGGCAATGCCAAAGCAGATCCGTTCAATGTATGACAAAGTTCAGTCTTCTTGGTCTCGCTGTTACGGTAACGACATTTTAGGCGATTGGCCTGATAGCTTTCAAAGTTGCTTACAGAAGACACCTCAAGCCATTTTTTCTGTGCACCGCTCCATACCTCAAAGTCGTAACAGATAGATGATGTAAAGCTCATGTCGCCACCACATAGACGCAAAATATGATAAGGAAGCTCCAGCTTCTTCAGCAATCCTTCTACATGGTCCAACATTTCATTGAGCGATTCGTAGGAGTGTTCTGGTTTGTCTATGCGTACAATCTCTACCTTGTCAAACTGATGCAGACGGTTAAGACCTCTTACATCCTTGCCGTATGAGCCTGCCTCACGGCGGAAGCATGCTGAGTAAGCACAACGCATGACAGGAAGGTCTTTCTCGTCAAGAATAACATCGCGGAAGATGTTGGTTACAGGCACCTCTGCCGTTGGAATAAGGTACAGATTATCAAGATTGCAATGATACATCTGACCTTCCTTGTCTGGCAGTTGTCCTGTGCCATAGCCTGAAGCTTCGTTTACTACATAAGGGGGCTGTATTTCAAGATAGCCACTCTTACGTGCCTCTTCCAAGAAGAAGGCTTCAAGCGCGCGCTGTAAGCGAGCCATTTTTCCTACATATACAGGAAAACCTGCACCTGTAATTTTTACACCCAAATCAAAGTCTATCAGATTGTATTTCTTGCACAAATCCCAATGGCACAATGCATCCTCGGGCAAATTTGGCATAGGACCACCCTCTTTCACCACAACATTGTCTGACGCGTCTTTACCCTCTGGTACATCGTCATTAGGTATGTTTGGTATAGAACACAACAGTGATGTCAACTTCTGCTGAGTCTCGTTCAACTCATGTTCCAACACTTTTGAGTCTTCCTTAATGGCAGCCACATTCTCCTTGATAGCGTTGGCTTCATCTTTCTTACCTTCTTTCATCAAGGCACCAATCTGAGCTGCCATCTTCTTGGCTTCCTGCAAATCCTTATCCAGTTTCTGCTGAGTTTCACGTCTGAGCTTGTCTAACGCCAAAACATCATAAACGGCTTGCTTTGCACCGTTAAAGTGCTTTTTTTCCAAGCCTTTAATTACACGTTCAGTTTCTTCACTGATTAATTTTAGTGTAAGCATAATTTTATTGTTTATAGATAATTATTGTTCTGTTACCGCATTTGCTTTATGCTACTTTTTCTTGCAACCGACAGGTTTTCAAACTGCAACATGCCGTTGGCTACAACTGTTACTTCCTGCAAAAGTACGGAAATATATTGGAAATGACGAAATTTTCGGGTCTAAATATAACAAGAGGTTGTTCATCTCACTCTTAATTATCGGTAAGAGAGAGATTCCAAGCAAGCATTCTGTATTGAAAATGGGATTGTGAATTGTTTTCTAATAGTGGACGGCTAACATTTATAACAGTATCTTTGTAAACTACTGCCAAACTAATGATTTATCGGGTGAACCTTAATGTAATACTCTGTTAATTCTAATGTAATCGTTTGAAAATGAGAGAGTTAATTAACATAATATAACTAATAAATTTGGTTAAGTGGCTGATTGTCAGTAACTTTACAGTTGT
>CALCVP010000063.1 GCA_937907705.1 uncultured Prevotella sp. | reverse complement strand
ATGGCAGAATTAACTGTGCCAATGCTAATAGGCCTTGATTATTCATGGCACAAAGATATAAATTTTCTGTAGAACCAAAGTATCTTCCCCCGGGGGTTATCGGGTAAGTCGTTTTCAGGTTTGCAAATGAGCATCTGCACGTGAACACTATCGGAAATATACTTTATTTTTTTGATATTTTAAATTACCTGTTTTGTGGGATGATTGACAGCCATTCCACAAAACATGTCTTTTTGCATTTGTTAGAAGTTAGTTTTTTGCAGTTTATTGGATTTGAAGTAATTTTGCACCGCTAAATTAATTTATAAAAAGGCAATGAAAAAGTTTTTCGTAGCATTCTTTGTCTCGGTACTTTCTGTGTGTGCCGGGGCAGCGGAGAAGCCAACACTTAAACTTGTGTTTGACGCTTCGAAAGGCGTGGCGGGGTCTGTTGTTCTTCCTACAGGAAAGAAGGTCAACTATACTGCTTACACAAAGTTATATTATGTCACTCATGTGGAAGACTCCACATACCAGTATCTCAATTTTTTTGTGCCTGACGGTGCAACCCAGAAAACTCCTATCTTCATGCCTAATTACGTGGGAGGATACATGGCTGCTGAACCAAGGATGATAGACGAAGGAGACGCTTCAGGTAGAGCTCTGGCAGAAGGCTTTGTAGTAGCCATACCTGGAGCAAGAGGTAGAAACTCTGTCGTCAGCAAGAAGGGCAAGAACATTTATACAGGCAGAGCTCCCAAGGGTCTTCTCGACTTGAAAGCTGCCATACGTTATCTTCGTTTTTTTGACAAGGATATGCCGGGCGATGCTGAACGTATTATTACAGACGGCACCAGTGCAGGCGGTGCAATGTCTTCACTGTTAGGAACTTCTGGAAACAATCCTGCCTACCAGCCATTGCTAAAGGCGATGGGTGCCGCAGACGAAAAAGACGATATCTTTGCGGCTGTATGTTTTTGCCCGATTGTTGATCTCGACCATGCAGATATGGCATACGAATGGCTTTATGGATTTGCCAACAACAAAACACGCAGTGTTTCCAGTGAACAAGAACTGGTATCAGAGGAATTGGCAGCTCAATTTCCAGCCTATATCAATAGTTTGAATTTAAAGAAACCAGATGGCACCAGTCTTAATGCCGATAACTATAAGGATTATCTCAAGCAATTGCTTATAGCCAGCGTACAGGAGGCAAAGGATGCAGGTGCTGACATTCCCGACAGCATAGGTTTTTCTTTCTCATCAGCCATAAAGTTTGTTGCCCCAATCAATGGAGGCAAAGAGCTTCAAAAAGGCAACAAACTCCCCAATATGCCACAGGACAAGCCTATGAACATGCCAAAAGATTTCATGCAAGTGATGGCCAAGCAGAAAGGAGAGTATGTTACAGGTATTGACCTCGACAAATATCTTCTCTATGTTTCCACCACAACGCCGCTAAAAGGTGTGCCGGCATTCGACAGCAAGGGTGTGGCAGGTTCGAAGGCAAGCGGTGAGAATGAAGAGTTTGGAAACGAAAAAGGAAGTGCAGTGAACTTTACCGACTTTGCCCTGCGCAAAGCCACTTGTAAGGAAAAAGATACTATCAATTCTTCCATCAGCGAAAATGTGCGTCTTTTAAATCCTATGCGCATGATGGATGAAAAAGAATCTACGATAGCTCCTCACTGGTATATCAGGCATGGGGCAATAGACCGTGACACGTCTTTCCCAATACCCGTAAATCTGGCAACCAAACTTGAGAACAAGGGTAAAGACGTAAACTTCAAATTGCCATGGAACCGCCCCCATTCTGGCGACTATGCCTTAAATGAGTTGTTCGCATGGATGCATTCCATTTGCAGATAAAATAATGAAATGAAAAAGAAATTAGGAGCTTTTATCCCTGCTACGCTTGGTATGCTGACAGCCTTCGGACCGTTTGTTACCGACTTCTATTTGCCTGCACTTCCAGAGATGACTGAGTTTTTTCACACATCCCCAGCTCTTGCCTCAATGAGCTTGACCACAGGAATGATAGGTTTAGCAGCTGGACAAGTGTTTATCGGTCCACTTACTGACAAGTACGGTCGCAAACGCATCCTTGTGGCTTCAATGTTCATCTTTGCCATTGCTTCGGTATTATGTATTATATCCCCCAACATATACGTGTTCAATTTGATGCGCATATTTCAGGGCATAGCTGGCGCAGGAGGTATTGTCATATCAAAAAGTATGGCAACCGATATGTTCAGCGGAAAAGAGCTTGCCAACTTTATGGCTTTGCTTGGCTCAATCAATGGCATTGCACCAGTTTGTGCACCTGTCATTGGTGGAGTCATGGCAGGTATAACAACCTGGCAAGGAGTGTTCTGTCTGTTGCTCGCCATCGGTCTCATTTTGATGGTATGCAGTTGGTTCATGCCCGAGACACTGCCTTCAGAAAAGCGTATAAACAAAAGCTGCCTGCAAGTATATGCAAACCTGTTCCGTGTGTTTCACAATCCACGCTTCACCCTTAGCACATTGGCGGCAATGGCATGCTTCCTCACTTTCTTCGCATATATCGCTTCTTCACCATTTATTCTTCAAAGAATTTATGGTCTTACACCATTTGAGTTCAGCCTTTGCTTTGCGCTCAATGCCCTTATGATAGGCATAGGAGCAGCCATTGCCCCACGGTTCAAGAAAGAAACAACGGGTCTAAAAAAAGGTTCTGCACATTTCATGGTGGCAGCCTGTATACTTGCCGTATGCCTTTTGACACATATGCCTTTAGTTGTTGTTATGGTATTCTATATGTATCTGATGAGTAGTTTCGGATTGATGCAACCTGGTCTTACTGCCACAGCACTTGACGCTGAACGGGAAAATGCAGGTGCGGCAAGTGCCATATTCGGCGCTTCAGGATTTGTAGCGGGTGCTGTGTCAAGCCCAATAGTTGCATTGGGCAATATAGCAGTTACTTCGAGTTGTGTCATGGTGGCAGGTACCATTATTTGCATAATGTTGACCTTTCCGTTGTGTAATCGCATTAAAAAATTAAGTACATTATAGAGATATGTGTGGCGAACAGCATTTTACAATTGTTCGCCATGCATATACTATACTTTATAGATAATAAATTCAGCATAATTATAGGTTGAATATCAAATTTGTATAGATGTTCAAATCCATACAAGTGCACACATTTTATAGATTATAAAAAATGTTGGTAATGCAAGTTTCATGTAAACGAGACTTGCATTATCAACGAATGTATATTAATAGTTTTCATGCTGTGAGTGCAAAATTACACTTTTTACATGATTTTGCGCATTCCATTTCGTTCCATTTCCATATTTTTTGGTAAATTTGTAGTAAGCTACATTACAAAAAACAAATATTCTATTAATCTTTACAAAACCTACATTACGTATCAATAATGATAAATAAAAGTCCGACATCTGATTTTCTGCCCATAGATTCCAATGATATTTCTACTGATTTTAAAGAGATTACAGAGATACCTACAGACGGTTTCAACATACTTCTACGGGCCAAAAAGAACGGTCAATGGTGGATATTGAAAGGACTCAAAAGTAAATATCGCAACAATTTCATTTATCAAGAGCTGTTACAAAAAGAATGCAACATACTTTCTTCCCTACACTATCCTGCTATAGTAACTGTAGAAGGACTGGAAGAAGTTGAAGGCTACGGCAAGTGCATTGTCATGGAATATATAGATGGGTTGACACTTGGAGAGTGGCTCAACATACCGCACAGCAAAAAAGAAAAACGGCAAATATTAGAACAACTGCTTAAAGCAGTTGAATATATCCATAAAAAGCAAGTGGTACACCGTGATTTAAAGCCGGAAAACATCATGGTTACCAGAAATGGACAAAACATTAAGCTGATAGACTTCGGACTGGCCGATGCAGACAGTTATGCCATTTTCAAACAACCAGCCGGCACAAAAGGTTTCATATCGCCCGAACAGGAAAGCAGCAGAAAGGCCGACAGCCGCAACGATATTTACAGTATAGGTTCCATCATCTCATTGATGGGCATGGGATGGAAGTATCGCAAAATCATTGAAAACTGCCACAAAAGCATCAACAGCCGTTATGCAGATATAAAAGCTCTGAAAGATGCCATTGCCCTCACTCGCAAGTGGTTTCGTGCAGTCTGCCTGATTACAGTTGCATTTCTGCTCTTTGGTGGAATAAGTATAGCATATTATAAATGGAGTGGACCACGACAAGTTTACGATATAGTAGCCGACTTTAAGGTAGGAAACTTAAGGTGCACATCGTGGGGTGGCGGTCTTGTTTCGATAAAAAGTGCTTATGACAAAGATTCCTGTGTAGAAATACCGTCAACCGTAACATACGAAGGCATGACCTACAAGATAGATGAGATTACATTTGATGCGTTCAGAAATTATCATAAGCTAAGAAGTGCAGCTTTCCCCGTCAACAAACTGCATATAATGAAAGGAGCTTTCAAAGGCTGCAAACAATTGCACAGACTCTATTTCAGGTCTACTACGCCCTATCTGATAGGCAATCAGCTATGGCCCACTAACATCACACAGGTATTTGACCCATTTCATTTCAAACATACTGTTATATATGTTCCCAAAGGTAGCTTGCAAACATACCGACAATCAGCATGGCAAAAGTTTGACAATATAAAGGAATACTAATTCATTAATTGCTTACTTGTATTTTCTCCACTGCTCGAAAGAACATGCTCATACACTTGCGGAAAAACATAAATCTACTAAGCCGATAAAAGTGAACTGCAGAATGTTGCTGGTGGAAAAGCCTATAATAAGAGAAAAGACTGATAACAAATTGTTATCAGTCTTTTCTTCTTGTGGGCGTTGACGGATTCGAACCGCCGACCCTCTGCTTGTAAGGCAGATGCTCTAAACCAGCTGAGCTAAACGCCCTTGTTTCTTGATTGCGGGTGCAAAGATAGGGTATTTTTTGTTATCTTCCAAATTTTTCCAAAACTTTTTTGCATTTTTCTTCAAAAAAAGTCGTTTTTCGCTGTTTTCAGGCTTGAAAATGCAGATAAAGGCTATGCTCGTTGGTATAAGTGGCGTGTTGACTTGTTAGCAGTTATTCAGCCAGCAATAAGATAATTGGTTTTGAGTAGCATGTTTTTGTAAGTTGCATCATGTTTATTTTAAGGAAAGGTGAACGGTAGATGTTGACAGGTGTTTATGTAGCATTATTGCGATTGCAGTGTTTTCGTGCTGCGATTGCAGTGCTTTTGTGTTGCGATTGCAGTGCTTTTGTGCTGTGATTGCAGTGCTTTTGCTTGGCGATAATTCACGTATGTATATGTATATTCACGAAAATAAATGTGTGGTTCACGAAATTATTAATTTACAGGAGTAGGAAGTTATGGATTTTTACATTATATTTGCAAAATGAAAAGTTATGCTTTTGCAAACTGATACGTTCATTTTTTGTTTTGACTTAATAATGGGCAAAGTAGTGAGCAGAGCATACCATTAAAGCCAAACACAACTAAACTAACCTATATACATGATTATATATACGCTTGCGAGGATATAGGTACTGATACATCGCGCAAAAAATATCAGTATAGAGATTATGACAGAAGATATCCTGATGCGGCAATATGAGTATGTATACCATAAAAACGAAAGACTAATGCCTAAGAAACTTTTTGTATCTAATCTGCGTGCCAATAGGCTCTGCTTGGGAGGCTATGGCGAACTTTACTTGATAGACCTTGAAAAAATTGTCTATTTTCAAGCCGATGACCACTACACACATGTTTATTATACGGCAGGTGTACATTTTCTTCTGCCTTTTGGGTTGGCCCGTGTTGAAGAAGCTGTCAAAGCTTCAGCAATAGGTATGGGTAGGCTGCTCAGAGTGGGCAGAAAGTATATGGTCAATATAAGCCGTATTTTCCATATCAGTGTGATCAAGCAGCAGCTGGTAATGAGTGATGGTGCTGCCGGCAGCATTGCCTTGAAGGTGCCAAAGGCTACCCTGCGCGAATTGGTGAACAAATTAAACGGTGCATGCCATGTTGCTGCCGATGAGGCGGTAGACATGCCATCGGTGCCCTTGTCGTAAGTAGTTGCTTCGGTAAGGAGAAAAACAAACTCTTGCTTGTTTGGCGGGTTTTCACGAAATTATGTTGACGTTTCACGAAAACCAGTACCAAGAGAGGACCAAACAATTGATTTTATCTTTATATTTGCGGACGAAAAGTATGTTATCTGCTGATAATAAGGCTGATATGTGTTTCTTGTACACTATGCTAACTTATGTGCAGTTGAACTGCAATAGCCTATTGACTTTATTTGACGCGACACAAAAACTGATATAATTATTATTTGAATTGATTGCTAATCAACAACCAAATAACATAATTTATACGATTATTAATTAAACACTTAAACTATGAAAAAGAATGTACTGGTATCCATTCTTGCTGCGGCCTCGGTGCCAATGGCAGGTTTTGCAAATTCTGATGTGTCTGTAAGTAATGACACGAAGAACTGGAGTCAGCAAAATGAAGGCGACTTAAAGATTGACAATGGTGTGCTTATTGTTTCTACGGGCACACAAATCAAGCAAAATATAGGTACACTTGTTCCCGGTACCTATAAATTCTCATGTAAATATCCAAGCAATGTCAATATCACTGTGGCTGGAAAAGACATAGTGAAAGCAGGCAAATTGCAGAATAATGGCGAGTTTAAGCTTACGGCGGAAACCGCTAATGTGGAGATTGTTATTGTAAGCACAGACAAGAAATCTTACGAGGTGAGCAGCCTTAAACTTGAAGTGGTGTTTGATTTTGCAGCAGCCAAGAGTAGCTATAACGAGCGCTTGAACGGTTTGATGAGCAAAATGGAGACTAACTTGAAGAATGAAGAGTTTGCCGAGACTTATAAAAAACTGATGCTCACTTACAGTACCATCTTTGCTAAGCTCAATAAACTGGTAGACGATGATGCCAACGCTTATAAAGATGCTTATGTAGCGTTGAAACTGTATGCAGAGAAATCAGTGATAGACAGCGATATAGACCAATTGGAGGTAGAGGTTAACAAGGCTGTTGACGCTAAGGCAGCTTATGCTGCTGCCATGGAAAAGCTGCAAGGCATGCAGACTAAACTGGCCACTGTTGAGGCTACATTGTCTGACCAGCAGACATCACAATATGCTAAGAATAAATATAAAGCTACTTATGAAGCTTTGGCAGCAGAGGTGATCAAGGCAAAGAGCGAGGCTGAGAAGAATCTCGCTGCTGACGCTGATGCAATAGCTCAGCTGGAGAAGAAGGTGAATGCTGCTGTGGCAGAACTCTTGGCTAATATAGCTACTGCCAACAATAATGATGCTGCTTACAATAGAGTGGCAGCGGAAATAACCAAAGAGCTGGCTGCTTATAATGCTGCAAAAACCGCTGTGGCTGCACTTGACAACGGTTATGAGGCATTGAAGAAAGAGGCTGCTGCCAAGATGGCAGAGGAATACCAAAAGCTGGTAACCGTGCAAACGGCTAATGGTACGGCAGAAAGTCATGATAACGCAACTGCTGCTGAAGCTGCCAATATGGAGGCTATTGCCGCTGCAGCCGCTGCTGTCAATAAGGTGCAGACAGACTATACGGCCAAGATAGCAGCTCTGAAGGCTGCCAAAACTTTGGCTGATGACAATGTGAAGGCATTTGAGAAGCGTGTTACAGCGGTAGAAAAGGCATTGCCGGCAGGTAGTTATAAAGATGAAATAGCAGCTATCAAGGCGCAGATTGACAAGCTGAAAGAAAAGATAGAGACTGCTAATGCGGTATCTACCATTGACGAAAAGAACGCACTGGATCTATACATCACAGGTAAGGAATACACTACTTTGGTGGCAGAAATAGAGAAGAGCATTACCGGCATAGAGACAGTGGCTGCTCCTGACATTGACAACTATAACGCTTACAAGGCTGTTTCCAAGGCAGTGGAGAGTGCCAATGCTGCCGTAGTAAATGCTAAGGCAGAACTGGAGAAACTGGTTAGCAAGGACAAGACTTACAAAGCTAACGAGCAGTTTGCTCAGACAGCAGACAAATATGCAGCTCAGGTGGCTACATTCAAGACAGAACTGGATAAGGCCAATGCCGACTTGAAGGCGGTTGATTACCAGAAGAAGAATGAAGCTGCTATCAATAATATAATTGCCGAGGCTACCGACTTTGTGGCTACAGCCAAGGCTGCCGTAGCTCAGTATGACGCAGTGAAGACTGCTCTTGATGCTTATGAAAAAGATATTGCAGCTGTAGAGGCAGTAGTGGTTAACCAATATGTCAACTATGCTGGATCAACCAAGACTTATGGCGAAGACATAGCAGCCTTTAAGGCAAAAGTAAGTGCCATTAAGGGTAAACTGACACAGGCTACAACCGTTGGCACAAAGGCAGATGCCGACCGCTTGACCATATTGAATGGCATACAGTTGCTGGATGATGCTACTGTAAAGGCTTTCGCTGATTTGGCCAAGAGCTATCCAGCAGACAAGGCAGAATATGACAAGGTGGCTACCATTAAAGCTGCACAGAACATGTATGACCTTGTAGTGGCTAAGATACAGCCTATAACCAATAGCTTGAACGCTATACAGAAATTACTTGCTGATGAGGCACGATTGGCAAGCTATAACAAGGGTGAGTTCAAGACCAAGCAGGATGAATACACCAAGAAACTGTCTGAGTTGACCAAAGACATGCCTAACAGCAAGGACGAAATTACTGACCAAAAGAAAGCTGAAGAGGTTCTGCCATTGCTCTCTACCATGAACGATGACCTTGGCGCACTGGATGTGAAGGTAGTAACCTTGAAGAAAGCTGTGGATGATCGTGCAAAATTCCTTGCACAGAATGATGAAGCTTATGCTAAACAACTGAAAGCCGTTGAGGCTGAAGAAGCTGAATTGGCTAAGGTGGCAGGACTGGTAGGCGATGACAACAGGACAGATGAGTTCAAGAAGCTTATTGATGCAGAGCAGCAGACAGTCAACAAGCTGAAGGATGCTATGCTGAAGGCTCAGAAAGCCGAAACATTCAAGGCCGAATGGGACAAGACCATGGCAGCTACATTAGAGACAGTCAAGAGCGATGTGGTGAAGCTGACAGCCAATGCCAAGGCAAGTGCAGAGAACCGCAAGGCTTATGATGCAGTGATGGCAAAGGCAGACAAGGCCCGCTTGACAGCAGAGATAGATGCAGCGAAGACAGCTGTAGCTGCTGTGGCAAAGGATAAGGCACTCGACTTCTATACCGCAGAGCTTGACAAGATGGCTACTTCTGGCATAGACAATCTGGTAAAGGCAATAGAAAAGGCTTATAAAGACCGCAAGGCTGTGGAGCAGAAAGATGCTTTATTGAAGCAGATTACTGACTTTGAGGCTAAGGTGAAGGGCTTTGAAGCTGCTGCTAAGGCTAACGAAGAGAAGCATGCCGCTCATGTTAAGCTGTTGGCTAACATACAGCAGACCTTCAACGACGCTTATCAAAAGATACAGAGTCAAGACCAGTCTTCACAGAAGGATACTTATCTTGACCGTCTTATCGCTCTGCAAACCAAGGATGAGCAGTCTATTGATGTATTGGCAGCCCTCATAGCTGATAAATATGCAGTGGGCGAAGCTGTCGCTACGGATGCTGCTATCAGTGATCAAGGTACATCTCTTACTACACGTATCAATGAGATTTTGAGCGATTGGAGCGGCGGTTATGATGCTGCTGTCGTGGCAGACAATGCCGCACGTAAGGTGGTCTTTGACGCTGCACTGAGCACAGCCGAAGCAAAGAAGCTGGATGCTGTCAACACTATCAATAAATTTAATGGCATCAGCAATCAGGAATTGCGCAATGACATCAAGATAGATCAGCTCATTGAGGCTCTTAACAGTGTATATGCTTATGACAAGCTCTTGGGCGAACTACAGGCAAAAGCCAATAAGGAGTATAACGATACCAAGGCGCCGGAGCTCTATGACCAAGATGAAGAGAACACAGAGCTGGCCAACAAGTATGCTGCTGAGATTGACGCCATTGTCGATGGCTTTGTTGCAGAAGTAAATGCAAATATAGCAAGCAAGTTTGATGAGAAGAAAGCATTGCTCGACAGCAAGGTCAAGGAGTATGAAGACAAACTGCAAGGCTACAACAGTACTGTAATCAAGGCAGCTTTTGCTGACGTAAGAGACTATCAGACCCGATTGAAGAAGGTTACTCCGGAAACCAAGCTGCTGGTACTTGACGAGCTTTATGGCAAGCTGACCGAAGAAAATCTTGATAAAGAACTTGCTGCTGGCTTGGAACCTGCGGCTGAAGCACAGTGGAACAAGATTTATACTGATGCCCGGAAGACTGCTGAAAAGCATCTGAAAGACCTTGCCAAATTCTCTCAGACACCTAATGACAATACCGATTACAAGGCAGAATACGAGAAGTTGGTGGCCAACTATTTGGATAAAGCCAATGCAAGCGCTGCCAAGGCTATTGCCGATGGTAAATTGTTCGGCGCTCTGCCAGAGATTCAGACAATGGTCAATACCTTCAATACTGATGCTAAGGCTCTTTATGAAAATGCCAAATCGGCCAACAAGAACCAGACAGCCAATGTTGCAGCTTACAACGAGTTGAACACTCAATTGGCTACTCTTGGCACTCAACTTACCGAGGCTCTGGCTTATGCTGATGACTATGCGTTTGCTTACCTCACCTTAGACGGTACTCCATCTTTCCGCAATACACTGAAGGCAGCCCTCGCTGGCTATCAAGTTGCGGTGGAGGAGGCTTACAATAGCGGTAATGCCAAGGCTCTGCAAACACAGTATAACGATAAGAATACAGGCGAATTGGTTGACTTTGCTAAGCGCATAAGCCTTGTTTACCAGCAAGTGAACAACCAAGAAGTGTCAAGTATCACTACCGCTATCAACAAGATGCGTGTAGAGTACACCAATATGCATAACAAGTACGCTGGTACCGAGACAGGTGAAACTCTTGACGCTTACTATGCAGCACACTGTGAGGGCTTGACAGCAGAGCTTACAGACATTCTTAACGGCTTTGTGAAGAATGAAGTGGCAGAGAACCTGAAAAAAGATGCATTGCTCCCGTTTGAGAAGAAAGTGGCTAAGGCTCAGGTAGAGTTTACAGCTACCTATAATAAAGATGCCGAAACAAATGCGAAGACCGTACTTGATACACGCTACAATCAGGTTGTTGGCGAATACACAGCGGCGGCAGAGGCATTGGCTAAGTGCCATAAACCGGTACAGGAAGAGTATGCTTTGACTGCTATTAAGGCTCAGCTGGATGGTGTTCAGAGTGATATGGATACTTATGCAGGACAGATTTCGTTCTACAGCGAGAAGATGATCAATGCTCTGACCGAAGTTTCAGCAAAGCTGAAGACAGCTGTTGACGAGTTTACCGTAGCAGAAAAGCCGTATGCTGTCAATGAAACGATTTATCAAGAACTCACCGCAAGCATCAATGCTCTTGACGCTAAGGTAGCCGAAATGGTTGAGACGGTACAGTCGTATGGGTATTATCAGCAAGTAGATGAAGACGGTACTACCAAGTATGATACTGAGATGCAAGGAAATGTTGACTTCCTTACAGAGCAGATAGTAGTATTTAAGAAACTTGTTGATGCTGATTATACAGCAGAAAACATTGAAAATGCTTTGACAGAAAGCAAGAAAGATTCTTATCTATACTATGTAGACAATTGGACAGACTTTGCAAATGGATTGACTTATACAGGTGCTTCTGCCGAGGTTAACTATCAGATTAGTACTGTATTGAATGGCGCATTGTCGCAGGTATGGCAAGACATTGTATCTCACAACCATGCTGCAGACTTGTCAGATCAGTATAATGAAGTAGTAACTGCTTATAACGCACTCTATGAAACCCATCAAAAGGTTAAAGATGACCAGTCTGCTTTCATGTCTAAGAAAGACGAATTGTTCAAGCAAATCACAGCAGTAGGCGATATGATTGCAGCATTGGCTAATCAAGAAGTGTCTAACCGATATGTATTGGGCGATGTTACAGGTGCTGGCAATTTGCCTGACGGCAAGGTAACTGTAAGCGACCGTGATGTGGTATTGAACATTGTATTGGATAAGATGACCGTTAATGACGAGACCATCAAGAAGGCTGCAGATGCCAACTTGGACGGACGTATCACCGTAAGCGATGTAGTAGAGGTGAACAACATTATCCGTTTGGGTTCAAAAGTTACCAGTTTGCATAAGGTAAGCCGTGCAGTAGCCATGAAAGAAGGTGGTAACGGTGGCGCACTTTCACTTTCTGAAACAATGAATGGTACCGTTCGCCGCATCGCTGTCAACTTGACCAATGCTCAGACTTGTGTGGCATTCCAGATGGATGTGAAACTTCCGGCAGGTATGACATTAGTGAACCAAGGTCTTACAGAGCGTGCCGATGGTCATCGTCTCTATACCAACAATTTGGCTAACGGTGCTGTACGCTTGGTTGGTATGGCTGATGACAATGCCGCTTTGCTTGGCAATCAAGGTGCAGTGGTTTACCTTGATGTTGCAGGTGAGGGCAACTTGGCTGACGTGAAGGTGAATAACATCTCAGTGTCAGACATGAACGCCACAGACTATGTGCTGAACAGTATCGGTGGTGATGGTCAGACAACAGGCATCAACGGTGTAGAAGACCTGTCAAGCTTGAAACAACGCATCTATTCAGTAGGCGGTCAGATTATGAATAAGGTGAAAAAAGGCATCAATATCATTAGAAATGCCAACGGATCTACCAAGAAAGTTATCAAATAAGGTATAGTTTTTGAAGGTAAATACCATTGGGTAAAGGGCGTGGCCACCTGAAAATGGCTGCCACGCCTTATACTGACACAGAAAATCATTCAACGGATAAATCTAATATTAAGTAAAAATGAACAAGACTTTACATCAAATTTCAGGGCTGGTTTCAGCGAGATTGGCTCTCGTCGCGATAATGTTATTAGGCTTTGCAAGTGCTGCTTTAGCTCAGTGTTACATGACTTTTGGTAATGGAAAAAGTATCAATGTGAAACCTGGGACAGAGGTGGAGATACCTTTTAACCTTGTAAACCCTGGCGAGAAAATAACTTCTTTGCAGGCAGATTTCAAGTTACCGGAAGGTGTTGAATACATTAGCATGAGCCGTTATGGCGACCGTTACTCTACACTTACGCACGATGTATATTGCGATTCTTTGAAAACCAACAAGGGCGTGTTTACTGATTGGTACAGATATACCATGTTCTGCACCGATACCAAGTACTATATCAAGGGCGAAGAGGGTGCTATCGCAATGTTGAAAGTAAAGGTTGCAGATGATTTCCGTGGTGGAATGATTCAGCTGAGAGAGATGGAATTGTCTGCCAATGGCGTGCCTGTGGCAAGTGCTCCTGCTGAAGGTTCAGTGAAGTTGAATGTAGAAATAGGCCAGTTGTCATTTGCTCCAGCTCCATTAAAGATAGCTACTGATGGCTCAAAGACCCGTGTAGACGTAGTGCTTACCAATGATTTGAAGGTTTATGGCTTGCAAATGGATATGAAATTGCCTACTGGTATGAAGATGGTAAGAGAGGTCGATGATTATGGCTACGAAGACATTGTATTTGAAGGCAACAACGAACGCCTGCTTAATGTTACCATTGCCTATAATGCTTTTACCGAAGACAGCATCAGAATTGTTGCTTTTGACCGTAATGCGGATCCTTTCCAAGGCAATGAAGGCACCCTGTTCTCTTTCTATGTGCAGGCAGACGAGACCTTGGCAGATGTGTCAACTATCAAGGTTACAGGTGTTATTCTTACCAATGACAAGCGTCAGGATGTAGATCTTGACGACATTGAGCTGGAAGTAAACAAAGATATATCTTCAGGCTTGGACCGTGTACAGGTTGTAAATGAGAGTGATATAGTAGGTATCTATACCATGGATGGCGTTCAATTAAACTCTTTGGCAAAGGGTGCTGTAAACGTAGTGAAGTATCGCAACGGTGCTATAAGAAAAGTGGTAGTTAGATAATAATGTGGATTATCAGTATTTTAATACAATGACAATAACAGTGCTGTTATGTCATACTTATACACATGCAGAATGGAAGGTGTTTTTTTGCTAATTTAATAGTAGAAAAATACAAAAGCTATAAAGGCTTGTGAAAGTCTTTATAGCTTTTTTTTTATGGGTTAAAATTGCTTGTGAAAGTGCAGTAGCAACAGTCTGTTGTTACATGTTAGTGCAACTTTCATCCTCTATTTTCTTCACTGTCTCACCTTGTTTCAGCTGTCTTGCTTTGTAACCGAACTTTTCGAAGCCCTTCAATAGCTTGTCAACAGTGGTCTTGTCGGCATCATACTTGATGGTTACAGTTTGCTTGTCCACATTTGTGTTGATTTCTTTAACGCCACGTTCAAAGCGCAAGTTGCCTTTGATTTTATTCTCACATGCCTCACAGTGCATCTGAGGGGTGGTGGTAACTACTACAGTTTTGATGTCTTTAGCAAAGCTTAGGGTTGCCATAAGCATCATGGCGAATAATATAATGTTGCGTTTCATTGTTGTATGTATTTGAAAATTATGTATTGTTTTTCTTGCTTTTGTTTTATAGGGTGTCCAGTTCGTTGTACCAAATTTAGCTCACTTTCCTAAGCGTTTTGG
>CALCVP010000062.1 GCA_937907705.1 uncultured Prevotella sp. | reverse complement strand
AGCTGCAATAGCCACCTGTAAAGAGCAACTTGTCCAACTGCCGGTTGCGATACACCACATTGAATGTTTGGTTCTCCATATTTGAAATTATCTTTTATCATCTACATCTGGCTCTGCAGCCATTTCACTTTCTACTCTCGGCATCTCATATTTTTTTATTCTACGGTCTTCGATAAAGAAATGGTTGATAGTGTATTCAAGCGACTGCAGGGTTTCTTCTCTTACCTTTGGCTTCAGCTGACATTCCCATACTGTGATACAGTGCCACCCCATATCGGCAAGCCGTTTCTGTTCTTCTTTGTCTCTTTGTATGTTGCGTTTTATCTTCGCTTGCCAAAAGTCCATTCTACTCTTGGGCATGACAAAATATTTGCAGCCTTCATGTCCGTGCCAAAAACATCCATTAACAAAAATGACCGTGCGGTATTTGCGCATAACTATGTCGGGATGTCCTGGCAACCGTGGGTGGTTTACCCTGTAACGAAAGCCATGGGCAAACAGATATCTACGCACAATCATTTCGGGTTTGGTCGCCTTGCTGTGTATGGATGCCATACAATGGCTGCGCTGTTCTTTTGTCATCTTGTCCATAGTGTTTGCTATTTATTTCCAATATTTTTGATTTTTGTATTGGCTCTTAGTTTGCAGAAACTGAGCCATCTTTTAGTCCATTCCAAATTCCAAGCAAATTAAAAGCATTTTGCAGTATATGAAAAAGCATGAATAAATTCAAGATAATCTGTAAACGTAATAGTGTTTATAGCCTTCTTGTATCTGTCGAACTGCTCTTTGTGCGCCTTGTCGTTTTCGCCTCTCAAATCCTTGTCAAACAAATCTTTTGTCTCCAAGAAAGAAATAATGGCATCGCCTTTGCGCAATTCAAAATCGGGCGCCCCGTATTCCTTGCGTTTCGGCTCGTTGATAACTTGAGTTGTGGCTACATTCTTCTTTGATTTGGGTAATAACGATTTCAAAAGGGTTTCCAAAGTTCCTCTGAAACTGTGCTCCGTTGTCTCACCAGTTTGGTAAATTGTATCTATTGCCTGTATGTATTGATTGATTGAATTTGTCATGTGCCTTTTCGTTGTGGTTTATATAGGCAGCCACTTGGGGCTGTTTGGTGTTATTTTTCAATATTATTGTTCAGAGGCTATATAAAACCAATAGACTTTTCTTGATAGAATTGCCTATTATTTGACCATAAAGATAAAGAATCTTATTCAGACGGAAAAACAAATCATTGGGAATTTTTACTTTTGACACTACATTTCTGCAATTTGCAGTGTTGACTGCTACAAACATCTCTCATTGTCATCAAGTAGGCGTCCACCGCTTTTTGAACCGGTATCTTGATGTTGAGAAGAGGGAAGGCAAGCTCTTGCTTGTCGGTTAACGCATTTTTCAATGAGACGACTAAATATTTATTAACTTTTTATAGCTAATAATTTAACGTTTCAACTTCACGATTTTTGCTTCAAATAGAAAATTCAGAGCCTTTTGCAAATCATTTTCAGCCTACCTTAAACTACAAAACAGAGGAATTACAGAGTAAAAGCAGCCCTTTTGGGCATAAAAAGCACTGTTTTCTTGAGCTAAAAGCTATGGCCTTGCCACCTTAAAGCTATGCTTTAGCAGAAAAAGTCAATGCCTTTTTCTGCTAAAGCACTGCTTTTTTAAAGCACGGATATGCTCCTTTCACACATAAAACAACATAATACACTGAATATCAAAGTATTATGATACAGTTTTAAAAACTACATTATTTTCAACTTTCTAACAAGAAAAAGCAAATAAGGGGTATTATTTTCGCCAATATGTTAACGGAAAATTTTCATTTTAACAGCTATTTAACAAAAGACAATTCCAAGCTTGCTGCTCCATGTAACTTGCATTGATTCTGCCTTGTTTGCTGACTACAACCAGACTAACAGATGCGCCACTGCCTCCTGTCCGTCCATTCATATAACTCAGGATTTACGCAACACAGCCAAGAGTTCTGCACTTATACATATAATAATGTACGTTTTCATGGTTAAATTATCAATTTATACAGTAGTTATTATCAGAAAGCCGTTATATTTGCATGTATTATAGGGAATTGGACAAAGCAATACAGTGTTTCTACTCCGTGAGAAACAGCAAACAGATTGTTACAGTATAGCCCTAACTGCGTTATTAAAGAGATACACAAGGTTGCTTGCATGCTCTCTGTCAACAACTACAACGCCTTTTGGCTGCGCCACAAATCAGAAGAAACTACTGCTAAAACAAACGAATACGAGCGTGGACGCACCTACTATTTTGACTACAAAAAACATACATACAATGAACAACAAACGCTTATTTGCAGCTATCGCTGCGTGTGCATCGGCTATCAGTCTGAGCGCACAGACCTGGATGTGGTACCCTGGCGACTATGAAATATGGCAGGGCAACAACATGAACAACCGCCGCACTGACCGTGGCGCTTATTTTCCTCCGTTTTGGAAACAAGACAGCCACTATGTTACCGTAGAGTTCAGCACTGTTGTTGACCTGCAACAAGCCGAGACCATCAGCATAGCCACAGAGGGTAAATACTACGTCAAGATTGACGGCAAGATGCTCTTTGGCATGCCCGACAAGGTAAACCTGTCTGCCGGACACCACCGCATCAATATAAAAGTACACAACCAAGCCACTCCACCTGCACTCTTTGTAGACGGGCAGACCATCAAATCTGGCAAAGACTGGCGCGTAACCTTTGAAGACAAGGAGTGGATAGACGAAAGCGGAAAAGCCAGCGACACCTCTGCCACCACCTATATGCCCGTAGGCTACTGGAACTTCAACAAAGCCAGCGAAAAGCCTTCGCTCTTTAAACTGCCCACACGCCACGACCAAGCTGTCAAAAGCGACGGCAACGGTCTGTATGACTTTGGCAAAGAGACCTTTGGCTACGCTATTCTGCACGGTATCAAAGGCAACGGCACCGTGCATATCTACTATGGCGAAAGCGCAGAAGAGGCTAACGACAAGGAAAATTGCGAGACCTTGGACCAGCTGAAGATAGAAAACGGACAGATAACAGACCTTGCCACCAACGACACAGAGCAATTGGGCGACACCTATACGCTGAAAAACAGCAAGGCTTTCAGATACATCAAGGTAGAAACTGAAGGCGGATGCTCTGTAAGCGACGTGAGCATGAACTATGAATACATGCCCGAAGAGCAAAAAGGCTCATTCAAATGCAACGATGCCGAGCTGAACCGCATCTGGGACATCGGTGCCTACACCATGCAGCTGACCACACGCGAGTTTTTCATCGACGGCATCAAGCGCGACCGTTGGGTGTGGAGCGGCGATGCAGCGCAAAGTTATCTGATGAATTATTACCTGTCCAACGACAACGATATGGTAAAGCGCACCATCTTCCTGCTTGGCGGCAAAGCCCCCATCACCAGCCATATCAACACCATCATGGACTATACGTTCTACTGGTTCAACTCTATCTACGATTACTATATGTACAGTGGCGACCGCCATTTTCTGACGCAGATTTATCCACAGATGCAAACCTACATGGATTATGTGCTGAGCCGCACCGATAAGGATGGCATGGTAGAGGGGCTTACCGGAGATTGGGTGTTTGTAGACTGGGCTGACAAACCTATGGACAAACACGGGCAGCTGTCGTTTGAACAGATATTGTTCCGCAAGTCGTTGGAATCTATCGCTACCGTAGCTGCCATCGTGGGCGACAACGGCAGCCAAGCCAAATACCGGCAGTTGGCCGATGCATTGGGCGAGAAGCTGTTGCCTTTCTTCTGGAACGACCAAAAGAAAGCATTGGTACACAACAGGCTGAACGGAAAGCAAAGCGATGAGATATTCCGCTACCCCAATATGTTTGCCGTCATGTATGGCTATCTTGACCCGCAAAAGCAGCAAGAGGTAAAGAAGTCGGTCATGCTCAACAATCAGGTGCTCAAGATTACTACACCCTACATGCGCTTCTACGAACTGGAAGCACTCTGCATGCTGAACGAGCAAAGTCAGGTAATGAAGGAAATGAAGGCTTACTGGGGCGGCATGCTCAAGGAAGGAGCCACCTCTTTTTGGGAGAAATACAACCCCGATGAACACGGACGCGCCAAATTGGCCATGTATGGCAGGCCTTACGGCAAGAGCCTGTGCCATGCATGGGGTGCCAGTCCTATCTATCTGTTGGGCCGCTACTACTTGGGCGTGCAGCCTACCAAGCCAGGATATGAGGAATACACTGTCCAGCCAGCATTAGGCGGACTGAAATGGATGGAAGGCAACGTGCCTACTCCATTCGGTACGGTCTATGTAAAAATGGACAAGAAGACCGTTACCGTAAAGAGCGACGGCGGAAAAGGTACACTGCGCATTGGCAACAAGAATGTAGCCATACCTGCCGGACAAAGCATTACCGTAAAATATTAACTGGTGAGGCAGACCGCCTTGGCTGCGGTCTGCCCATCATAAGCAGGTGCTCAAAACGAACCGCATTAAAGTACAATCTTATTTAAATTGATTATGAGCCTCTACTTACCTTCTAAAACAATCAAGAAAACAACAATCCTGCAAACAATATGAATATAAAACTTAGTGCCTATACACTGGGATTAGCTGCACTGTTGACAGCTTGCTCAAGCAAGGACACCACTGTGAGCACACGGCAAGACCTGCCGCAAACCGACTTTGCCGCTACGCTTGTCAATGCCCAAACAGCCAACATGCCCAAGGGTTACAAAATTAGCATAGGCGTAGCAGCAGACACCGTAGGACTGCCACGCGAAGGTTTTACGCTGCAAAGAAAGGACAAACACATCAGTATCATCGGCAACGATGAATCAGGAGCCATCTATGGCGCCAACAAGCTATTGGAGTTTTACCGTCAAAACAATTCGCTCGAAATACCCACTACCATTATAGATGCCCCCGAAATGAAGATAAGAGGTGCCTGTGTAGGACTGCAAAAGACAGTTTACCTGCCCGGACACAAGGTGTATGAATACCCTTATACGCCTGAAAACTTTCCTTGGTTCTACGACAAAGAACTGTGGATAAGGTATCTTGACATGCTGTCGGCAGACAACATGAACGCCGTTTTCCTGTGGAACGGACACCCCTTTGCGTCATTGGTCAAGCTGAAAGACTATCCTTTTGCACCCGAAGTGGACGACGCTACCATGGAGAAGAACCAGCAGATGTTTACCTTCATTACACAAGAGGCAGCCAAGCGTGGTATCAGAATATACCAGATGTTTTACAATATCATCTTGTCCAAGCCCTTTGCCGACCACTATGGGCTGAAGACCCAAGACCGCAACCGCCCCATTACGCCACTCATCAGCGACTACACACGCAAAAGCATTGCAGCCTTTATACAAAAATATCCCAATGTGGGCTTCTTGGTTTGCTTGGGAGAAGCCATGTCGGGCATTGAAACTGATATAGCATGGATGAACGAGACCATCATACCCGGCATCAAGGATGGACTGAAAGCCGCTGGCAGAACAGACGAGCCGCCTATCATCCTGCGCTCTCACGACACGGATGGTCCACGCGTGCTGCACGAGGCATTACCCCTTTACCGCAACATCTACACCATGACAAAATACACAGGCGAGTCGCTGACCACCTATGAGCCTGGCGGTCCGTGGGGCGAAACACAGCGGCAGCTGAGCAGCGTGGCACCTATCCATATCAGCAATGTACATATTTTAGCCAATTTGGAGCCATGGCGCTGGAGCTCACCTGCCTTTATAGAGAAGGCGGTACAGGCTATGCACCGTGTGCATGGAGCCAACGGACTGCACCTTTATCCGCAAGCCAGCTACTGGGATTGGCCCTACACGGCAGACAAGCTGCCCAACGGGCAACGAGAACTACAGATAGACCGCGACTGGATGTGGTATGCGGCATGGGGACGCTACGCATGGAACTGCCACAGAGGGTCTGACAAGACCTACTGGAAGCAGACCTTGGCACAATACTACGGTACTGACACAATCACTGCGGGCAAGATACTGGAGGCTTACGACCAAAGTGGCGAGATAGCTCCAAAGCTCATCAGGCGGTTTGGCATTACCGAAGGCAACCGCCAGTGCTTGCTGTTGGGAATGAAAATAAGCCAATTGGTAAACCCGTATAAATACACTATCTACCCCGGATTCTACGAAAGTTGCGGACCGAAAGGCGAGAAGCTCATAGAATATGTAGAAAAGGAATGGAAGCACCTGCCTCATGAGGGTGAGTTGCCACTTGACATCGTAGACCAATGTGTGGCACATGGCGACAAGGCTGTAACGGAAATATGCAACCTGAGCGACCTTATTACCAAGAACAAGGAGGAGTTTGGCAGATTGGTCAACGACATGCACTGCTACCGCGACTTTGCCTATTCGTTCAAATACAAAGTGTTGGCAGCACAACAAGTGCTCAACTATAAATGGACCAAGCAGACAGACTATCTCAACAAGGCAGTGCCCTTGCTTCAAAAGAGCAACGATTACTATCAGAAACTGGTGGACGAGACAAAAGACACCTACTACTACGCCAACAGTATGCTGACCTCTCAGCGACGTATTCCTGTGGGTGGCGACAACGGCAAATACAAGACGTGGAAAGAAATGGCTCCTGTCTATCAAGAAGAGCTGGACAATCTGAAGAAGAACATTGCCAACCTGACAACTCCTGCCGGTGCAGTTACCGTAAAGACTGCCAACCCTAAGGCTGCCAATGCCGATGTAAGGCTGATTAGCAACTATCCGGTTGTTACGCTGAAAAAAGGAGCCAAGCTCTTTGAAAACCGCGATGAACAAGTGGACACCTTGGCAGCAGAGCTGGTAGGACTGAAAGCTTTAGTGCTCAATCGCGACACTACACGCATCAATGGCGGCAAGGTAGAGTTTGAGTGCGACAAGCCCGTCATGATGTTGGTAGGCTTCTTTATAGACGACCAAAAGAAATTTGCCAGCCCTCCAAAACTCGAAACCGATGCTACCGGCAATGAATACGGACAAGCAGAAGCTGTAATCAGCAATGCTGTCAGCATGAGCAACATGCCTATTGTCAATATCCATGCCTACCACTTCGGTGCAGGCCACCATACCATCAACCTTCCCAAGGGCATTATCATGGTAGCAGGCTTTACCAATACCAACTTAAAGGTAAGAGACGCCAAGTTGAACGGCAGTGGAAATGAAGTAGACTGGCTCTTTATGTAAGCCCTGTTATTACACGACAAAATAGTGGAGATGTGCAATCCACGCACCTCCGCTGAAACCAAAAAACAAACCGAAAAGAAATGAAAAGAATATTGTTTTCGCTTTTACTGATTGCTGTTGCATCACCCATACTCCATGCGCAGCGCAAGACAAAAGCAAAATCAAGAACCAATACTGTAAAGGTGAGTCAGAAAGAGATGCAGAAAATATACGATGCAGTAAAGACTCCCTACAAGTTTGGCATGGTAATAGCACCACAAGACAATCATCATAAGATAGACTGTCCTACCGTGTTCCGGAAAGACAGCACCTGGTATATGACCTATGTGTGCTACAACGGAAAAGGCGGTACCGACGGCCGTGGCTATGAAACATGGATAGCCAAGAGTCAAGACCTGCTGCACTGGCAGACCTTGGGGCGCATATTGGAATATGGCAACCAAGGATGGGACATGAACCAGCGCGGAGGTTTCCCTGCACTCATTGACTATACATGGGGTGGAAGCTACAATATCGAGAAATACAAAAACCGCTATTGGATGACGTATATAGGCGGTGAAGGAACAGGTTATGAAGCTGTCAAATCGCCATTAAGCATCGGATTGGCGTCAACAAAGCAAGACATTACTACCGCTCACCCTTGGGAAACATACAGCAAGCCTATCTTGACCTACAATGAGCCCAAGACACAATGGTGGGAAAGCATGACACAATACAAGAGCAATGTGTATAAAGTAGACAAGAAACGCTTTGGCTATCACTTCATGATGTACTATAACGCCGGCGGAAAGAATGCTACCCACCCTAAAGGCGAACGCATAGGAGTGGCGTTCAGCAACGATATGAAGAAATGGGTACGCTATAAAGGCAACCCTATCTTTGCCCACGACACCGACGGTACCATTACGGGCGATGCACAGATTGTAAAGATGGGCAACGTGTTTGTCATGTTTTACTTCTCTGCTTTCAACCCTACACGAGAGTATTATGCTTACAACACCTTTGCTGCAAGTTACGACATGATACACTGGAACGACTGGCAAGGGCCTGACTTGATTACTCCATCCAAACCTTATGACGAGATGTTTGCACACAAAAGCTATGTAATCTGCCACAAGGGAGTGGTCTATCATTTCTATTGTGCTGTCAACAATGCCGGCCAACGGGGCATTGCCGTGGCTACCAGTGCCCCCATGGGCAAGAGCGAAGTGAACTTTCCTGCACCGGACCCCACAGGAAAACGCATCACGGAGCAACTTAACAGCGACTGGAACATAACTTTCAACGGCAAAACTTTCAAGCATGACATCCCCTTTAATCTTGACGACTACTATGGTGCCTTGCAGAAAGAGCATGGCAATCTGCACGGACGTGCCGTGTTCAAGAAGACATTTACTGCACCTGACAAGGCCGACAAGCAGTATTTTCTGCGCTTTGAAGGTGTGGGCACGTATGCTGAAATAGAATTAAACGGTAAAGATTTAGGCAAATATGATATTGGCAGAACCACCGAAACAATAGATATCACAAAACAAATAAAACGTGGTGAGAGCAATACCTTAGAGGTAAAAGTATCGCATCCGAAGGGCATTACAGACATGCCTTGGGTGTGTGGTGGCTGTAGTTCGGAATGGGGATTCAGCGAAGGGTCGCAACCATTTGGCATCTACCGCCCTGTAACGCTTGAAATTACCGACAAGGTACGCATTGAACCATTCGGTGTACACGTATGGAGCAATACGGCTACCGACAGCGTGTATGTAGACACAGAGGTAAAGAATTATAGCGATACCACAGCTACCGTCAGTTTGGTTAACCGCTTATGCGAATCTACCGGCAAGCAAATAGCAAGACTAACCGACGAAGTAACGCTGCAACCTGGCGAAACACAGACAGTAAGACAGCAGGCTGCCGTCAAGAGTCCTAAGTTATGGACTTTGGAGAAGCCTTATCTGTACACACTCAACACGCTTGTCAAGCGCAATGGCAAGGCTACAGACGACTTGGCCACACCTTTTGGCTTCAGAACCATCAGCTGGCCACTGACAAGAAAAGACGGCGACAAGCGTTTCTATCTGAACGGGAAGCCACAGTTTATCAACGGTGTGTGTGAATATGAGCACCTGTTTGGACAGAGCCATGCTTTCAGCAATGAGCAGATTGAAGCACGAATAAAGGAAATAAGAGAAGCTGGATTTAATGCTTTCCGCGATGCGCACCAGCCACACAACTTGCACTACAAGCAACTGATAGACAAGGACGGACTGCTTTGGTGGCCGCAGTTCTCTGCGCATATATGGTATGATACGCCACAATTCAAAGAGAGTTTCAAGAAGCACCTGATACAATGGGTAAAAGAGCGCCGCAATTCGCCATCCATCATTCTATGGGGACTACAAAACGAGAGCACTATTCCTGCAGAATTTGCCAAGGAGTGTACTGACATCATCAGGCAGCTGGACCCCACTTGCGGTTCACAACGCCTCATAACCACTTGCAATGGTGGCGACGGCACAGACTGGAATGTGGTGCAGAACTGGAGCGGTACCTATGGAGGCAAGTTGGAAGACTATGCCAAAGAGCTGAAAAGAGACGACCAGCTGCTCAACGGTGAATATGGTGCATGGCGCACACTGGGCAACCACACAGGAGAAAGATATACGGAAGAGAAGCAATGCGACATACTGGAACGCAAGATACAACTGGCAGAAAGCGTGAAAGACAGCGTGTGCGGACAGTTTCTATGGACACTGCAAAGCCATGACAACCCTGGACGCAGACAACCGGAAGAGGCTTTAAGAAAGATAGACAAAGTAGGTCCATTTAACCATAAAGGGCTTTTCACTACATGGGAACAGTCGTGCGATGCTTTCTATATGTACCAATCGCACTACAAAAGCGCAACAGACGAGCCGATGGTCTATATTGTACCTGGCTTTAACAGCGACAGCGTAAGAGTGTACAGCAACTGTGAACAAGTGGAACTGAGCTGTGGCAAATGGAGCAAGACGCTCAAAAAAGGCAATAACAACAGCACACTGTTCAAATGGTATCACGTAGATCTGAGCGGAAAGGCTTTGACAGCAAAAGCTTACCACAAAGGAAAAGTAGTTGCTACGGACTCTTTAGCTACGCCTCATTATAAAGATTGGGACGAGAGCATACTGAAACCAGCCGACAACTACAACTATATCTGCCGCATTAACTGCGGTGGCGACGACTACACTGACAACTATGGACTGACATGGATGCAGGACAATACAAACTGGTCTACCTCATGGGGTAACAAATTTGCAAAAGAAGTGAGTCCGTATCAAGCCAGTCAAACTTCAGATTCATTGCTGTTTGCATCGCCACTGTTCCGCACTTCACGCTTTGGCAGGCACCTTTTGCAATACAATATCCCTGCTGCACCGGGCGATTATCGCATAGAGCTCTACTTTATCGAGCCGTGGTATGGACGTGGCAGTGCTCAAAATGCCGATTATGAAGGTCTCAGACTCTTTGATGTAGCCATCAATGACAGCACTTGTCTGCATGATCTTGACCTCTGGGGACAAGTGCGCTATGGCAAGCCTTACAAGCGAGTAATCAACATTCACAATACCGGTGATGAGATAAAGATAAACTTTCCTAAGATAAACGCAGGACAAGCTATCATTGCTGCCATAGCCATTGCGACCAAAGACCACAATGCAAAGGCGGTAGCAGCAAAGAACAAAGCTACGAAGAAAGACCTTTGGGCTGCTTTTGACAAAGACATACTGACTGCTACCCCAGACAGTTTGCTGCCACCACGCACCAATAGTTCTATCACTGCAGAAGGTACACTACACAAGAATGTCATGACATGGAACTACAACGTAGGAGTAGCTAAAGTGTATGCGCTGCGTTTCCGCTACTATAACCCTGAGCAGGAACGCACACTGCACGTCAAGATTACCGACCTCAACGGGGTAGTTTACAAAGAAGATGACATCGTGTTTGTGAAGACTCCAGAGAAAAAGACAAAGCGAAGAAACACCAGCATTACAACAGGTTCGCAGACCAATGCCGGTAGTTATATAGTAAAGCTTAGTGGTAAAGGCATTGAAAAAATGCTGTTTGATAAACTCACGATTGAATAATTACAACTATAAAATGAAACAACTCATCTGCACCGCGGCATTGGCCATTATGGCCTCAGCTGCGACAGCACAAATAAATGACTGGGAAAACCAGTATGTGTTGGCCATCAACCGTCAACCTGCAAGAGCAAGTTTTACGCCGTTTCTCAATGAAAAAGGCGATAGGGCCATGTCGCTCGACGGCAACTGGAAATTCAATTGGACGAAAACGCCGAATGAACAGCCAGACAACTTCTATAAAACAGACTTTGATGACAGCGCATGGAAACTCTTTTCTGTTCCTGGTGACTGGGAGATGAACGGATACGGCACTCCCATTTACAGCAGTTCGGGCTACACTTTCAAGATTGATCCGCCCTTTGTAATGAAGGAACCGAAGAAGACTTACACAGCTTTTACAGAACGTAACCCTACTGGCTGCTACCGACGCACCTTTACATTGCCTGCTACATGGAAAGGGCAAGAAGTGTTTATACACTTTGGAGCGGTGTCAAGTGCATTCTATCTGTATGTAAACGGAAAGCAAGTGGGCTACTCTCAAGGCAGCATGGAGCCGGCAGAGTTCAACATTACGCCCTATATCAAGGATGGCAGCAATTTGGTGGCGCTCAAGGTTTTCAAATATTCTGACGGCAGTTATCTGGAAGACCAAGACATGTGGCGCATTGCCGGCATACATAGAAGCATAGAACTCTATGCTACACCAAAGATACGCATTGCTGACTTTGGCATCCGCACAGAATTGGACCAAGCCTATAAAGATGCAGAACTGATAATAGACCCTAAGCTTAGCGTAACTGGTGGTGAGCGCGGAAAAGGCTATCGCATCAATGCAATGCTGTATGATGCCAACGGAAAGGCAGTGCTCGACACTGCACTCTGGCAATCTGCAGAACCAATGCTGAACCTTGACAAGAAGGGAAAGATACTAAATCAGCGTAATCCACAGCGTGGCTATGCTCCCTATGGATGGATGAAAGCCAAAATAACCAATCCGCATAAGTGGGATGCAGAGCACCCTTATCTCTACCGACTGCGCCTTTCGCTGACAGACAGTCTTGGAAAGACGATTGAACAAGCAGAAACAAAAGTGGGCTTCCGCAAGGTAGAAATAAAAGATGGCATGATGCTTATAAACGGAAAGCAAGTAAGACTGCGTGGTGTTAACCGCCACGAAATGGACCCAGAAACCGGACATGTCATGACACAAGAGCGCATGCTGCAAGATATTAAACTGCTGAAACAGTGCAATATCAACGCTATACGTACCTGTCATTACCCTAATGACCCACGATGGTATGAGCTTTGCGACCAGTATGGTATCTATGTCATGGATGAAACAGACCTTGAAGAGCATGGACTAAGAGGCACTTTAGCATCTGACCCCACATGGGCAGCAGCATTCATTGACCGCACACAACGCTTAGTGATGAGGGACCGCAACCATGCTTGTGTGGTATTTTGGTCATTAGGCAATGAATCGGGTTGGGGACCTAACTTTGCCATGACCAGTGCTTGGATACATGAATATGACCCGACACGTCCTGTCCACTATGAAGGTGCACAAGGACCCGATGACAAAGACCCACAGTATGTGGATGTAATCAGCAGATTTTATCCACGAGTGCAAGGCGGATATCTCAATCCCGGTGTAAAAGACAACAACATGGAACGCCCAGAGAACGCCCGCTGGGAACGCCTGCTCAGCATTGCCCGCAAGACCAACGACAACCGTCCTGTGCTTACCAGCGAGTATGCACATGCAATGGGCAATGCGATGGGTAACTTCAAGGAGTATTGGGATGAAATATACAGCAACAAGCGCATGTTGGGTGGCTTCATCTGGGAATGGGCTGACGAGGGTATTTTCAAGAAACGGGCTGATGGAAAGACCATGGTAGCTTATGGTGGCGACTTTGGCGATGTTCCTAACCTGAAAGCCTTCTGCGTAAAAGGTATCGTTTCGTCTGACAGGAAACCTACACCTAAATATTATGAGGTAAAACAAGTGTATGCGCCTTTGACTCTATCGCTAAACGGAAACAAGCTGCAAGTTACCTTGCGCGACAATTTCATTAACCTTAGCAACTACCGCTTGCTTTACAACATCACAGAAAACGGAAAAGTAATCAAAAAAGGTGAAATAAAGGACCTTACGCTTCCTGCTGTCAAATACAATCAAGATGCCGATGTAAGGCTCAATATCAGCATTGTATTGAAAGACAACACACAATGGGCAAAAGCAGGGTTTGAAGTGAAACATGAACAGTTTGCCCTCAACGACAAACTGGCTACCGCCTTCAAAGCAAGCCCCTTGAAAGCAGGAAAGCAAGCAGACAAGCAACAGGCTGAAGCATGGTTTGAATGTGTTAAGCCTCATTTCTACCGCGCACCGATGGATAATGACAAAGGCTTTGGCAACTGGATAGCCAAAGACTGGAAGAACAATAAGCTTGACCAGCCACAAACTGTAACCACAAAGCCACTGACCTCTACCACAAACAGCGATGGTACCATTACCGTTACCACAACGCAAGAGTACAGATATGCAAACGGACAGATAGTAGCCAACTATGTTTACACAATGGATGCCAATGGCAATGTTGACTTCAATGCCACTTATACGCCACAAGGTCAGCTGCCTTCTCTGCCCGCAATGGGCAATACCTTTGTACTGGATAAGGAGCTTACTCAGCTCAGCTATTATGGTATGGGACCGTATGACAATTATCCAGACCGGCAAGAGGCTACTTGGATAGGGAAATGGAACAACCTTGTTGCCAACGAATACATACATTATCCACGCCCACAAGACAGCGGTAACCATGAGAAGACTGTGCAAGTGCAACTGACCAACAGCAAAGGCAAAGGCTACTGCATATCAGCCATTAACCAGCCTTTCTCATTTTCTGCACTTCCCTACTCTGTCAAGCAACTCTGCACTGTAACACATGACTGCGATCTTCAAACAGAAGACCACATTTATCTAAACATTGACGCTGCTGTAATGGGACTTGGCAATAGCAGTTGCGGTCCTGGAGTATTGGCAAAATACACTATTCCACTGCAACCACACACCTTACACATCAGATTTACAAAGAAATAAAGGTAGTATCCAAGCAGATGCGTTATCAACAGAAAACACATAAACTGATAACGCATCTGCTTTTTTATTAGTTAAGAGGAATGAACTTATCAGATGTTATACGTACCTTTGCTGCTACCAGCTTTTTGATTATGTTTTAGCAGTTTCTTCTTCCAAATTTGTGGCATCATCAATAACTAGGGTGTCCAGTTCGTTGTACCAAATTTAGCTCACTTTCCTAAGCGTT
>CALCVP010000061.1 GCA_937907705.1 uncultured Prevotella sp. | reverse complement strand
AAAGGTAAATTTCAAGTTGGTTGCCTAACACCCACTTCCAACCGTACAGGTCGAAAAAGTTTCACCGTACAGCAATAATTCTTAACAAAAACAAACTTTTTGATGGTAATGTCATGGAAGATGAATTTCGCCTCAATGGGACATTATGGAAAATTTGGCGAGAATGTTATAGACAGACATCCGAACGCAGTGCGGACTGGCTTGAGATTGAGTTCTGCTTCCGTGATGCTTGACTGTTTGTTGAACTTACAGACTGTCAAGCGGCGGACAAAAAACTTGATTTTGCATTCAATTTCTCATTTGCGGCTGTGAACGTGGCGAATATAATATGCAAGAAATACAATATCTCTATCGGGGGTAAGACTCTGATGGTCAATGTTGTATACTACGTTCAAAAAATATTGACGTGTTCAAGAATAACCCGAACACACAATTAGATCATGAGATTGTGAATGAAATCTTTGGATTCGCTGCTGGCACAACATGAAATTTAATGAACTATTGTAACAACATATAGGTATCATGATATCTCGATTTTCACAAACTTACTGCTTTCTTAGTTGCCAAAAGGCTACGGCAGAAGCTGCTGCAACATTTAATGAATCAACCTGATGATGCATAGGTATCTTTACTACATAATCGCTTGCTTCTATAACTTCTGTTGGTAAACCGTCGCCTTCGGTGCCCATAATGATGGCTAATTTTTCCTCTTGTGTTAGTTTGGAGCTGTCGATGGAAATGGAGTCGTCTTTCAACGCCATGGCGGCAGTCTTAAAACCATATCGATGAAGTGTGGTTATCTCATCATCAATCCATGTCCATGGAACAAGAAATACCGACCCCATGGACACTCTTACAGCTCTGCGGTTAAGTGGGTCGCATGAGTTTCGGGTAAGCAAAACGGCATCTATGCCTAAAGCGGCAGCAGAGCGGAAAATAGCTCCTATGTTTGTGGTGTCTACAATATTGTTGATGACCACTATACGGGAAGCTTTTTTACATATCTCTTCAATGTTGCAAGGGAGTGGCCTTCTCATGGCGCAAAGTACGCCTCTTGTTAGTGTGTAACCTGTCAATGCAGCTAACAAGTCTCTGCTTCCTGTATATATGGGTATATTATTATGTAGTTGATTGACGATATCAGCAGCATCACCAGTGATGTGCTTTTCTTCGCATAGTAGTGATGTCGGAATCATACCGGCAGCCAGTGCTACACGTATAACTTTGGGACTTTCAACAATAAATAGCCCTTCTTCAGAATGTAGGCGGTTGCGTAGTTGTGCTTCTGTTAGCTTGCTGTAAATGGCAACTTCTGGTTGTTCTATGGATGTAATATGAATGATGGGCATGATGAACGAATTCAGAATTGTTTGTAGTCGAACTGTCTCTTGTTATATGGTAATAAAAAAACGAGCTTTAGAACTCCTAAAACTCGTTTTAATTAGTTAAGTGACCCCGACAGGATTCAAACCTGTAACCTTCTGATCCGTAGTCAGATGCTCTATTCAGTTGAGCCACGGGGCCATTTTTCTTAATTGCGTTGCAAAGGTAGTGGTTTCTATGCAATCAACCAAATATATGAGAAACTTTTTTCGAAAAGTAGTTATATTTTTCTTTATATTTTACAAAACAGTATCAAATAGGCTTATTTTATGCTTGTTGTTTGTTGTTATTGTCTTTTACCACTGTTACTAATAGTTCATTTTAATTGAATTTTATTTGGCTAAATTCATAGGTAACTTATTCGTTTTTCCTTTTTTCAAGTTTTGCCAGCCTTCTTTTGGCTTCAGGAACTGTATCATACAGTTCTAACGCTTTTTTGTAATTGGCTATAGCGGCCTCGTCCATGTGCTCCTTTTCACATTCTTTGCCCAGTAGTGTATATTCCACTGCTAATTTCTTAAGCATTGCTTGTCTTTTCTTTATTGTAGCTTCCAGCATTTTCTTCTCTGTTTTTAGCTGATTGATAATGCTCAATTTTCGTCTGATAAATCGTTTTGCAACAGGCTTCTCTATATCATAACGGCTATGTATGGCTTTGAAGAAGCTGTCAATAAACAGGGCAAAGTCTCCTTCATCAAAAGCTTTTACAGCATCATGGTATTCTTTATCTGCTTTAGATTCGTGCAGTGCTTTATTAATAATGGTGGCATCATTGTATTGCCGTGCAAATTGTTTCACTTCCTGTTTTACGAATATATCTTCATTCTTGATGGCAGTTTTTAGACTAATGCCTTTCAGTGATGTGCATCTTGATAGGGCTACATACGTCTGTCCTCCTGCAAATACACCCCCTGTAAAGTCTATTTTTACATTTCTGAATGTTAGTCCTTGGCTCTTATGCACAGTTATAGCCCATGCTAATCTCAGTGGAAACTGTATGTAGTAGCCAATCTCTTCTTCTTCAATCTTTTGTTCTTTCTCATTAAATGTATATTTCATGTTGCTCCATCGTTCCCGCTCTACACCATATTCATGTCCGTCCTCAGTTATTACATATATCATTTCATTGTCTGGGTCAATGCCGTCAATCACTCCCAGTGTTCCATTGACCCATCTGTGTTCTTTATCGTTTTTGATGAAGATGACTTGTGCGCCAACTTTTATTTCCAATTCAGTAGGGGAGGGAAGACTGCTTGCCGGAAATTCTCCACTTACTTCGCCCAAAAACTTGACAGGTTCGCCAGGCAGCTTTTTTAGTTGTTCATCATTGATATAGTCTACCGTATCTCGACGGGTAGATAATGTGATAGCCAAATTGCTGTCTTTGCGCTGGTCTATGCAAGCTCCGACGCGACTATTGAGCATTCTTAATTCAGCTGGGCTGACACAACTCATCCTGATATGGTCTAACAAATCTATGAAGGTGGCATCTTTTTGCCTGTATACTTTGCGCAGTTCAATGCTTACCAACCTCATTTCGCGAAAGACTCTCGCATCGAAAAAAAAGCATGAAGGATAAAACGGGCGGAGCAGTTGGCGGTCTTCTTCTTTTACCACAGGCTCAAGCTGATAAATATCGCCGACCAACAGCAACTGTTTTCCTCCAAAAGGTTCGCGCATGTTGCGTGAATAGATGCGCAACACTTTGTCTATAAAGTCTATAATGTCGGCTCTTACCATGCTTATCTCGTCAATGATGATCAGTTCTACCTCGCGTAGCAATTTACATTTATCGCCATTATATTTCATGGTTTTGCGTATTTGTCGAGGTGTGTACCTTGAGTCATTGGGCAGCAAAGGATGAAATGGCAATTTAAAGAAACTGTGCATCGTTGAGCCTCCTGCGTTAATGGCTGCTATGCCGGTAGGGGCTAATACCACATGTTTCTTTTTGGTGTGCTCGCAAATGTATTTCAGAAAAGTAGACTTTCCTGTTCCGGCTTTTCCTGTAAGGAATAGCGATCTGTGTGTATACTGTATGATTTGCAGAGCTTGCTGAAACTCTTTATTGTCTAAGTCAATGTCCATGGTTGCGAGTGCTGAATTTTGTGCGTCAATGTTTTCAAGTAATACAGCAAAGGTGAAGAATCTTGTTGCGCAATCAATTCTTCACCTTTGTCATATATGATGCTTAAAGGTCGTCAAACCTTACTTGTTCTTCGTGTGGCTTTCCTCTTTTTTTCTTTTCAGTAGGTGGCGTAGCTTCTTGCTTGTCTGTATTGTTGGCAGCCTTGTCTTCCTTTTGAGCCTCATTGCTGTTTTCTGGCATTTCAATAGGATTGCCATCTTCATCGAGCAATATTTCTTCACCCATCATGGCTGTACTGTCAACTCTTAGTGTGTCTTTCTTGACAGGAACATAACTGCTGCAAGTATACATGTCAGAGGTGATGTCGGCATCTTGCGGTTTATGGAACCGTCCATGGTACTTCTTGTATTGCGGGTCTTGCATGACAGACTGCATAAAATATCCGCATATAGGCAGGGCCGTTTTACTGCCTTGTCCCAAAGCTCCAGTTCTGAAGTGAATACATCTGTATTCGCCTCCGACCCAAGCTCCTGCCACAAGATTTGGACTTACACACATGAACCACGCATCGGAGTGATTGTTGGTAGTACCCGTCTTGCCTCCGAAATCAGTGTCTCGTGCGCCTCCGGTGTATCCCCACAAACTTTGTGAGGTACCGCCAGCATCTTTTACACCGCTCATCAGCAATTGTTGCATGAAGAATGCACTCTTGTAGGGTATTACTTGTTTCTCTTCAGGTGCGCTGTTGTACACTTCTTTTCCGTCTCTGTCTACGATGCGTGTTACCAACACAGGATCTACATGCTTACCGTCATTGGCTACTGTACAGTAGGCATTTACCATTTCAAGCAGGTTTACGTCTGATGCTCCCAATGCTAATGAAGGCTGGTCGTCAAGTGGACTGTTGATACCCATGTCATTGGCAGTCTTGATAATATTCTTGATGCCCATTTCCTGTCCCAGTCTTACAGCGATAGAGTTGATACTCTTGGCGAAAGCACTTTTCAAAGGTATGGAGTCTCCTGAGAAGCGTCCGTTGGCATTGCTTGGTGTCCAGGTTGTCATCTCATGCTTTATCTTGTCATATACTTGCATGCTGATGTATTCATCACGCCGTTTGTCACATGGGGTGAGTCCTTGGTTCATGGCTTCTGTATAAACGAAGAGCTTGAAGGTAGAGCCCGGTTGCCTTTCTGCGGTAACCTTATCATATTTCCATGTCTTGAAGTCTATATCGCCAACCCATGCTCTTACAGCACCTGTTTGCGGCTCCATGGCAACAAAAGAGCAGTGCATGAATTTGACCATATATCTGATAGAGTCCATTGTACTCATTTCTTTCTCTATGGTTCCCTTTTCATAGTCAAAGAGTTTTACCTTATGAGGCTTGTTGAGATAGTATTGTATAGAGTCAGGATTATTTGGAAATTTCTGCAGAAGCATTTTGTAAACAGGCTGTTTCTGTGCAATGCCTTCAATGAAATTGGGTATTTCACGATGGTTTTCATCTTGCCATGGGTTTTGCCCTTTCCAGTGTGCATTGAAGTTCTGTTGCACTTGTTTCATCTGTTTGATAGCTGCTTCCTCTGCATACTTCTGCATGCGAGTGTCTATGGTGGTATATATCTTTAATCCACTGCTATACAAGTCGTATCCATTCTCTTTGCACCAGTCTTTCAGGTAGTCAGCCAATCCTTCTCTGAAGTATTGTGCTTGGCCATCATAGTTGCTTTCCACGCTGAAACTAAGTTTGATAGGAATCGTGCACAAAGAATCATAGCTGCTTCTGGACAAGTCGTTGTGCGTAAGCATGTTATGAAGCACGGTGTTTCGACGCTTCAGACTGTTTTCAGGATTGGTGATAGGGTTGTAGAAAGATGTAGCCTTGAGCATACCTACTAATGTGGCTGCTTGCTCTACTGTCATCTTGGTAGGTGTAGTGTTGAAGTAGGTCTTGCAAGCTGTTTTGATGCCATAGGCATTTGAGCCAAAGTCTACGGTATTGGCATACATGGTCAAGATTTCTTTCTTGTCATAAATCATTTCAAGTTTTGTGGCAATAATCCACTCTTTACTTTTCATGATAAGCATTCTCACTCCAGGTATATAGCCCAATAATCCTGTCGAATATTGGGTTCTTACTCTGAACATGTTTTTGGCCAGTTGCTGTGTTATAGTGGATGCTCCACGTGCCTCATGGTGTATTACTATATCTTTGGCTACTGCTAACATACCTGTAAAATCAATGCCAAAGTGTTTGTAAAATCGCTCGTCTTCAGTGTCAACCAACGATTTCCAAAACATTGGGTTTACTTCATTATACTTGACAGGTGTGCGGTTTTCATTGAAGTATTTGCCTATCAGCACCCCATCAGCACTGTATACTTCGGAGGCTTCGCTGGTAGATGGATTCATGATTTGCAAGAAACCGGGTGAGCGACCGAAAAGCCATAGAAAGTTAATGTCTACCAGCATGAGGTAGATAAAGAAAGATACAATGGCAGAGGCAAATCCGATACCTGTCTTGGTATACCATTTGCGACCAATATAAAGGCTTTTGTACCAAGGCCAAAAGTTTCTGAGCTTCTTGTAGCAATAAGCTAAAAGCTTGCCTAAGCGTGAGTTCTTAAAATTCTGGAACATAGTTAATTATCCTTAGTTAATTTATTGTCTTACAGTATTGTCTTTCCCTCTTTGATGGGTCAAGGGTGGCTCAATGTTTGTTGACACAAGGGCCATTGTCGTTAGCTAAATACCTATTGATATGTTGTTGTATAACGTTTTTTATTATTGAGTCGCAGCAAGACTTTTGTGATTGGAAATATGTAATATCATTGACTTATTGTGTCGATGTATTGCAGAATTTCTTTTTCGTCGTTTGGCATGAACCAAACAATACTTTGGTCTCGCTTAAACCATGTTATTTGTTTGCGACAATATTTGTGTGTGTTGCATTTTAGCTTAAAGATAGCCTCTTCAAGTGTGCATTTGCCTTCCATGTAGTCGAACATTTCTTTATATCCTACTGTATTGAGAGCGTTGAGTCCCTTGTGTGGATACACAGCTTGCGCTTCTTTCAGCAGCCCGTCGGCTATCATTTGGTCTACCCGCTGGTCTATCCTTGCGTAGAGTTCAGAACGTTCGCGGTTCAGACCTATCTTGGTAATGGCAAAAGGCCGTGTCTTCTTCTTGTTTTTCCTGAATGATGTGTACGTTTTTCCTGTAGATAAACAGATTTCCAACGCATGTACAATACGCTTGTAGTTTTTACGGTCAACGATATCGTAATATTCAGGGTCAAGCTTTTTAAGCATGTCGCAGACAAAGTCAAGACCCTTTTCTTCATACATGTGTTTTACTTCTTCTCTTGTATCTTCGTCAACAGTAGGTATGTCATCAATGCCGTCGCATACGGCATCAATATACATCATGCTGCCACCCGACATGAGCACTGTGTCGTGGCTTTTAAATAACTGGTTTAACAATGCCATGACATCGCTTTCAAACATGGATGCACTGTAATAGTTGTCTATATGTAGGTTGCCCACAAAATAGTGTTTCACTTGCGCTTGCTGTTGGGCAGTAGGCGCTGCCGTACCAATAGGCAACTCAGCAAATACCTGTCTGGAGTCGGCATTGATAATAGGTGATCCTATGTGCTTGGCCACCTGAATACACAATTCTGTTTTTCCTACTCCGGTAGGGCCTAATATTACTATCAGTCTTTTCATGTTGTAAAGCTTGCGCTTATCTTATGATACCTCTTTTGGAGTGCTCTACAAAATCGATGATATAGTCAATCTCTTTACACGGTGGCAATGTGCGCTTTATCTCTTCTATGCCTTCTTTTAAGAGACCTTTTGAATAGAGTAGGCGGTAAGCCTCGTGTATATGGTCTATCAGTTCATTGCTGAAGCCTCTGCGGCGCAGACCTACGAGGTTGATTCCGCAGTACTTGGTAGGCTCTTTGCCAGCGATGATAAATGGCGGTATATCTTGGCTAAAGCGGCAACCTCCCTGTATCATCACATAGCTGCCTATATGGCAGAATTGGTGGCAAAGCACGGTAGCACTGATGATGGCACAGTCGTCTACCACTACTTCGCCTGCAAATTTGGTAGAGTTGCCGATGATGCAGCCGCTGCCAATTTTGCAGTCGTGGGCTATGTGCATATTTTCCATCAGCAAGTTGTTGGACCCTACGATAGTAGTTCCTTTTGATGCCGTTCCGCGTGAGATGGTAACATTTTCGCGAATGCTGTTATTGTCGCCGACAACGCAGGTGGTCTGTTCACCTTTAAACTTCAAGTCTTGAGGCTTTGTGCTGATGCTTGCGCCAGGAAAAATCTCATTGTTATTTCCTATTCTCGCTCCCACATTGATGGTAACGCTGTTTTGCAATATATTATTGTCGCCTATTACAGTGTCTTTATCAATGTAGCAGAATGGTCCAATGATGTTGTTGTCACCTAATTTTGCCTCTGGATGAACAAAGGCTAAGGGGCTGATTTGATTCATCTTACTGTTTGATTGTTTTTATAAAAGGATGCAATAGGGCAAAGCTATTTGGCTATTGCTTTGCCTTATTGCACCGTGAGTTATTTATTTTTTACGATTTGAGCTGTAAATGTAGCTTCTGACACTACTCTGTCTCCTACAAAGACATAGCCTTTCATGGAAGATATACCGTGTCGTACGGGTGCCAACAAATCCACTTTGAATAGCAGCGTATCACCAGGTACCACTTTATGTCTGAACTTTACATCATTGATTTTCATGAAATAGGTAGACCATTTTTCAGGGTCTTCAATGGTGTTGAGTACCAACAGACCGCCACATTGTGCCATTGCTTCTATTTGCAGAACGCCAGGCATGACAGGCTCTTGGGGAAAATGTCCTTGGAAGAAAGGCTCATTGCTGGTTACATTCTTCACACCTACAATGCTGGTTGCTCCCAATGATATAACTTTGTCTACCAGTTGCATAGGATAGCGGTGAGGAAGCAGCTCGCGAATGCGGTTAACGTCCATTACGGGTTCTTCGTTGCAGTCGTAGATAGGAGCTTGTATTTCGTGTTTGCGGATTTCTTTTCTAATCTGTCTTGCAAACTTGTTGTTGATAGTATGTCCAGGCCGTGTGGCAATGATTCTTCCCTTCAGTGGCTTGCCTATTAAAGCCATGTCGCCGATAATGTCGAGTAGCTTATGGCGGGTACATTCATTTTCCCATACCAATGGCTTGTGTTGTATATAGCCTAACTTGGTAGCGTCAAGATGAGGCACATGCAGCAAGTCTGCCAATTGGTCAAGGCGCTCTTGGGTAGTCTGTCGTTCATAGATAACGATAGCATTGTCCATATCGCCACCTTTTATAAGATTGGCTTTAAGCAGCGGCTCAATGTCTCTTACAAACACGAAGGTGCGTGCTGGAGCTATTTCGCTTTCAAAGTCGTCTATCTTGTCAAGTGTGGCAAATTGACTGTTGATAAATTTAGAGTCAAATGAGCACATGGCTGTGAGACTGAATTCTTCATCAGGCAAAATAGTAATGCAAGAACCGGTTTCCGGGTCCTTTACTTCTATCTTATGGCGAATGATGTAATAATCCTTAGGCGCGTTTTGCTCTGTAAGTCCTATTTCATTTATCTTCTTGATGTATTGGATGGCAGAACCGTCAAGTATAGGAAACTCGGGTCCGTTTACTTGAATAAAGCAGTTGTCGATACCTGAGGCATAGAGCGCAGCCATTGCATGTTCTATGGTAGAGATGCGCATGTCGCCTTTGCCGAGCACAGTACCGCGTTGCGTGTCTATTACATTTTCTGCAATAGCCTCGATAATGGGCTCACCTTCAAGGTCTATGCGTTGTATTTTATAGCCTGTATTTTCTGGGGCAGGATTAAAGGTTACAGTTAAATTAAGACCTGTATGCAGACCTTTGCCACAGAGTGCAAAACTGCCTTTCAGCGTATTTTGTTTTAACATATCCATAACTTGTGTGTTGTTAGTGCTTGTATAAAATGTCTTGGTGCATTGCATTTGTATAGCAACAATGGCCCTGCAATGCGTCTTGCTTATTTGTTATTGTTTCCCTTTAATTCGTCAAGCTGCTTTTGCATCTCATTGATTTGCTTGTAGAGCTCGGGCAGTCTGTGTATGATGGCTATTGATTTGAAATAAGCTTTGGGGTTTACTGGTGGAGTGCCTATTAATGTCTGGTTACCTTTCAAGTTGCCGGGAACGCCGGATTGTGCACCAAGGAATGTCTTGTCGCCTATGCTGATATGACCGGCGATGCCTACTTGTCCGCCAAACATACACCATTTTCCTACTTTTGCACTTCCTGCAACGCCTACTTGTGCAGACATGACAGTGTTTTCGCCTACTTCTACATTGTGGGCAATTTGAACAAGGTTGTCAAGCTTCACGCCTTTTCTTATAATGGTTGAGCCCATAGTAGAACGGTCTATACAAGTGTTGGCACCAATCTCTACATTGTCCTCTATGGTTACGATACCTATTTGAGGTATTTTGTCGTATCCCTCAGCATTGGGAGCAAAGCCAAAGCCGTCTGCACCTATCACAGAGCCTGCATGGATGGTAACATTGTTGCCTAATTTGCAACCTTGGTAGATGGTTACATTAGGGTAGAGAAGACATCCGTTGCCTAAATGGACATTGTCTTCAATTACAGTGTGGGGGTAGATTTGAGAGCCGTCGCCGATAGTAACATTGTCGCCAATAAACGCAAAAGCGCCAATATAACAGTCTTTTCCTATTTTTGCCGAAGGCGAAACGAAGGCTAAAGAGTCTATGCCTTTCTTCTTGGGCAAGGAGGCTTGATAGAGTTGCAGCAGCTTGGCCACACACTCATAGGCATTTTTTACCTTGATAAGCGTAGGTTTTACCTTTTCGGTAAGTTCTACGTCCTCATTAACCAATACGATACTTGACTCAGTATTATATATATAATGTGTGTATTTAGGATTTGAAAGGAATGATATAGCTCCTGGTTTACCTTCTTCAATTTTGGCAAAAGTGTTAACTGTAGCGTTTTCGTCGCCTACCACTTTGCCTTGAATAAAACTTGCTATTTGTTTTGCTGTAAATTCCATTTTATATGTATTTCAAATATTTGCAAAGATAAGTAATTTTATTTAATTACATAGAAAAAGGTGTTATTATTTGCTGTTTTTTTGGCAAGTAGCGAGGCTAAGGTTTTTGTTCTTCCCTTTGCTGAAGGTTGGTGCAGACTGTTTTAGTGTGTTGTGGAGCGGTGCATAGAGGGGCGTTTCTAAAGACTTCATTGCAATGTTGCGCAGTTGGCAATGAGGTGCTTAAAGCCTAAGAGAGAAAGCCTTTCTGAAAGCACAGCTTTTGCGAGCCGGTTGCACAGCAATGGCACCATGCGTTTTGTATGTGCGGTGCAGATGCGCTTCCTCCTGTCAAGTGAAAATATTGTACTATTTATTTTGCTCTTTAACCTTATTGCGTTAACTTTGCCACAAAAAGAAAGACAATCAATGAATTTACAATATCCATCACAGTTGTTTGAAAAGGCTGTATCAGAGTTTTCCAATCTTCCTGGTGTAGGTCGCAAGACGGCTCTTCGATTGGTACTATTCATGCTGAAACAAAATGATGATAAGGTGGAACGCTTTGTGAATACAATCAGCAAGATGAAGAAAGAAATAAAGTACTGCAAGGTGTGCCATAATATAAGCGACACAGAGGTGTGTCCTATCTGTGCCAATCCACACCGTAATCAGGCTACGGTGTGTGTGGTAGAGAATGTGCAAGATGTGATGGCCATAGAGAATACGCAGCAGTATGACGGCTTGTATCATGTGCTGGGCGGCGTTATTTCGCCCATGGATGGCGTAGGACCTAATGATATAGAGATAGATTCTCTCGTAAAGCGGGTGGAAAAAGGCGGTATTCAAGAGGTTATATTGGCATTGAGCTCTACGATGGAAGGAGATACGACAAATTTCTATATTTACAGGAAGCTTGCCTCTTTTAATGTAAAGCTGACGGTGATAGCTCGTGGCATTTCAGTGGGCGATGAGTTGGAATATACCGATGAGGTAACTTTAGGGCGGTCTATCGTTAATCGTGTGCCCTTCAAAAACTAATCCTTTAGACTAAATTGCTAATGATTAATACGCAAAAATGAAAAAGACGAGAAACATACTTCTAACAGAATTGGTGGCATCTGTCATCATAGCATTGGCTATCGTGATAAGCTTTGAGTGCGAATGGGCAATGCCCGGCGCTTTACAAGGTAATGACAGTGCGCAGTTTTGGGTGCTGACCATTATGGAGCTGTTCACTATATGTGCAATACCATTGTCTTTGAGACTTTTTAAGTTTAACTTGGTGGCAACACAGTTGAAAACATTACGGGAAAAAGCTTTGCTGATATGGGGCAGTGTCAGAATGGCGCTGTTGTGCCTTCCCTTGATAGGCAATATGCTGTTTTATTACCTTTTTGGTTTTAAAGTGGGCTTTGCCTATATGGGTATTATAGCTTTTGTGTGTCTGATATTTATTAATCCAAGTATGAAAAGATGCTTGGCGGAAACAGGTGAAGAATGAAGCTGACCATCATCATAGTAAGTTATAATGTAAGATATTATCTGCAGCAATGCCTGGACAGTATAGAGAAAGCTGTTCAATACATTGATGCAGAGGTTTGCGTGATAGACAATCATTCGAAAGACGATACGGTGGCTTATATCCGGCAACATTATCCTTATGTAAAAGTAATAGCGTCAATGCATAACAATGGCTTTGCCAAAGCCAATAATATCGCTATTCGGCAAACAGACAGTGAGTATGTATTGCTTCTAAATCCGGATACGGTAGTGGGCGAGAATGCGCTGAAGGAATGTGTCGATTTTATGGATAGTCATATTGATGCTGGTGGAGTTGGCGTAAAGATGCTACGTATAGACGGTAGCAGTGCGTTGGAAAGTCGTAGAGGATTGCCTACACCCATGACCTCTTTTTACAAGATGAGCGGCTTGTGCGAGAAATTCCCGAACAGTCATCGCTTTGGAAAATACTATATGGGCTATCTTCCTTGGAACAAGGTGGGGCAAATAGAAGTAATCAGTGGCGCCTTTATGATGCTTAGACGTACTGCACTCAATAAATCAGGTCTTTTGGATGAAGACTTTTTTATGTATGGCGAAGACATAGACTTGTCATACCGCTTGCTCAAGAATGGCTATACTAATTGGTATGTGCCGGCAAAGATATTGCATTATAAAGGCGAAAGCACGCAAAAATCTTCCTTTAAATATGTGCATGTTTTTTATGAAGCAATGCTTATCTTCTTTAAAAAGCATTATGGACATTTGAGCGTTTGGCTTAACCTGCCTATAAAGACAGCTATTTATGTAAAAGCCAGCATAGCTTTGGTTGGTATGATGTCTGCTAATGTGAAAAAGGCAATGGGCTTGTCTTCTTTCAAGAAACAGACAACGCCCGATTATCTGTTTATAGGGCGTCCCGAAATGATAAGCTACTGCAGACAACTTGCTGCCAAGAACGGTCTTGCAGCACGCTATGTCGTGGGCGACAGCGTATCTTTGCCTGGCGGGCATCTACATTTAAAAAATGAAATAAATGCAACAAAGCAAACATATATAGTGTATCATGTTGGTTCATATAGCTATGAACAGTTGCTGGATATCTTTGATAGACAGCCTCAAGCCAATATCTTGATGGGCTTCTATCACGATAAGGAGAATATAATAATAACAGACCGGGAAATAATAGGGTAGATATGAGTGATATTTTACCATGTGTACATTTGAGAGCCATTGAGCCCGAAGACCTTGATGAGCTGTATAAAATAGAAAACGATCATGATGTATGGGGGGTAGGAAACACTACAGTTCCATATTCAAGGTATGCACTTTATGACTATGTAGCTCATGCACAAAATGACATTTATGCAGACCGGCAAGTGAGACTGATGATAGAAAATGCACAGCATGAGGTGGTAGGCATTATTGATATTATTGATTTTGACCCCAAGCACTTGCGGGCGGAAATAGGCATCGTTATCTGTCAATCGTATCGCAAAAAGGGATTTGCACAAGCGGCGATAGAAGAAATAAAGCGCTATGCGCTGAGTGTTCTTCATCTGCATCAATTGTATGCCTATATAGATGTAGACAATCAAGCATCTATATCTACCTTTAAAAAATGTGGTTTTACCATCGACAATCAGTTGAAAGATTGGATTTATGATGGCAAAAGCTATAGAAATGTATGGTTGATGCAATATTTTTTCTAAAAAAACGAAGAAAAGTTTTGGCAGATACAATATTTTTTGTACCTTTGCAACCGCAAATGAGAAATGAACCAAATGGTTAAGTGAAAATCAAATGGTGCGTTAGTTCAGTTGGTTAGAATACATGCCTGTCACGCATGGGGTCACGAGTTCGA
>CALCVP010000060.1 GCA_937907705.1 uncultured Prevotella sp. | reverse complement strand
GACAAGACTATGCATCAATTTAAGCCTAACAGTCGATTTGAAGATGCCGTAGCTCTCTACAACTTTGATATAGAATTGAGAGACTTGATGTTCAAGGCTGTACAGCGATTAGAGATTGCTTTGCGCACAAAGATTATACAAGAATTCTCTTTAGTACATGGTCCGTTTTGGTTCTTTGACACAAGTCTTGCAGATGATGAGCACAAGTTTATTGAGAATATGAACTCCATAGACCGAGAACTTCAGCGCAGTAAGGAGGACTTTATCAAAGAGCATAGGCGTAACTATGACAAGCCGATATTTCCACCAGCATGGAAAACGCTTGAACTTGCATCTTTCGGTACGCTTTCAAAACTCTATTATAATTTCAGCGACAAGAAATTGAAGAAACGTGTAGCTCGTCAATTCAATCTTCCACAGCATGAGGTGTTGGAAAGTTGGATGCGTAGTGTCACCGTTCAGAGAAACTGTTGCGCACACCACTCACGCCTTTGGAACCGTTATCTTTCCAACGCTCCCCAAATGAATGCTTCATTACGTGGTGCATGGGTGAATATAGATGGCGTTGATGCAAATAAAGTATATGCCATAGCCTGTTGTATTGCATATTGGCTTGATTCCATGGGATATGGATTAGACTTCAAGAACGAGCTTAAATCTTTACTCTTTTCTTATCCGCAGGTGGATCCGATTGCAATGGGATTTCCTGAGAATTGGATTTCCGAACCTCTATGGAGATAACTTTATAGACGAAATACTGGTAAGCCTGTCGGCAGTGAATAATGTTCACTACCGACAGGCTTACTTCTTGATAATTGCGACTATTTGAAGCAAACGAAAGTTAAATACGTTAAATATCACCCTTTTCGTATCTAAACAGAATCTATATTGTCACTTTTCTACCGTTTAGAGCGTATAATACTGATAATCAACTAATAATATATTTGACATTTGAACTCTTTGGCTGGCAGCGGAAAGCCGCTTAGCCTTTATCTCAAATTTTAACGAACTATTGTTATATTGGTAAGGAAAAATATCCTGTCTGTCATCTGATTGTAAATATACAAACGGAATTCTATTTGAATAGTCTACATTAGAATAAGGTTTGAATACATCCAATTTTCCATACATTTTATCTATGGATTGAGGGTAGTATTCTGTTTCAAATTCTACAGAAGATTGGTTCAGAGCGGATATTCTTTTTAAATAGACAGGAGCATTTAAATAGCCGTCATAGGGAAAATTTTGATTGGAAAGTCTGTATTCTTGCCCATAAGGTATACCATGAAAACTGGCACTCTCTTTCAAATATATATCTGTATAATTATAGCTAAATTGTGCAATAAAAGGGCCACGCTCATATTCCAAATGATACAATTCATTTCCATATTTGTCTTTTACAGATGTCAGATACCAACAAGAACAGGAAGAAACACTCTTCCTGTTCTTCATTTGTTTGCCGATAAAAAGGAACGGTATAATCTATTGCATCTGTAGTTCCACCGAATTCATAAATGAAGCCTTTATCATCTCTTATGGTAAAACCTTTTATGGATTTAGACACTTGTCTGGCTGTTGATCTAAAAGGATATTGTGTGATAAATGGATTTATGTAATTATTAGCATCGGCAACATTGAAAATTATGTCCAGATTGTCATCGCTAAAGACTTTCCACTGTCCATCGTAGCCATAAAAAAAACGTCCTGTCTTGCCTAAAAAGTTAAAAGAGAAAATATCTGGCTGATAATCGCAGGTATTGTGAGTGATATTTGCTTGTAGTGAATAATCATTGTCTATGTCTTTTAGAAGTTGTGAAGGACCGCTGAAAAAGTTTTGAAAATGTCCTTTACGCCAAGGATAATTACTCTCGTCGTATGCACCGTTTCGGGTACGTACAATAGCGCCACCAGCTTGTAAGGTCCAATTATGTCCTGTCCAACCTGGCAGACTATTTATGGGGAACCCAGAAGTGTCATATTGTAATGCGACAGGAAATTCACAGCCAGCTACACTCATTGTATAAATAGGTATAGATATGTTCGCTCTTCCTGTATAGTAGGACACAGGAAAATTGCCATACTTTCCAAGGTCCGTAGCATTAGGGGTTGGCAAATTATCTGGTGCTGTCTGCTGGCTATAAAGGGGTAAGACAGAGAGAACAAGTCCTAATAATGATATTTGCAAGTGTTTCATCGTTTTGTGTATTAGATTGTTACTTTTGCTTGATAAGTGGTATTTTCTACGATAATATACACCACATAATTGCCAGGGTGAAGATTGGTGCAGTTGAAAGAGACGGTGGAACTTTCATTGCCATGCCAATTTTTATATACAATGCCTGACACATCACACAGTAGTAGCTTCACTTCATTGCAGTCTTCAAGGGTATATGCTATGATAACGGTCTTGTCATTCACATTTATTTGATAGTTTATCGGCTTGTTTCCATCAGCAGATGATTCATTTTGAGTGTTGACCTGCTTTTGCTGCAAGAAAGATTGCTTTTCAGAAGCATCTTGTTGTCTTATATCTTCATTTTCGGGATCATATATTTGCTTCTGTTCATTGGGTGGACAATAGTAGGTGCATGCCATTATTGTGTTTTTATGCAGCATGCTACATAACTTGGTTTCCAAGATAGGGTAGCGATACCCTTTTGCATACCATAGATAGTGGTCTGTTAGATATAGGCTGTCATTGCTGTTGGTAGCCTGTCTGATGCTGTCGGCTGTGTAAGGGTGTATACTGTCTATATATTCTTGCAGTTGAATACCGGTATGTACATTGTTTAATACCGTTTCTCCTGTTTTTTGCTTGATATGTACTCTATATACATTGTTCAACAATTGTTGATTGGGCAGCAATAAAGAGCCATGTCCATCAACTTCAACCGACCATGTGCCATAAGTACGCATCAGAAATTTTTCGGAATATTGGCTACTTCCATGTAGTACGCCCTCTTGTTTCATACCATAAGCAAGAGGCAATGGCAGCAGTAGCGGGCAGCGATTGTAGTTTACTTTATATACGTGATTTTCATAACCGGTCAAGAATATGCCATTTGCTTTAGGAAGATAATAATAGCGTGTTTGGTTTTCTATGCCGGCTATCAGATCTGTTCTGTTTTGTTCGGTGGCATACGTTACCAAATAGTCGGTGCCTGTCGTTTCCAGTTTGCTAAAATCCCACACTTTGTTGTCTCCTGCTTCGCCAGCCATGAAATAAGGTATGCGCTGTTTATGTATTTCATCACCTATATGATATACGAATGGTGATGCTATATCTTTTCTCTCTTGTGCCCCTAATGAAAGAGAAAAGAAAAGGGCTAATAATAACAATAATGTGTTCATCATAGGTAAATGGTTATTAGATTTGTAGAATACAAATGGCATTTCTGAGTATTCAATACTCAATAAATTTAAATAGGAATGTAGCCACCGCAAATTTAAATATTTTTACTTATAGTAACAAGAAAAAGTCTTGTTTTTTATTAAACCATTTATTTTGTAAATAACTTTGTCTAAAGTTCTTGTTCAATTATGAAAATATTTTTTTAATAGATGTGTTTTAGAACACGCTTTAGATTTAATAAGATTGTTGCGTTATTTTTACTATTCAACTTGTTTTTGTTAAGAATAATTTCTATCTTTGCGGAGTCATAGACATATTTCAATGATATGAGACGAGGCCTACACTCATGGCTTTTAGCTTTAGGTTTGTCCGTGGCTGTTTGTTCGCAAGCCCAGAACATGCCAGACAGCGCAGATGTTGCACTGCCAGACAGTGTGTGTGCCGTTTCATTGTTGTCAGCAGATATAGAGGAAGATAAAGAGCCTTCACCTTTAGACAAGCTGTTGCCGGCTTCACCTCAAGCTACCGAGTTGGCCCGTTACGGGGAGTACCCGGTAAGTTATGCTACGGGGGTGCCCGACATCAATATCCCCATTTATACTGTACGTTTGGGCAATTTTACTTTGCCTGTCAGTCTTTCGTATCATGCTTCAGGTATCAAAGTAGACGAGGTGGCATCTACGGTCGGTCTTGGTTGGAGCCTTCATGCGGGTGGAGCCATTACCCGACAGATATGCGGTGCACCTGATTTGAATAATGCGTCAAACAAATATCGTGATTTGAATAACTTTAGACAACTTGTCAACGATGTGCATGAAAGCAACAATGGAATAGAAATACTCAACTCACTGATAGGCGGCAATCCTGATTTGCAGGATGACGCACAGCCTTACGACACGGAAACAGACCGCTATACTTATAGCTTTTGTGGCAAGAGTGGCGTGTTCAGGCAGTCTTTACATACTGAGGAGTATATACCGTTGAGTCATAGCCGCATGCTGATTCGTAGCATAGGCAAGAAGCAAAACAGCAGCTTTGAGATAGTAGATACCGACGGCGTTGCTTACCAATTTGGCAGACAAGAGGCCACGGGTGCGAAAAACGAAGAGGGCAATGCACAGGTTACAGCCTGGTATCTTACCCAGGTGAACACACCTAATGGCAATATTCACATTCATTATGTAGGATCCGAACCATTCAGTTTGTTCCGCAGTACAGACGTGCTGGCAACAGGATTGTTTGGCTTTGCTTTGGAAGAAGGGGGGATGGATGAGCATGTTAGCAGCAGATATAGTTCCTGGACATCAGAATTTTTGTATAAGACCCCTGTCGTTTCCTGTATAGAATGGAATGGAAACAAGGTGGTATTCAGCTATGCCAACGACCGTGAAGACGTTTGGAAAACACGCTTGACGGGTATAGATGTAGTTAATTTGGAAGGCGACACCATACAGCATGTATCGCTTCTTAACGACAGTTATTGGGGCAACAAGTCTATCAACAAGCGTATGATGCTTCATGGACTTCAGCTGGCTGACGGTGGACAGTATGCTTTCACTTACAATGAACAAGGTGAAAATCTGCCCGATTATCCTGTTTTTAAAAAGGACTACAGCACAGCAATGGGTATTAATCCTTGCTCTTCTGACTATTGGGGCTACTACAATGGCAGAAGTGACAAGTGTTATATTCCGAAGGAGGCTTATTCTACCATGAAAAGTAAAGTAGGGTATATTTATCCAGTGCCTCATTTTACTTTAAACGATTTTGCCGACCGTACACCTAATTATACTGCTACACAGACAGGTATCATCAAAAGCATCATTTATCCTACCGGTGGTCGTACAGAGTTTGCTTTTGAAGGCAACAATATAGGAGAGCGTTTGGGTGGTTTGCGCATCAAAAGCATCAGCAACTATGGTTTCAACAATAAATTGTTAGACAGCCGAACCTATACTTACCTGCGCGGACATGCCTTGGCAGACCATCCGTTGGAAACAATGGTCTATCAAGCATGGCATACGATGGATATATGTAGAATAGGAGTAACTTACGGTTTGGCTGACCAGAATATAACTTGTACAGGTACGCCAACCCTTCCTACCGGTTACTCTGCACCTTGCTTTTATGAAGAAGTGCGGGAGACATTCCTCAATGGAGATTTTACGGATTATACCTATTTTACCTGGCCTGACTATAATCTACTGTGTGGACATGCCACATCTGCCCAAACACCCGAACTTACTTATGCTACCTTAAACGACTTTGGAACTATAACCCCTTACCTGAAAGAGAAAAAACAAGGCAACAAGCAAGGGAATATTCTTCAGACAGAACAGTATGACTATGAACCACTGGAAGTAAAAATGTTTTGCGTGGGCACAAAATTCAAGTCGCTGTTGTGGCATACAATCATCAATAGCCATGGCCTTTCCTATAGAATAAAATATGGTTTGAATTCTGTTCATTCCGGAAATGTTCCTTCCGACAGTGCAATAGCCCATTCCACACTTTGCCGCTTGACCGCAAAAAAGGTCAATGACCTGACTACTGGGGTTAGCACCGTAGAGACTTACAGCTATGACCAAGGACAGAACACCAATCAGCCCAAGCAGACTGCCATTGTCAACAGCGACGGCAAGCAGTATGTTACGGAATATGTATATGCCTTTGAGCTGCCCGATGCGTTTCATCAGCAGATGGCAACAAACTATTATATGTATGACAAGCCTGTAGAAACGCATACCTATTGTAATGGAAAGCTGCTCACCTCTCAAGTTACCGATTATGCAGTGCACTACTCATGGCTCTATCCCAAACGTGTAAAAACATCTACATTGGGTGGCACGTATTATGAGCAATACTACTTTGCAGATTATGACCGCTATGGCAATTTACAAAAGTTGATTACCAACACTTGCGATATCGACAGCATCGTTTGGGGGTACAACGGCACTTGTCCTATTGCCCATTGGCACAATGGCACACTTAAGATGCGTTATGCCTGGCAACCGTTGGCAGGTGTAACAGCAGTTACCAAAGCCAATGACTACACATTGTCCTGTATCTATGATTCTATGGGTAGGCTTAGTAGCATAGCTGATGCCAATGGTCTGCTGCAGAGCTTTGTCTATCATTACGCTCATGCCCTTGGCGCATCCAGCGATAGTACCAACTTTACCGGCACAGCTACGGCACTGAAGGCTGATGCCTCTGCCCAAGTGTTGGTATACAAGTATATGGATGGCTTGGGCAGGCCTGTTGCAGAGTTATCCAATGGTAGCAGCGAGAGCGGAAAAAGCATTTACAGGTTGTGGAGCTACGATGAGAAAGGCCGTAAAACAGTAACGTGGCAACCGGTAGTCTGCACTTCCATGAAGCAGCAGACGGTTGATGATGTGGCTGCACTTGCCCAGCAGACATACGCTGACAGCAAGGCGTATGCCGTCAACAGTTATGATGGTATGGACCGTATCACATTCTCGGAAATGGCAGGAGAAGCTTGGACCGGCAAGGGGCAGCAATACCGATATACGGGCAATGCAGCCAACAGTGTGCGCCTTTATCAAGCACCGTTAGACAAGCTTTCGTTGGTCAATGCCGGCTATTATCAGCCGAACACCTTGCAGGGCAAAACCGTAACCGATGCCGATGGGCACACCATGACCACTTTTACTGACAAGTTGGGGCGCAAAGTGTTGGAACGGCGACATGACGGCAAGCAGGATAATGATACCTATTATGTCTACAACGACTTAGGTCAACTGCGTTATGTGCTGTCGCCTGACTATCAGAAGGCTGGCTATAAAGGCAAATATGCCTATGAATACCGTTATGATGAGCGTGGCAACGTAGTAAAGAAGTTGTTGCCTGGCTGTAGCTACACGCAATATTGGTACGACCGTGGCAATAGACTTACCTTCTTGCAGGATGCTACTTTGCGTGAGCGTGGCAATTATCGGTTCATGCTGTATGACAAGATGGGGCGTTTGGCTGTGCAAGGCACTTGTGCAGACTGCATAAGAAGTAGCCAACCTAATACAGTTGTGTATGCACCGGGGGAAGGCATTGGTCAAACAGGTTATCAGGCAGCATTGCCGGATAATATTTCGAAAGCACGATTGGAGACTGTCAACTATTACGATGACTATGCCTTCTTGGACAGATACAGCAGCGAATTGGGCATGGTCAAGTCTGATTTCCAGTTGAAAAGAGGCAATGCTACGGGCTTGCAGACAGGTTGTTTGCAGACTACCAACACAGGCGACCGTCTACTCAATGTATATTGGTATGATGCCAAGGGGCGACTTACAGACAGCCGAAGCCTGTACATAGGCAAACGGCTTACAGCCTGTCATACTGATTATACCTATACAAGCAAGGCTGCTCGCATAGAGAACAAAGAATATGACCTTGGCAACGGCAGCAAAAAGCTGACCGTGGATTACTGCCAGCGCAATGACTATTCCGCCAAAACTGACAGACTGCTGACCTCTACTCTTACGGTTAATGGAAAGTCTGCCGTGATACGGCGGTTGAGTTACGATGATTTGGGACGCATAGCTCGTGTTGGGCGCGGCACTAAGGGCAGCACTGTTGATTACCGTTACAATCTGCATGGTTGGCCCACCTCTGTCAACAGTCCACACTTTACCGAGCTGTTGCACTATACCGATGGGGTAGGCACGCCGTGTTACAATGGAAACATCAGCAGTATGCTGTGGCGTGCCACAGGCGATGAACAGCTGCGGGGCTATAAGCTGGCGTATGACGGCCTGAGCCGATTGACTGATGCTGACTATGGTGAGCGTGAAACGCTCGACAACCATGCGAACCGCTACAACGAGAAAGTGCTGGAATACACAGGCAATGGCGGTATCAAACGCTTTCAGCGGCGTGGATTGAAAGATGATGGCGAATACGGCAAGATAGACAATCTGCATGTAACTTATGACGGCAATCAGCTTAAAAGTGTTACGGACGATGCCCTTCCAGTCAACCGTTATTCTTCTTTCAACTTTATAGATGGAGCCAATGAAGCGGTGGAATACGCTTATAATGGTGTAGGCGCATTGACCATGGACAAGAATAGGGGTATCTCTTCCATCCGCTATGACAATCTCAACAATCCTGAGCGCATTGCCTTTAGCGACAGCAGCAGTATTCATTTTTGCTATGCCGCTGACGGTACCAAGCTACGCACCACTTATACCACTGCGCCTATGGGGCATAAGGAGACGATATATTATAGAGGCAATGTTGTGTATCGCAACCGGCAGTTGGACAAGTTGCTCTTTACAGGTGGCTATTGCAGCT
>CALCVP010000059.1 GCA_937907705.1 uncultured Prevotella sp. | reverse complement strand
TTTCTTATGTGCCATTTCTTGTTCCTCCTAAATTTAAGCGATTACTTCTTTGATTTGTACCTCAGTGAATTGAGCACGATGACCGTTCTTCTTACGGTAATCTTTTCTGCGCTTCATCTTGAAAACGATGACTTTCTCACCCTTTACAAGAGGATTAACTACTTCACACACTACTTTCGCACCCTCTACGGTTGGTGCGCCTACCTGTACTGAACCTTCTTTGTCGACAAGCAGTACCTTGTCAAATTCAACAGTCTGACCTTCTGCTGCATCCTTAATGTGGTGCACGAACAGTTTCTTGCCCTGTTCAGCCTTGAACTGTTGACCGTTAATTTCTACAATTGCGTACATTTTAAAATAATAAACGGTTATTTCCGTAAGGCGTATAACTTTGTGTTATAACTTCATTCAGCCTTTGCGGACTAAATCGGCTGCAAAATTATAATAAATTATTCAAACAGCCAAATTTTTCCAACTATTTATCTATTTAAATTTAAGAAGGGTTCGTCAGAGCCCACCCTCGTCTATCATTTCTCGCTGTCCAAGGCTACAATGGCGCGCAATATCTTTACGGCTTCTTCTATGGTGCCTATTTTGTTTACTATCATCATGCGTCTGCCTTGTATTTCCTTCAGGTTACACTGTCGGGCATGACTGCCGATATAGTTCAACACGCTATCAAAAGTTCGACTTTTATAGTAAGCGCTCAAGGGGTTGCTTACAAACTGCATGCGCATCTGTCCTTGGCGCAATATAATCTTCTCGCAGCCCAACTGCTTGCCCAAACGGCGCAAAGGCACTACCTGTAACAGCTCTTCCCCCTCATGAGGTACTGGACCGAAGCGGTCAATCAAGTGAGATCTGAAAGTGTCCAGTTCTGCATCGTTGTTAATATTCTCCAACTCACGATACATCAGCATGCGTTCACTGCTACTGGGCATGTACTGGTCTGGAAAGTACATTTCTAGGTTACTTTCTATGGCACAGTCTTCTACAAACTCATCACCGGTAAAGCGCTTGCCTTGCGCCATGTCTTCCTGATAGAGGTTAGCAAACTCATCGTTTTTCAACTCTGTAACGGCTTGATTCAATATCTTCTGATAAGTCTCATAGCCCAAATCTTCCATAAAGCCACTTTGCTCTGCCCCCAACAGGTTTCCAACACCGCGTATATCGAGGTCTTGCATGGACAGATTGAAGCCGCAACCCAGCTCAGAGAAAGTTTCCAAAGCTTCCAAACGGCGACGCGCTTCTTGCGACAAAGCAGACATAGGGGGAGCCAGTAAATAGCAGAATGCCTTCTTGTTTCCACGCCCTACCCTTCCTCTCAGTTGGTGCAATGCAGACAGACCATACTTGTGGGCATCGTTAATTATAATTGTATTGGCATTGCTCACATCTATTCCATTTTCTACAATGGTGGTAGACAGCAACACGTCATAATCATAGTTGATAAAGCCCAACAGAATTTCTTCCAGCTCTTCGGACTTCATCTGCCCATGACCTATGGCCACACGTGCGTCAGGCACATATTTTCTTATCATGTTGGCCAGTTCGGGCAGATTGCTGATGCGGTCGTTTACAAAGAACACTTGTCCGTTCCTGCTCATCTCAAAGTTAATGGCATCGGCTATTACATCTTTGTCAAACGTGTGCACTTCGGTGCTGACAGGATACCTGTTTGGGGGCGGTGTCTTTATAATGCTCATGTCGCGAGCTCCCATCAACGAGAATTGCAATGTACGTGGAATAGGTGTGGCAGACATGGTCAGTGTGTCTACATTTACCTTCAACTTGCGTAACTTCTCTTTGGTGGCCACGCCAAATTTCTGCTCTTCGTCTATGACAAGCAGTCCGAGATCTTTAAACTTCACGCTCTTGCCTATCAGTTTATGAGTGCCGATGATTATGTCTATCTTTCCTGCAGCCAGGTCTGCCAGCACGTCTTTTGTCTGTTTGGCAGTGCGTGCACGCGACAAGTAGTCTACTCTTATCGGAAAGTCTTTCAGACGCTTAGAAAAGGTCTGGTAATGCTGATAGGCCAGTACCGTGGTAGGCACCAATACTGCCACTTGTTTGGAATCGACTGCCGCCTTGAAAGCTGCACGTATAGCTACCTCAGTCTTTCCAAAGCCCACATCACCGCACACTAACCTGTCCATAGGGCGCTTGCTCTCCATGTCGGCTTTCACATCGTTGGTAGCTTTCAGCTGGTCAGGCGTATCTTCATAGATAAAGCTGGCCTCCAGCTCATGCTGCATAAACGAATCTGCACTATACGCATATCCTTCTTCCTTTTTGCGGGTAGCATACAGTTTTATCAAGTCGCGCGCTATGTCCTTTATTTTCTTCTTGGTGCGCTCCTTCAGCCGCTCCCAAACACCCGTTCCCAAGGTGCTCAACCGTGGCGGCGTATCGCTGTCTCTGCGCTTGTATTTGGATATTTTGTAGAGCGAGTGAATGCTAACATCTACTTTGTCATTATTCTGGTAGACTATACGTATCACCTCTTGAAAACTGTTGCCAGATGGCACCCGTACCAATCCGGCAAACTTGCCTATACCATAGTCTACATGCACAATAAAGTCGCCAGGAGCCAGTTCTTGCAGCTCTTTCATCGTAAGGGCCATTTTACCGTTGCGGGCAACGTCGGAGCGCAAGCTATACTTATGGAAACGGTCAAATATCTGATGGTCTGTAAAAATACACAGGCGAAGGTTGTTGTCGGCAAAGCCCTCGTGCAAGGTCTTTTCTACAGGGGTAAAACGGATATCATAATGATGATTGGCAGAATCTGCGGTGCTGTCTTTCGCATGGAACGGTTCCTCTCGCTCGCTGTCAAAAATATCTTTCAGCCGCTCATTCTGCTTCTGGCTGTCAGCCAGTATAAAGAGTTTGTAACCTTGTAGTGTATAGTCTTCAAGAGCCTTGCTGAGCAGCTCGAAGTTTTTATGGAAGAGGGGCTGTGGTGTCATACAGAAGTTTACCGTTGATTGTGTCTGTACATTGACTTTCGTGCCCCATACAATACGCTTGAACTTTAGCAATTCTTTCTGAAAAGCCGACCCGCTTATCAGAGCGTTCTCAGCTTTCATCTCGTTCATTATCTCTTGCCGCTGCAGCTCCGTGGCCTCCTCCAATCGCTCCTTCATCGCCTGAGACGAGAAGCCTTCGGTATAAATCTTGGATATTACGCCACACACAAAATCCCAATCCTTGGCTGCCACCACGGCCTGCTGTGGCAGAAAATGCAAGAACGACACCTTCTCGGCAATCTGAGCAGACACCTCCGGCACCACCTCTATCTCTTGGCATTTTTCTTTAGACAATTGGCTTTGTACCTCAAATGTGCGGATAGTGTCTATCTCATCGCCAAAGAAGTCTACACGATAAGGATACTCGCTACTGCAAGAAAACACATCAAGTATGCTGCCTCTCAGGGCAAACTGTCCAGGCTCATACACATAATCCACCTCATGAAAGCCTATCTGGCGCAACTGTTGCGTAAGCTTCACAAGGTCATGGGCAGCACCTACACTCAGAGTCAAGGTGCGTTCGTCAAGATGCTTGCGAGACACGACCTGCTCGCTCAACGCCTCCGGACTGCTTACCACATAAAGCAACCCTCCCTTATAAGTCGACAACTTGCTCAACACCTCTGTACGCAATATTTCATTGGCCGCATCACGCTGTGCATACTTTACCTGCCGACGGTAGGAAGAGGGGAAAAAGAACACTCGCTCATTGCCTAACATTTGCGTAAGGTCGTAATAAAAATAGCCAGCCTCCTCAGCATCATTCAGTACAAACAATACCATCTGCTGCAATACTTCCGACAGCGCAGAAAACAATACCGAAGAAGCCGATGCTGCCAAGCCCTGCATGCCTATGGTCTGCACAGACGGGTCTTGCAGCAATTTACCCAACGCCTTCACTTCTGGTGTATTGGCGTACACATCACATATTTCCTGTATTTTCATAACTGTTATAGACTCATGCAAAATTAATAAAGAATTTGCAATTATGCAAATGTAACGTAGGGTTCTTTGCCCATAGAAAAACAGGCATTTACCATTCAGACAATTTTATTTAAGCACCCGATTGTCTAAGCAAAATAGGGAAATTCCTAACCGAAAATAGGAATTTTACATTTGTACATACAACCATATACCGTATCTTTGCATACAAGTAAACACACAAAATAACCATTAAAACGTGAATACAATGAAAAAGATCAACTTTCTACTCTATCTGTTGCTCACAGCAATATTTACATTTACCTTAATTCCGCAACACTATATATTAATGTTTTTATAAAATCCTGAGCAAC